>JBCDBB010000075.1:0-18982 GCA_039184415.1 Pseudomonadota bacterium
CGGCGGCAGCCGCGCGGGGCGGGGCCGGTCAGCACCATTGGCGCGGTGATCCGTTCGGCCAGCCGCACCTCTGTGGCGTCCAGCACCAGACCGGCGCCCAGCAGCACCATGTCGCGGGTCGCAGCGCGGGCGATCTCATCCTCGCCCAGATCCGCGCCTTCGGGGTCGAGCGCATAGCACCTCAGCCCGTGCAGCGCGAAGGCGGTCGCGGCAAGGATGGCGGCGTCTGCACCGGGACCGGCATCGAGGGCAATCAGCGCATCGCCCTCCCGCGCATGGCTGAGCGCAGCGGCCAGCGTCGTGGCGTGCTCGCTCTCCGGTCCCGGTACGAGCGGTGTGAGCGCGGGCATCAGCGCCTCGCAGGGCTGCGGCATGCCACGCAGCGCATGGACGACGGCGGCATCGACGGACAGGGGGCGATGCGCGAGGACCGGCCCCGGCGCAAGCGCGACGAGCCCCGCATCCCGCAGATGGCGCGTGAGGCCGAGCGCGTCCACCGCCTCAGGTCCCAGGACGGCCTCGGCCAGCACGGGGGTCGCCCGGCCCTCCACCGCAAGCGGATGGGCCGCCAGAGTACCTGCGGCCTCCAGCGACAACTCCGGCCCCGCCGCCAGCAGGAACAGATCGCGCTCCAGCCCGTGGAGGGCGAAGCGTGTGCAAAGTTCCTGCAGGCCCAGCAGGGCGAGTGCTGAAATCGGCGTCAGTGCAGCATCCAGATCGGGCTCCGGCCCGTCGCGCGACAGCAGCCAGATCACCCGCGCCGCGGCCTGGTCGAGCGCCTGGCGCTGCACCAGCGCCGGGGGGATCTGCGCAGCTTCGGTCATGGATCGAGATCCACAAGTGGCCCATCGAAGCCGGTCGGCCCCATGGTCAGCGCACTGGCCGCGCCGCCGATTTCGGCCCGCAGCAGAAAGGCCGCGGCAGGTACTTCGCGCAGATCGGCCACCACCTCGGTTCCGTCGCTTGCGCGCGCCCGGCAACGCACCGAAAACGCGTCCTCGACGCTCCCGGGTACCGGATTGAAGAGAAGCGCTGCCACCTGATCGGCCCCGACAGGATGGCTGAGCGCAACTGTCACCGCGCCGCTGAAGCGCGGGCCCACGCCATCTCGCGCCACCCCATGCCCGGCCATGATCGGCGCGATCACCAGCGGCGCGGCATTGGACATCTCCCAAAGCCGGTCGGCGCCGCCGCCCTCTGGCGTGAAGAGATGTTCGATCTGGATCGCGGTGAGCCCGGCGCGGATGTCGCCGGGAAGCTGGACATCGACCCGCGTGTTCGCCGCATTGGCCGCCACCACCGGCAGGACCCGGTCGCCCAGCCGCACGCGCATCCGGTCGGAGGCCAGCGCGGTGCCGATCAGCGCCACCCAGGACCCCGGCGCGATCGCGCCCAGCGGGTCGGGCGCCCCGCCCGCGCCCTGCGGCAAGAGCTGGACCCGGGTGATCTGCGGGTTGCGGATCTGCGCGGTGCGCCCGCCCAGCGTCAGCACCGGCACGGAGGACCGCACGGGGGTCGCGCTTTCGATCAGCACGCAGGAGGCGTGGTAGAGTGCCGAGGGCCGGAGCGGCGCCGAAAAGGCCGACCAGAGATTGCTGATCCCCTCCAGCTGCATCGCGTGCTCCTTGTCGGGCACAGCCGGCGTGATGCGGATCTGCTCGAACTGGTCGGCCAGATCGCTTGCGATGATGAACTGCTGCGCCGCGGGCAAAAGCGACGCATCCACCGGCCCGCCAGCACCACCGAGCGCCGTGCGGATCGCGTCGCGGGTCAGCACCGGTGTCTCGTGGAGGATCTGCATGCCATAGCCCAGCAGTATCTCTGCATGCAGCTCCTCCGCGCCCGTCGCGGTCAGGATCAGATGCAGATCGAGCGCCAGATAGGGGCTGTCGATCCGCGCACCCTCGGTATTGCGCGCGGGCAGCCGCTGGCTGGACCAGGCCGCGTTCCGCGTTGCGTGCCACATATAGATGTTGAGCCGGTTGATCGGGTCGGCATCGCCGCTCGTCACCTCATCAAGCGGCAGAGAGGTCACCGTGAACTGCCCGATTGCATCGAGATTGGCGTTCGCCAGCCCGTCATTCAGCAGGTCCTTCAAGACCGCTGTGACAGAAGCGAGCGCGAGCGCATTGGCCATCTCAGCGCCTCCAGCCGAGATAGTCGGTGAGGCCGGAGCGCATCGGTGAGGCAGGCGCCGGGGCAGGCCGCGCGGTCTGCGTCGCAGGCGCGGGCGCCGGACGGGGTGGCGCAGGCGGCGGCGCAGGCTTGGCCGGGGCGCGCACCTCGATCCGGCCGATCCGGACAGTGGGTGCTGGCGGGGCGGGTTGAGCCATCTCTTCCGATGCGGGCTCTCCTGGCGCGGCCTCGGGACGCGGGTTTTCCGGTACTGCCGGAGGCGTGCTCTGGTGTGGATCTGTGCGCTCCGCCGAGGCGGGCGCGCTTTGGGCAATCCGAACGGTTTCGATCCGTTCGTGGACGGTTTCGCGGGTGCGGGTCCGTTCCACCTTTGCCTGCGGTGCGGGTACGACGTGTTGCCCTGTCAGTGTTGCGCTGTCGGCCTGCGCCGCGGGCCCCGGCTTTGGCGCAGGACGACGCGTCTCTTGCCTTTGCGGCACGTCGCGCGGCGTGTCCGGGCGCGCGGCGGCGACCGGTTGCGCCGGGGCGATCACGGTGGCCGGGCCGGACAGTTTCGGCGCGCTGCCGCTTGCCGGTTCCGCCGTCCCGAACCGTCCCGGCGGTGTAGCGTCGCGCGCGGGAGCCGCGGTGCGCGTCTCGGCGGCGATCTCATGAAACCCGTCCGCCTCTCCCTCGCCCTCGAACCGAAAGGCGGGGCGCGGCCGGATCGGGGCCGTTGCTTGCGGGGCAAACCGTGCGGCGAGATCCTTCAGCAGACCCGTCATTGCGCCGCGGCCTCCAGATAGAGCGCCCGGCGCGCCGGGCTGAGCGCCAGGATCGCCGCTTCGGACCAGCCGAAGGCCTTGGCCAGTCGCGCGACCTCGTCGACCAGTCGCGGTCCGCTGGCTGCGAGCCGTCCCCAGAGCCAGGCGGGAATGTCGAAGGGCAGGGCTGACGTCGCACCGCACGCGGTACAGGTCAGCTCCAGCTTCAGACGCATCCCCGGATCGGCCGCCTCCAGCGCGGCCTCGGCAGCCTCGGCGAATCCTGGCGCGTCCCAGGGGGCGCCCGGGCCGATGGCCGCCAGATCCGGAGCGTCCCCCGCGACATCGGCCAGCCGCGGCAGCCGCAGCGTGTAGTCCTGTCCGCCGAAAGGGATCCTCACGGAATCGCTGCCCGTACGCGCCGGCGGGACCAGACCCTCGGGCAGCTCGAACTCCGAAATGTCCCCGCATTCCGGGCAGGTGGCCGTCGCCGCGCGGGACGCGCCGTCAAACAGCCGCGCGTGCAAGGCCCAGACCGCGCGGTCCACATCGCCCAGCGGCGCGGCATCGGGATCGCCGCCCGCCGCGGCGCAGAGCAGCCGCGCCCGCCCGGCCGGGTCCGCCGTCATCCCCTTCTCGTAGAGCTCCAGGATGACGGCCGCTGTTGGGCCGTCTTGCACTGCTTAGCTCGCGGGTTCGAGGAAGTCTGGCTCGGACGGCTCGGTCACGTCATAGTCGCGCTCCCAGCCCTCGTTTTCGAGCTTGATCGACTGGATCGCCACCGCATTGGCATTGGCGTCGAGTTCCGGCATCGCGGTGAATTCCGACACCCAGCAGCGGAAGATCCGGTAGCTGATCGCGATCTGACCGGCCTCGTTCATCAGATCGAGCACGATGTCCTTGCGGAAATCCTGCAAGCTGACCTCGGCGCCGAGCCCCGCGCCATAGTTCCAGACCTTGTTGGCCCATTGCTCGAACTCGACATCATGGGTGACGCCGCGCTCCAGCATGATGCCCTCGAACATCGTCCGGCCCGGGCTCTTGCGCGGGCTCGACGGATCGCCGCCCTCGCGATGCTCGACGATCTCGGTGGTGCGCTTGAGCGCGCCGACCTTGGAGATGCCGGCGACATAGCGGCCTTCCCATTTCACCCGGAACTTGAAGTTCTTGTAGGGATCGAACCGGTTCGCGTTGACCGTGAATTGTGCCATGGTCCGTCTCTCCTCAGGTGGCGCGCTGGATGCGCTGCTGAATGCGCAGCACGATGAATTCGGCCGGGCGCACCGGGGCGAAACCGACATAGATGTTCAGGATGCCCAGGTTGATATCGGCCTGGGTCGTGGTCTCGCTGTCGCATTTCACGAGGTACGCATCCCGTGCCGAAGCGCCTTGGAATGCTCCCTGGCGGTGGAGCTGGCTCATGAAGGCATTGACCGACAGCCGCACATTGGCCCAGAGCGGCTCGTCATTCGGCTCGAAGACCACCCATTGCAGGCCGCGCTGTAGGCTGTTTTCGATGAAAAGCGCCAGTCGCCTCACCGGGACATAGCGCCATTCGGATGCCCGCGCATCCGCGCCGTCGAGCGTCCGGGCGCCCCAGATCACGCTGCCATAGACAGGGAAGGTGCGGATCGTGTTGAGCCCCTGGGTGTTTAGCGGCCCCTGCTGGCGATCGGTCATCGGGTCCGAGGGCACGCCACCCGCGATCCTTGCCTCGGTACCTGCGGGCGCCTTCCAGACGCCACGGGCGGCATCGGTGCGGGCATACTGCCCGGCCGCGATGCCGCTCGTCGCCATCCCGCGCAGCGCGCCGCCATTCAGCGGGTCCGGCCCGTTGACGCGCGGATAGTACATCGCCGCATCGGGACCAGCTGCTGCGCCAAGCGCGCCCAGCCAGGTGCCGAAATTCGACCGGTCCACATCAGGCGGCACGTCCACCAGCAGGAACGCGAAATTGCGCCGGCAATAGGCGACCGCCGATTGGTAGACGCTCGCCATGTTGGCCAGCCGCGTCGCATCGGCCTGGTTCATCACCGCCACGTCGGGCAGGCAGAGCAGGTTGAAGACCTCGGGCGCGATGGTGTTGAGTGCAAACATCCCCGTGGGCGGGTTCGCCGCACTGCCATCGCCTTCCTCTCCGACGATCGCGCCGATGACGGCGCCCTCCCAGTCGGCGGTGTTGCCGGGCAGGACACCGTCCCCGCCATCGGCAAGCTGGGTCAGCGCCGCGGCCGGCGCCTCCAGCAATGCATCGAGGGTCGTGGCGGCTTCGGCCGGTGTGCCGATCATGGTGCGGTCGGGCAATTCGCCGTCGGTATGCGCGACGGTGACAAGCTCGCTTTCCGCCGCGACGACGGTTTCGACATAGCGGGGATTGGCCGCGTCGGTGGAGACATCCAGAAACGCCTCCTCGCGGACCACCGCGTCGCCTTCATACTCGCGCACCAGCATGGTGAACCGCGTCGCGCCAGGCCCGGCATGAGCGATGCCGACCCGCAGCCTGTCGCCCCATTCCCCGACCGAGTTCGCCGTCACCGTGATCGTGGTCGTGGCCGCCGGGGTGAGCACCGGAACGTCCTGGGTTGCTGCGGCGGGTGCGTCACCGCCCTCGCCGGCGGTAACGCGCACGATGAAGGCGACCGATCCGCCGTTGAGGAAATAGTTTCGGACCGCATAGGTGCCCTCGGTGCCGTCCATCAGCCCACCATAGATGCGCTCGAACTCGCCATAGGAGGTCACGCGCACCGCGCGGTTGACCGGGCCCCTCTGGGTCACGCAGACAAAGGCGGTGGTCGAGGTCGCAACCCCCGCGATAGGTCGGTTACCGCTCGGGATTTCGCGGACATAGACGCCGGGTGTGTCGAACATGGTGGCCCCCTTGCCGTTGCACGCCCTGTCTGTCGGCACGCCTCTAGAGCGCGTACCCGCAATGGCCGCGGCAGAGGCTTGTCACAGCGACAAGGCCGGGCGCTGTCGCGCGCCCCTGATTATTGAAGGCCCGGCGCCGTACGCCGATACCCGTCCCTCCGCAGGGCGAATGCTGGACCCGCCTTACGTTCCGGAAGGTTAGACACAAGAATGTCGACCGATCAACTGTTGCGTCAGGTTCAACAGTCAGCAGGTCCGTGAATTCGTTCAGCGCTTTGCGACGCGCACCCCGTTGTCGCGCCAGGCGACCCAGCGGTCTGGCGATCCCGCGAACGCGTTGATATCGACGCCGCCGCGGATGCCTGGAACGAGACCGGTCCCGGTATATTGCCAGAAGGTCCAGTAGGCGCCGGGATGGACCTCGCGCGGGTGCCCGGCGACCGAGCGCAGCCAGAAATCCGCGCCCTTCACCGTGCCGATGGGGGTCTCGCGGAAGAAATCCACGGTCGTGTAGATGATCGGGCGCTTGCCGTAATGGCGGGTCAGAAGCGCCACGAACCGGTCGGCCTTTTGCTTGACCGTCGCATCGTCGGGCCGCCAGGTGCAGGTGCGCGAGGTGTGGGTCCACTCCATGTCGAGCACCGGCGGCAGCGCGCTGCGGTCGCGCGGCACATTCTCAAAGAACCACTCGGCCTGCTCTTCGGGCGTCCGGCAGAAATAGTAGTAGTGATAGGCGCCCCGGGGCACCCCGGCCGCCCGCGCGGCATTCCAGTTGGTCTCGAACATCGGATCGAGGTGATCGCCACCTTCCGTCGCCTTGATGAAGGCGAAGGAGACACCGCTTCGCGCCACCGTTTCCCAGTCGATATCGCCCTGCCAGCGGGACACGTCGATCCCGTGCACCGGATAATCCTCTGGCGCGCGGCCGTCCCAGGGATGCGGGTCGTGGTCCCCGAACTCCGGGAACGCGACCACCCCGGCCACGCGCGGCGTGTCATAAACCCCAGTTGGTGCTGCGCGCTCCGCCGGCGCGCTGTCGCGTCCGCCGCCACAGGCGGCGAGGCCTAGGGCCAATAGACTGAAAAGAAGGATACGAACCATGCTCTGTCTCCGGATGGGCCTGCCTCAGGCGGGGCGCCGTTCGCGGCGCCTCGGTTATTCGGTCAGGTGTACCATGTCGCGGAACGGATTTCACCCCGCAAGGCAGGACTGTTTCGCGTTTGACATTCCCGACACAGCCGCTGTTTTTGGCGGCGAGGGAGACAAGCACATGACCTATAGCCCTGCACCCGATCGATACGATGCCATGCCCTATCGCCGCTGCGGCCGCTCAGGGTTGAAGCTGCCGGTGATCAGCCTCGGCCTCTGGCACAGCTTCGGCCATGACACAGAGCCCGGAACCGGCCGCGAGATCTGCCGCACGGCCTTTGACCATGGCATCACCCATTTCGATCTGGCCAACAATTACGGCCCGCCTCCGGGCAGCGCCGAAGAGGTGTTCGGAGAGATCCTGAGGACGGATTTCCGCATGCACCGGGACGAGCTCATTATCAGTTCCAAGGCGGGCTACGATATGTGGCCCGGGCCCTATGGCGAATGGGGCAGCCGCAAGTACCTGATCGCCTCCTGCGATGCCTCGCTGAAACGCATGGGGCTCGACTATGTCGATATCTTCTACTCGCATCGGTTCGACCCCGACACGCCGCTGGAGGAAACGATGGGCGCGCTCGATCAGATCGTGCGCTCGGGCAAGGCGCTCTATGCCGGAATTTCCTCCTACAACAGCGCGCGGACACGCGAGGCCGCGGCGATCCTCGCCGATCTCGGCACGCCCTGCCTGATCCACCAGCCCTCCTACAACCTGCTCAACCGCTGGGTCGAGCGCGACGGGCTGCTCGACACGCTCGACGCGCTGGGCATCGGGTCCATCGCCTTCACGCCGCTGGCTCAGGGGGTGCTGACGGACAAGTATCTCTCCGGTGTGCCCGAGCGCAGCCGCGCCGCCCGGGGCGGGCATCTCAAATCCGACACAATCACCGAGGAGGTTCTGGCCAAGGTCCGCGCGCTCGACGCCATTGCCGAACGGCGCGGCCAGAGCCTGGCACAGATGGCGCTGGCCTGGGTGCTGCGCGGCGAGCGGGTGACGACGGCCCTGATCGGGGCGTCTCGGCCCGAACAGGTGACCGACTGCGTCGGCGCCGTGGTCAATCTTGAGTTTTCCGAGGCGGAGCTGGCCGAGATCGACGCCATCGCCACTGACGAGCGGCCGGTCAATCTGTGGGAGGCGTCGTCGGAGCGGGTCTGAGCGCGCGGGCCAGCACCAGCTGCGCCTCTCCGGTCAGGGCCGTCGCGCCGTCCTCCGTTTCGATGCGCAAGCCCAGCGTCAGCAGCCTGCGCCGCAGCGCCGTCACCTCGTAGCGGCCGCGGACCTGCGCCCCGGGCTGCACCGGAGTCTCGGGATCCACCCGCCAGCCGCGCAGCAGCTCTGCCGTGATCTGCACCGGTCCGGACTGTTTCGCGCCCTCAACGAGCGACAGCACAAGCAGCGGCGGCGCGGCGCCCTCGACCGGGATGCCTGTCAGCGCTGAAAACCGCGCGACGGCATCCTGCGTCACCCGGCACCAGGCGGTGTGAAACCATGCGCCCGTTGCGAGATCGTCGAAGTTATAGCTGCCCGGTCCAAGCTCCATCTCCCGATCCTGCCATTCCGACGCGCCGGTTGACAGGCCCCGCGCCGCGCGCGACAGGCGCGGCCAAGGAGATGTCATGCTTGCCACGAAAGAACATGGAGACGTCCGGGCCGGACAGGTGCCGCTGCTGATCGCCCACGGGCTCTACGGTTCGGCGCGCAACTGGGGCGTCATCGCCAAGCGGCTCTCCGACAGCCGTCCCGTCATTGCCGTCGATATGCGCAATCACGGCGCCAGCCCCTGGGTCGACAGCCACAGCTATTTCGATCTGGCCGCGGATCTGGCCGAGGTAATCGAGGCCCATGGCGGGCGGGCCGACGTTCTGGGCCATTCCATGGGCGGCAAGGCTGCGATGGTGCTGGCCTGCACCCAGCCCGACCGCGTCAACCGCCTGATCGTCGCCGATATCGCGCCCGTCGCCTACGAGCACAGCCAGATCCAGTTCGCCGATGCGATGCGCGGGCTTGACCTGGCAGGCGTGACCACGCGGACCGAGGCCGACGCGCGGCTGGCTCAAACCGTCGAGGACAAGGGCATCCGCGCCTTTCTGCTTCAGAGTCTCGATGTGCCCGCGGGGCGCTGGCGGCTCAATCTTGACGTGCTCACGCGCGATATGGCCGGTATTGTCGGGTTTGTCCCACTAGCGGGATCCTTCGAGGGCCCGACGCTCTTTTTATCCGGCGCGGCGTCCGACTATGTGCTGCCCGAGCACCGTCCCGAGATCAAACGCCTCTTTCCCAAGGCGCGTTTCGTGAAGATCCCTCACGCGGGCCACTGGCTCCATGCCGAGAAACCGCGCGAATTCGAAGCGGCGGTGCGGGTCTTTCTGGACGCCTAGATGCGGCGGGCCAGCCTGTCGCGCAGCATGGGCAGCAGAAACACCGCCAGCGCGCCGATCCCGGCCGCGCGCATCCAGGGCTGGGCGGCCGGGTAGGACGCCGGATGGCCCGCCGCCACCAGGACCGCGGCGATCACGCAGATCGGCAGGACGATCCAGGCGCACACCCGTATCGCCCGGTTCGGCATTCGATCGGTCAGCCAGACACCGATCAGCACGCAGACACAGCCGCCCGCTGCCCCGGCCAGCACATCCACCGGCCAGTGCATGCCGATAAAAATCCGGCTCGCCGCCGAGGCCAGACCGAGGGCGAGAAACACCCGCGGCCAAACCCTCCCCTGCACACACAGCGCGGCGACCGCGGCCAGCGTCATCGCCGTTTGCGCGTGGCCCGACGGAAAGCTGCGGTTCTGGGTCAGCTCGCCCACAGCGTAGAAGCTGCCCTCCGGCAGGAGCCCGGAGGGGCGCGGCAGCGGAAGTCCCTGCTTGAAGCCATGGGTCCAGAGCAGCCCGAGCAGGCTCGCGATCAAGATCACGGCACAGAAGCGCAAGTTCCCGCGTGCGAAGAACAAAAACAGCGCCAGCGCGACGGCGCTGTCCCCAAGACTGGTCAGGACGGACCAGGCCGGATCGGGCAGAAGCGCGCCCAAGGGATTGAGCAGGCCAAAGCCCACGTACAGGCCTCCGATCAGCCAGAGCACCGCCGTGGAGGCGGTCAGAACCAGAGCCAAGGCCCCGATGTCGCGTTTGGTCCTGTCCATGGCGGCCACACCCACCCAGCCACTTGTCGTCGGGTTCTGCTCAGAGCGCAGCACGCGGTCCGGTGCAAGCCTGCTCTTGCGGAACCGCATCCGAAGCGCTAGAGGGCAGCCTTCCCGCAAGGGATCAAACCATCACGCCGTGGCCGTCCCCTTTCGTCGCTGACGGGGCGCGTCCGGCCAAGGAGCAAGCGACATGAAATTGAATGAACTCCGGGACAATCCCGGCGCCACCAAAAAAGCCAAACGCGTCGGACGCGGTCCGGGCTCGGGCAAGGGCAAGACCGCCGGACGCGGCATCAAGGGTCAGAAATCGCGTTCGGGCGTCGCCATCAATGGCTATGAGGGCGGCCAGATGCCGCTCTACCAGCGTCTGCCAAAGCGCGGCTTCAACAAGCCCAACCGCAAGCAGTTCGCCGTGGTCAATCTGGGCCTGATCCAGAAATTCGTCGATGCCGGCAAGATCGATGCCGCCCAGCCGGTGGATGAGGATGCGCTCGTCGCTTCCGGTCTGGTGCGCCGCAAGCTCGACGGCGTGCGGGTGCTGGCCAAGGGCGAGATCACGTCCGCACTGTCGCTGACCGTGACCGGGGCGAGCCAGGCTGCGGTGGACGCGGTGGCCAAGGCCGGCGGCACACTGACGGTCACGAAGCCGGCAAAGCCGGCGGACGCGACCGCGTAACCGGTTGTGGGCGGGCGCGGGCCCGCTTACATCTGACGTCAGGTTCAGCGCCGTCGGTCGGACCCCCGCCCGGCGGCGCACTTGCGAGAGAGGATGCGCATGGCATCGGCAGCGGAACAGATGGCCGCCAACATGAGCTGGGGAGCCTTCGGCAAGGCCACCGAGCTTCGGCAGCGGATCTTTTTTACCATCGGTCTTTTGATCGTCTATCGCCTCGGCACCTACATTCCGGTTCCGGGCATCGACGGCGCGGAACTGCGGGCCTTCATGGAGCAGGCGGCCGCCGGGATCGGCGGTGTCCTCAACATGTTCACCGGCGGTGCGATCAGCCGCATGGGCATCTTCGCCCTGGGCATCATGCCCTACATTTCCGCCTCGATCATCGTGCAGCTTCTTGGCGCGATGTGGGAGCCGCTCAAACAGCTCAAAAAGGAAGGCGAGGCCGGGCGCAAGAAGCTCAACCAGTATACGCGCTACGGCACCGTGTTCCTGGCCACGTTCCAGGCCTACGGGCTGGCGGTCAGCCTCGAGTCCGGCGGACTGGTCACCGATCCGGGCTGGTTCTTCCGCGCGGCCTGCGTGATCACGCTGGTCGGCGGCACGATGTTCCTGATGTGGCTCGGTGAGCAGATTACCCAGCGGGGCATTGGCAACGGCATCTCGCTGATCATCTTTGTGGGCATCATCGCCGAGCTTCCCGCCGCGCTGGCTCAGTTCTTTGCCCAGGGCCGCTCCGGCGCGATCAGCCCTGCGGTGATCCTCGCCGTGCTGGTGATGCTCATTGTCACCCTCGGGTTCGTGGTCTTCATGGAGCGATCGCTCCGAAAGATCACCATCCAGTATCCACGCCGCCAGGTGGGTATGAAGGTCTATGACGGCGGCTCCAGCCATCTGCCGATCAAGGTGAACCCCGCAGGCGTCATCCCGGCGATCTTCGCCTCGTCGCTCCTGTTGCTGCCGACGACGCTGGCCACCTTCAATGCAGGGCAAACGGGGCCCGTGATGTCGACGATTCTGGCCTATTTCGGGCCGGGTCAGCCGCTCTATCTGCTGTTCTTCGCAGCGATGATCATCTTCTTCACCTATTTCTATACCGAGAACGTCTCCTTCAAGACGGAGGACGTGGCGGAGAACCTCAAGAACCAGAACGGGTTCATCCCCGGCATCCGACCCGGCAAGCGCACGCAGGAGTATCTCGATTATGTGGTCACGCGGGTTCTTGTTCTGGGGTCGGGCTATCTGACGCTGGTCTGTCTGCTCCCGGAAGTCATGAGGTCGCAATTCGCCATTACGGCCTATTTCGGGGGGACCTCGATCCTTATTATCGTCTCGGTAGGCATGGACACGATTCAACAGGTCCAGTCGCACCTCCTCGCGCATCAATACGAGGGGCTGATCGAAAAGTCGCAGCTCCGGGGTAAGAAGCGGGGCAAGAAGGGGACAGCGAGACGATGAACATTATTCTGCTCGGACCGCCCGGCGCGGGCAAAGGCACTCAGGCGGAACGCCTGATTGACGCCCACGGGGTTGTCCAGCTTTCCACCGGCGACATGCTGCGCGCTGCGGTCAAGGCCGAGTCCGAGGTCGGGCTTAAAGCCAAGGCGGTGATGGAGGCCGGCGATCTGGTCTCCGACGAGATCGTGATCGGCGTCGTCTCCGAGCGTCTCGACGCACCGGACGTCAAAACGGGCGTAATCTTCGACGGGTTCCCGCGGACGACGGCCCAGGCCGAGGCGCTCGATGCGCTGCTGGTCGAAAAGGGCATGACGCTCGACGCGGTGGTCGAAATGCAGGTGCCGGACGAGCTTCTGATCGGACGGATCGAACAGCGCGCCAAGGAAACCGGCGGAACCCGGGCCGATGACAATGCCGAGACCCTGAAAAAGCGTCTGGTGAACTATCATCGCGATACCGCGCCTCTGGTGGAGTACTATTCGGGCACCGGAAAGCTGCGCACAGTGGACGGCGCGCAGGAAATCGACGAGGTGACGACGGCCATCGCCCGGGCGCTCTCCGTCGACGCCTGAACCGGTATCTTAAAAAACTCTTGACAGGGGCCCGCCCGGGCCCTTGACGCTATTGTAACTTCGCCTTATCTCGCATGCTCCGATGGGAATCGGGTCGGGCGCGGGTTCCTCCTCACCATCGACGCATATCTGACGAAACGCAGCCCACGGCGCGCGTGCCGGGGGTTTTGTTGTGAAAAAAGGTTCTGGGACTACGGAACCGCAACGATAAAGGACACACCACGTGGCACGTATCGCCGGCGTCAACATTCCGACGCATAAGCGCGTCCCCATCGCGCTCACCTACATCCATGGGATCGGCCCCGCATCGGCCAGCAGCATCTGCGAAGCGGTGGGAATCGACAGCGCCCGCCGGGTCAATGAACTCAGCGACGCCGAGGTGCTCAAGATCCGCGAGCACATCGACGCCAGCCTGACCGTCGAGGGCGACCTGCGCCGCGAGGTGCAGATGAACATCAAGCGTCTGATGGATCTCGGCTGCTACCGCGGCCTGCGCCATCGCCGCAACCTGCCCGTGCGCGGCCAGCGCACCCATACCAATGCCCGCACACGGAAGGGTCCCGCCCGTCCGATCGCCGGCAAGAAGAAGTAAGGGAGAGCAGATCCGATGGCACGCGATCCCCGCCGCGCAGGCGGCAAGAAGAAAGAGCGCAAGAACATCGCCGCCGGCGTGGCGCATGTGAACAGCTCGTTCAACAACACCAAGATCCTGATTTCCGATGTGCAGGGCAATGCGATCGCCTGGTCGTCCGCCGGCACGATGGGCTTCAAAGGCTCGCGGAAATCGACGCCCTACGCGGCTCAGATGGCCGCGGAGGATGCCGGAAAGAAGGCGCAGGAGCATGGCGTGAAGACCCTCGAGGTCGAGGTGCAGGGGCCGGGCTCGGGCCGCGAAAGCGCGCTGCGCGCGCTCGCCGCGGTCGGGTTCAACATCACGTCGATTCGCGACGTGACGCCCATTGCCCATAACGGGTGCCGCCCGCCCAAGCGCCGCCGCGTCTGACGCGAACCGATTAGGCCGGCCGGTGTCCGCCAAGAACCGGCAGGCCCATTACATTTTTCCCTCGGGAGTTCCCGCCTTCCGATCATGGGACGGGAACGGGCATGGAGGCGCACACGCATGATCCAGAAGAACTGGCAGGAACTCATCAAGCCCACGCAGCTTGATGTGAAGCCCGGCAACGATCCCACCCGCCAGGCGACGGTCGTCGCCGAACCGCTAGAGCGCGGCTTTGGACTGACCATGGGCAACGCCCTGCGGCGGGTCCTGATGAGCTCCCTCCAGGGGGCGGCCATCACCAGCGTCCAGATCGACAATGTGCTGCACGAGTTCTCGTCGGTCGCCGGCGTGCGCGAAGATGTCACCGATATCGTCCTGAACCTCAAGGGCGTGGCGCTGCGCATGGATGGCGAAGGCCCCAAGCGCGTGACGATCCAGTCCGAAGGCCCGGGCGTCGTGACTGCAGGCGACATCTCGGAAAGCGCAGGCATCGAGATCCTGAACACCGACCACGTGATCTGCCATCTCGACGACGGTGCGAACCTTTACATGGAGCTCACCGTTAACACCGGCAAAGGTTATATCGCGGCGGACAAGAACCGTCCCGAAGACAGCCCGATCGGCCTCATCCCGATCGATGCGATCTACTCGCCGGTGCGCAAGGTGTCCTACGACGTGCAGCCGACCCGCGAGGGCCAGGTCCTCGACTATGACAAGCTCACGCTGAAGCTCGAGACCGACGGGTCCGTCACTCCCGATGACGCCGTGGCCTATGCCGCGCGCATTCTGCAGGACCAACTCCAGATCTTCGTCAATTTTGAAGAGCCCGAACAGGCCCGCGCGGAGACCGAAGAGGACGGGCTGGAATTCAACCCGCTCCTTCTGAAGAAGGTCGACGAGCTGGAACTGTCGGTGCGGTCTGCCAACTGCCTGAAGAATGACAATATCGTCTATATCGGGGACCTGATCCAAAAGACCGAGGCAGAGATGCTCCGGACCCCGAACTTCGGACGCAAGTCGCTTAACGAGATCAAGGAAGTGCTCTCGGGCATGGGCCTGCATCTCGGCATGGATGTCGAGGACTGGCCGCCGGACAATATCGAAGACCTGGCCAAGAAGTTCGAGGACCAGTTCTGATCTGACGGGCGCGGCGGGCCTCCCGCCGCCGCCACCCCGGCCGATCCGGGTCTGCGCTGTCCACCGACGTTTCACCGACGCTTTGCAGACCTGGATTTTGGGCCAACAGCCTGGGCAATCCCGCCCCACCAAGGAGCGCGGTTCCAACGCAGGACCGCCGGACAAAGTATGAAAATCGGAGAAAAACAATGCGTCACGCTCGCGGCTACCGCCGACTGAACCGCACCCACGAACACCGCAAGGCGCTGTTCGCCAACATGGCTGGATCGCTCATCGAACATGAGCAGATCAAGACCACGCTGCCCAAGGCCAAGGAACTGCGCCGGGTGGCGGAAAAGCTGATCACGCTGGCCAAGCGCGGCGATCTGCATGCCCGTCGTCAGGCTGCCAGCCGGCTCAAGCAGGACGCCTATGTAGCGAAACTCTTCGAGGTTCTGGGCCCCCGATATGCCGACCGCAATGGCGGCTATGTTCGTGTTCTCAAGGCAGGATTCCGCACCGGTGACATGGCGCCCATGGCGATCATCGAGTTTGTGGACCGCGATGTTGATGCCAAGGGCGCCGCCGACCGCGCGCGCGAAGAGGCCGAGGACGACGCGGAAAGCTAAGCGCCGCATCCGGTTCGAAGACGAGGCCCCGCCGATCCGGCGGGGCTTTCTCTTTGTCCCGCGCCGGATAGACTGCGCCCATGGCGAAACCCGCGCCCGCAGGCTACTCCGGCAAACCACTCCACGCGAAACTCGGGTTCAAACCCGGCTGGCGCGTGGGCCTGGTTGATCCTCGCGGCCACTACCGCGCATTGTTCGATGGCGCGGAGGGTGTTTCTTTTGTGTTCGATACCAGCGGTCTGGATGCCGTTCATCTCTTCCTTGCAGGACCGGACAAGATCGCGGGCCGCGCATCGGACGCCATCGCGCGGCTACGCGACACGGGCATGCTTTGGATCTCCTGGACCAAGAAATCCTCCAAGCTTTTCAGAGGGGTGTCCGAAGATGATCTGCGCGCCGCGTTCCTGCCGCTTGGCTGGGTCGACGTGAAGGTCTGCGCCATCGACAGCGACTGGTCAGGTCTCAAGTTCCTCAGGCGAAAGGACCTCGCGTGACAAGGCGCGTAGACGAGGTCGCGCTTCCGGCATCGCACTTCGGTGCAGATCAGTCGCTGAAGCTGTAGCCAGCGAGATGCGGCGTCCGCGCGATCAAAGCGGTCACTGCGTCACGGTCTGCAGCATCCCAGACGACGCGCGTGCGGCTCTTGCGGGGATTGTCCCAGCAGATCGCCGCGCAGGCCTCCAGATAGTCCTCTGGAGCATACAGCCCAAGCCAGCCCATCACCTCACGCAGGCTCTGGGTAGGATTTCGTACAAGATCTTCGTGCTTTAGCGTGAAGGCGTCTCCAGGTGCCCAGCTTCCGATGAGTTCCGCATGCGCCGAGTTGAGCGTCGACAGAATGTCGATCGAGCCCCGCAGATCCAGGGGCCGGCCGGTTTTCTCGGTCTCGCGCACGGCCATGGTCGCGGCGACGTCAAACGGGTTACGTACCATATGCAGAAATTTCGCCGGCACACCCATGGTGCGCTCGATCCGTCCCTGCAGCCAGGGGCGCCGCGCCAGACGGTCGGTATCGCCGGATCCGTTCTTGTCGCCGAGCACCCGGAGCTCTCGGACGCGGCCCTGCCACTGCCCGTCGACGCTGTAGGTGAAGCCGCCCCGGCGGGGCTGGTCGCGGCGGGTACGGGAGCGGTTATAGGGAATATCGTGGGACGCCTCGATGAGGATTGCCGCGATGGCATCGCGACGAAACCCCCAGATAAAATGATCGAGAATCCCGTACTCGCTGCCCATGACGACATCGGGATGCGCATCGAGCAGCGCGCCGACAAGGCTGTGACCGCTGCGCGGGCAGGAAATGAAGCTCAACCAGGTGTCGAGTTTGGACAGATCGCCGGGTGTTTTCCTTTCCAGTGCCTTGGCGCGGGTCGCGTCGGTCAGGAGCGTGTGGGCCACGCGCCTGCGGTAGCGCACGAAATCGCCGATCTTTGCCGAGATAGCCACTGGTTACGATCCGTTCGAGGCGGCCGGGGAATCGCCGGCAGGTTTCTGGCCGCGACTATATACCGGTTTGCAGTCGCAGTGTCGGCGTTGGCGCGTCCAGTCTGCGGGCCGCAGGGTCGTCGGCGGTCCGGCGCCAAGTGATCGCCGCGCAAGACCGCCCGGCCCCGCCGACAGATGCGGCAAAACAGGCGACCGCGCTTGACGGAGCGACCGCGCCGCGGTCCAAGTCGGGGATGGCCGATCTCTTCGACAGCACGCCCGAGATTGCCGCGCCCACCGGTGCCGAAACCCGCCCGCTGGCCGACCGGCTGCGGCCGGAGCGCCTGGACGACGTCATCGGTCAGGACGAGGTGCTGGGACCCCAGGGGCCGCTGGGTGCCATGCTCGCCTCGGGGCGTTTGTCCTCGATCATCCTGTGGGGCCCGCCCGGTGTCGGCAAGACCACCATCGCGCGGCTTCTGGCGGTCGAGACGGACCTCGCCTTTGTCCAGATCAGCGCGATCTTCAGCGGCGTCGCCGAGCTGAAAAAGATCTTCGAGGCAGCGCGGCTGCGGCGCCAGAACGGGCGGGGTACGCTTCTGTTCGTCGACGAAATCCACCGATTCAACAAGGCGCAGCAGGACAGTTTCCTGCCCCATATGGAAGAGGGCACCATCGTGCTGGTGGGCGCGACGACGGAGAACCCGTCCTTCGAGCTCAACGCCGCTGTGCTGTCGCGCGCCCAGGTCATGGTGCTGCAACGTCTTGATGACGCGGCCCTTGCGCAACTGCTTGCGCGGGCAGAGGTGTCAGCTGACCAGGCGCTGCCACTCGATGATGCCGCGCGCGCAGCCCTGATCGGGATGGCGGACGGCGACGGACGTGCGATCCTGAACCTCGCCGAAACCGTGCTCGACTGGGGGCTGTCGGAACCCATCGGGCCGGAGGCCCTGTCCGCCCGCCTGTCCCGGCGCGCGGCGCAGTACGACAAATCGGGCGATGCGCATTATAACCTGATCTCGGCGCTGCATAAGTCGGTGCGGGGCTCGGACCCGGATGCCGCGCTCTACTGGCTGGCGCGGATGCTGGAGGGTGGCGAGGATCCCCGCTATCTCGCCCGGCGGATCACGCGCATGTCGGTCGAAGATATCGGGCTCGCGGACCCGGACGCACAGCGACTCTGTCTCGATGCCTGGGCGACCTATGAGCGGCTGGGCAGCCCAGAGGGAGAACTGGCTTTGGCCCAGGCCGTCATTTATCTGGCGCTCGCCCCGAAATCGAACGCCGCCTATACAGCCTACAAATCTGCCCGGGCGGCGGCGCGGGATACCGGCTCGCTCGTTCCGCCAAAGCATATTCTGAACGCGCCGACATCTCTGATGAAAGACCAGGGCTACGGCGCAGGCTACGCCTATGACCATGATGCCGAGGACGGGTTTTCCGGGCAGGACTATTTCCCCGAAACGATGGAGCGCCCCACCTTCTACGCTCCGGTGGAGCGCGGGCATGAGCGTGAGCTGGCCAAGCGCGTGGCGTATTTCGCCAAGCTGCGCGCTGAGCGGCAGAGCGGTTGACAAGCTTCGGCGCCCACGGGAAAGACCCGCCATGTTTGCCACCCTCGCACAGGTCGCCCTCGGCGGCGCGCTCGGCGCCTCCGCCCGCTACCTGACGGGGGCGGCGACCCGCCATTTGTTCGGGCTCGGCTTTCCTTGGGGCACGCTGACGGTGAATGTCTTCGGATCGCTGCTGATGGGGCTGCTTGTGGTGGCGTTGGCCAAGAAGGGCGGCAACCACTTCGCACCCTTTTTACTGATCGGGGTGCTGGGCGGCTTTACGACCTTTTCGAGCTTCTCGCTCGATGCCGTGGCGCTCTGGGAGCGTGGCGAGACCGCGGCCGCGGCAGCCTATGTGCTGGGTTCCGTCGTGCTGTCGATCCTGGCGCTCTTCGCGGGCATGGCGCTGATGCGGTGGGCACTGCCATGAGCGGTGGTGTGCAGACCCGGCAGGTGGGCGCGGAGGAGGCCGACCAGCGGCTCGACCGGTGGTTCCGGCGGCATTTTCCCCATGTCGGAC
>JBCDBB010000076.1:0-18752 GCA_039184415.1 Pseudomonadota bacterium
GAAACACCGAGATGAAGACAAGCACCGGACCGGCGGTGTCGTCGTCGACGAAGTCCTGCATACGGGCGAGGATGCTGACGATGCCGCCGATGAAGGCCGCATGCACCAGCAGAACCAGGAGCGCGGCATCTTCGCCCTGCAGCTGGCGCAGCAGTTCTGAGGCGCGGAACTGGGTTCCCAGCAGCGCCGGATGGAGGCCGACCATCACAAAGAGCGCCACCACCGACAGGATCGCGGCCAGCGTCAGCGCGGCGATGGAGGCGCTGAGCGAGGTGCTGCCCGCGATGAAGGAGGCAAGCCGCGCAAGCCCGAAGGAAGACCGGTCGGTGACGATCGTCAGGTCCCGCCAGATGCTCTGCGCCAGGACCATGTTCGGCTTTTCCGCCGTGAAGATGTCGAAGGCGACGGTAAAGAGCGCCCTGTGCCGGTGCACCACCTTGGGATCCATCATGACAAGCCGGTTGATCAGCTTGCCGATGGCCATCTGAATATCGGGGTCAAGCTCGCTGGAGAGCCGCGTGCGCAGCCGGTCGATCAGGTAGAGCGCGAAGCCCTCCTCATCGAGATCCTGGTACGCGGGTCTGTTATCGGCCGGGATGTCTGGGGCCGCGCCGGTCGCCTCGACCGGCCTTGGGTGGGACGGCGACCAGTGCGCCGCATCCTCCTTGAGTTCCGTCATGCTCCGCCACCGGCCATGTCATCGGCGTTTTTTGCGCGCACCGCCCGTGTCGGAGAGGGCGCGCACCGTGCCGCGCGTTCTGTCTCTGCCTCTTCGGGGGAACATATCATTCCCCTAGGGCAATTTACAAGATTTCGTGGCGGGACGGATTGTTTCGCCTAAACCTGTGTCGGTTTGGGAGCAGCGGGGCGTGATGGCGGCGCTCTTCGCCACCGCGCGCGGAGCACCGGAGAGGCGTCGCGCTCCGGCGGTGCGGCGAGGTACCGGCGCGGGCATCGTCCGCGCCGGCAGGTCTGCGGCTATTCGGCGGCGGCCCGTTTCGGCAGGACCCAGTTGGGGCGCGGGTAGTGGCAGGTATAGCCGTTGGGGATGCGCTGGAGATAATCCTGGTGCTCGGGCTCGGCCTCCCAGAAGGGGCCGACGGGCGCGACTTCGGTCACGACCTTGCCGGGCCAGAGGCCGCTGGCCTCCACATCGGCGATGGTGTCGGTGGCGGTCTCTTTCTGGGCCTCGTCCACATAGTAGATCGCCGAGCGGTAGGACATGCCGCGATCGTTGCCCTGGCGGTTCAGCGTCGTGGGGTCGTGGATCTGGAAGAAGAATTCCAGGATCTGGCGATAGCTGATGCGGTCGGGATCGAACAGGATCTCGATCCCCTCGGCATGGGTGCCGTGGTGGCGGTAGGTCGCCCTGGGCACGTCGCCGCCGGTATAGCCCACGCGGGTCGCGGTGACGCCGGGCAGCTTGCGGATCAAATCCTGCATGCCCCAGAAACAGCCGCCGGCCAGGACTGCGCGCTCTTCAGCCATCAGATATCCTCCACTTGATCCAGGTAATCGCCATAGCCCTCGGCCGCCATCTCGTCGCGATGGATGAAGCGGAGGGCGGCGGAGTTGATGCAGTAGCGCAGCCCGCCGTGTTCGCGCGGACCATCGGGAAAGACATGGCCCAGATGGCTGTCGCCATGGGTGGAGCGGACCTCGGTCCGGACCATGCCATGGGACATGTCGCGCAGCTCGTTGATATGGGCGGGCTCGATGGGCTTGGTGAAGCTCGGCCAGCCGCAGCCGGATTCGTACTTGTGCGCCGAGGCGAAGAGCGGCTCGCCCGAGACGATATCGACATAGATGCCCGGCGCCTTGTTATCGAGATGCTCGCCGGTGCCGGGGCGTTCGGTGCCGTTCTGCTGGGTGATGCGGTGCTGTTCGGGTGTGAGCCGGGCGAGCGCTTCGTCGGTCTTGGCGTAGGTGCGGCGCGTCCCTTCGCGGGGTGTGATGTCTTCGGGCATGGCTGGCCTCCCGTGCGGTGTTTATTGGGTCTCGAAACCTTATGTAATCCGCTCCCCCCCTCTCTTCCATGGCACGGCCCCGGGGTCGTGCAGGTGTGATGCGCACCGCAGGCCTACTTGCGCCGGTTTCTGCCTGCCCGCCCCGCCCCGGAGCGGCGGAGAATTTGCCCGCCGGCGACATTCCTGACAGGATGCTGTCAGGAGCCATCCTCTATCGGTACGGCACTGCCCGAACAAACGAAGAGGAACATGCAATGTCCACGAACACCTGTGTCTGGTTCGAGATCCCGGTCACCGATCTCGATCGCGCGCGCACCTTCTATGGCAAGGTGCTCGGCCGCGATCTGAGCCGGATAGATGACGGCCCGAACCCGATGGTGGCCTTTACCGATATGTCCGACGGGGGCGTCAGCGGCCATCTCTATCCCGGCAAGCCCGCGGGCGCCGGCGCCGGCACGACGATCCATCTGGCCGCTCCGGACGGGCTCGATGCGACCGCCGCGCGGGTGCGCGAGGCGGGGGGCGAGGTCGTGTCGGAGCCGATCGAGATCCCGTCGGGCGCATTTTTCTACGCGACCGATCCGGACGGCAATTCGATCGGCTTCTTCGGATCCTGACGGGATGCGGCGCGCCGACCGGCTCTACCGTCTGACGGACCTTCTGCGCGGAGGGAAACTGACCACGGCGCGCCGCCTTGCCGAGCGGCTCGAGGTCTCGGAGCGCACGATCTATCGCGATATCGCCGATCTCATGGCCTCGGGCGTGCCCATCGAGGGCGAGGCCGGGGTCGGTTACGTGATGCGGCCCGGGTTCGACGTCCCGCCCCTGATGTTCGACCGGAGCGAGATCGCCGCACTCGTCACCGGCGCGCGCCTGGTCGAGGCCTGGGGCGGTGCCGCGATGGCGCGCGCGGCGTCGGACGCGCTGGTCAAGATTGCCGCCGTGGTCCCCGAGGATATCGCGCGCGCCGCCGACAGCACGGCGGTGCATGCCTTCCGCTCGCCGGATCTCGGCGCCGCGGACCGCGCGCAGCTTGACCATCTGGACCTGGCGATCCGCGAGGCGACCGGCCTCAGGCTGTGCTACACCGATGAGGCGGGCGCCCGGACCGAACGGCCCGTGCGCCCCCTTGGGCTCGTCTTCTGGGGCAAGGTCTGGACGCTCATCGCCTGGTGCGACCTGCGCGACGATTTCCGGATGTTCCGTGTGGACCGCATTGCCAGCGCCGCCGCGGAGGGACAGTTCAGCCTCGACAGCCACCAGACCCTCGCGGCCTTCTATGAGCGCGAAGTCTATTGCGAAGACATCGCCCGTCTGACCGAGCAGCGGCGCAAGGCGTAGCCGGCAACGCAGATGCCGGGCGGAGTGCGCGTCACGTTGCGAGCAGCATGCTCCTGAACTGGTGGGCGGCGGCGAGCTCTTTGGTTTCACGCGCGCACTGACGCCGATGCCTGGGAGCATGAGGATCATGGGGGCGGGATCTAAACCGGCGCGGCCGGGCAGGGCCCGAGGCACCCGGTGAGGACGTCCGGACGGCAGGGCCGCAGCTGCGAGCCCGGCAACCTGTCGCGGCCGCGCGCGGCCATCGAGCCTGGGTGTTCGTCAGACAGACGGTCATGGCGCGGACGTGTCGGTCGCCCGGAGCGGGAGTTCCTCGCCCGAACAAGGATGCGGGGTGGCCGAATTGCCGAGATGCGTGGCCTGCCGCGCGCGCCCCCGGACGCGCCGCACGCCGCGGAGCATGACTGTCCCACCGCGGCGTGCGGCCGGGACGGCCCGGGTCTAGGATCGGACCGCCCGTCTCTTGCAGCCCGTCTTCAGAGACCGGAGCGGGCCGGGAGGTCCGAATAGAGCTGGATATGGGCGTTCTTGCCGAACGACCCGGGCTCCACCCCGTAGGTCAGACCGTCGCTGTGCCAGTTCAGTGCCAGACCGGCCGCCAGATGCTCCCCCGTCAGCTGCAGGCAGGGCTTGAAGGTCTGGTCAAAGACGCCGTGGCCCTCGGCATCGGCCACGAAGACCGACTGTGCGCCATCGCGGCTGCCCACCGGCAGGTCATAGGTGCCGATGAAGGGTTCGGTCGGCGGCCAGGCCACGAAATAGTGCCAGAGCGTGTAGACACCGTCGGGGATCAGACCGTCGAAGGCGACCTTCAGATGGCCTTCGCCGTTCTCGCAGGTATAGCTGCCTTCGCCCGTGGCGCCGTACCACTCGCCGAGCGTGAGGTCCAAGGCCGCGCCCTTGGGGTAGGGTCCCAGTTCGGTGGCGTCGAAGGGTGCGTGGGCCTGGGGCTCCGCCGCGGCATAGAGCGGCGCGTCCAGGTTGCGTTCCGCGGGCGTCGGGCGGAAGACATCGCCGCTGCCGGGCGTGGCCTCCATATAGACGTCCTGTTCGGCGACATCATCCGCGACGTGGTAGCGGAAGCTCACCTCGAAGGCGACGGGCGCGTCGTGGGGCGCGTCCTGACCGGCGAGGGCCGGTGTGACCGCCGCCGAAAGCGCAAGTAATCCGATGAGTCTCATGTGTTTTCCTTGTGTTTTGAAGGATTGCGCGGCTCTGCCGCGGGTCAGTCAGCGACGGGGAGGCCGCTGGGCACCGCGTCCGGGATCAGGTGCTCCATGTCCCGGCTGCGCGGATCTGTGAGGGCCTCGAGAAAGGCCACGATGTCCTGGATGGCGCCGTCCTGGGTGGCGCTGCCTTGGGTTGTGTCGTCGCCGAGCGCGTGGGCCGGGCGTTCGTTGGCTGCCGCCAGCCGGGCGCGCATTGCGGGCTGGCTTTGGACCCAGCCATCCCGGCGGTCGAAATCGGCGCGGCGGCCGGGATTGACCGGCTCATGGCCGAAGCGCGCGCCCTGGGCCATGGGCTGATCGACGGCGCCGAGGGCGGGCAGATGGTCCCCGGGCAGCCGGTAGGCCTCGACCGAGGCGGCGGGGTCCATATGGTGGCGCACTACGCTTTCGAGTGTCGGAAAGGCGCCCGAGTGGCCCCAGGGACCGGTCAGGGCGACATTGCGCAGCGATGGCGTGCGGAACCGGTAGCGGTCGGCAGGATCGCCCGAGATCGGGGCGCGGCCGAAATCCTCCAGCCGGGCGCCGTAGCCCGTGGCCAGGAAATAGCTGTCATCCCTGCCGTCGCTCTTGCCTGGCCCGATCTGGGGCATGGCGATGGCGTGAAAGGCGTGGTCGGTCTGGAACTTGCCCGCATGGCAGGCCGCGCAGCCCGCCTCGCCGTAGAAAAGCCCCATGCCGCGGCGCGCGCCCGGGCTCAGATGACCGGGATCGCGCGTTTCTAGATAGGCGTCGAAGGGGCTGCCGTCGGGGCGGAAGGCCGTGGTCTGGAAGGCCGCGAGCGCGTTGGCGGCATGGACGAAGGTGATGTCGTCGGCCGCGCCGATGTCGGGATAGGCGGCCTGAAAGCGGCTGACATAGCCGGGAATGTCGCGGAGCCGTTGGGCCAGCAGGTCCCAGGCGCCGCCCGCGCCGGCGAACCGGCGGAGGGCTGCGGCATCGGCGACGGGGTTCTCGCCGCGCCCGCCGGCCATC
Source organism: Pseudomonadota bacterium (assembly GCA_039184415.1). Taxonomy (GTDB): domain Bacteria; phylum Pseudomonadota; class Alphaproteobacteria; order Rhodobacterales; family Rhodobacteraceae; genus JANSYP01. The sequence goes on from JBCDBB010000076.1 coordinate 5,510, forward strand.
TCGATGTCCGACAGGACCGGGAACATGGCCTGGGCGGCAAGCACATTGTCGAGGCCCTCGGGGAGCTGGGCGCGCGCCGGGGTCCAGAAGCCGCTCGGCCAGGCCTTGCCGGGATCAGCCTCCACCCGGCCGTCATGGAAGAGCACCGTGAACTCGCGCGCGCCGAGAAAGCGCAAGGCCGGCGAATTGCGCGGCACGCGGCCCAGCACCGGGTCGGCGACCTCGCGGTCGGGCCCGAGGCCGGTGCCGCCCTCGCCGATGCCGAGCGCGACGCCGTCGGTCCCGGCATGGTCGGGGTGGTGGCAGGTCGCGCAGGCGATGTTGCGGTTGCCGCTCAGGATCTTGTCGAAAAAGAGCATCCGGCCAAGCTCGACCTGGTCCGCGGGGAAGGCGCCGTTGCTGTAGAAATCGGCGTCGGTGACCGGGGAGAGGCCCTCAAGCGGGTCCGCCGCGGCGGTCGCCGGAGGAACAAGCGCAAGGGCGCCGGCGAGCACCAGAACGGGCAAGCGCGGCCGTCGCAACGGCGCGGTGAGGTCTGTGGCTGGCATGGTAATGTCCTAGACTGAGGAAGTGAAAGCGGGCCCGGCGCGCTCGGTGGCGGTCGGGGCCGCGGGAATGTTGGGCTTGGGCTCCGCCCGGGGCACCAGGATCTCGGCATCGCGTTCTGCCCGGGCCGCGGGCGGCTCCAGCCAGGCGACCTGGACCGCAGAGCGGACCCGGAACCCGAGCTTCTCATAGAGCCGGATCGCCCCGCGATTGTCGGCGAGCGCATGGAGGTAGGGCCGGTTCCCGCGCGCCTCGATGGCGGCCGCGACGGCGGCGGTCAGGCGCGCGCCATGGCCCCGCCGGCGATGGTCGGGATGCACGCAGACGGCGCTGATCTCGGTGAAGCCCGGCTGTTTCATTCGCTCGCCCGCCATCGCGACCAGACGCCCTTCGGCGCGCACGCCCCAATAGCGGCCCAGACTGTAGGTGTTTTGCGCGAACGGGCCCGGCTCGGTCAGTTCCGTCAGCGCGAGCATCGCGGGAATGTCGGACGGGCCGAGGCGCGTGACCCCGTCCGGCCGGACCCGCCTGATGGAGCGTTCGGCCAGCATCTGCACGCCGAGCGCCGTCCCGCCCACGGGGAGCGCGTCGGGCAGAGTGATCCCGCCGGCCTGCATCAGCGTCACCCCATGCCCCGAGGCGGCGACCAGACGGGTCAGCGCGTCCAGGTTCTCGGCGGTGTCGACGGCCGTCGCGGCAAAGGGGCCGATATCGGGCATGAGCCGCCGGGCGGACCCCATGACCTGGGCAAAGCGCTGGTGCCGCGTGACGAGCGCCGACCAGATCGGCCGGTCCAGCCACAGCGCGGCTTCGAGTTCGCAGAGTTTGACAGCCATGGCTCTAGCTCCCTGTTTTGGATTGGGGTCTGACCACCCAGGAGGGCAGGAAGGACAGCGGGTCGGACACCGCGCCGGGGATCCGGGGCGGGTCGAGCCGCGCCAGATGTGCGTGCAGGCTCCGGTCCTCGAACCCCGTGAGGACCTCGGACGCGCCGCCGACACAGGTGCCGCCGACAAAGACCTGGGGCACGGTGCGCTTGCCGGTCTTGGCAAAGACGGCCCGGAGGATCTTGCCGCCCCAGTCGTCCACCTGCTCGTTGCCCCGGAATTCGGCCGCATCCACATCGACGGAGCGCAGGGGAATTCCGGCCTGCTTGAAGATCCGGCGCACCGACCAGCAGAATTCGCACCACTCGAACCCGAACATGACGATCGGATGATCGCTGCTGGCGATCGTGTCCTCGACGAAGGCCACGGCGTCGGGATCGAGCGGCTCGCCGGTGCTCTGCCGGGGTTTGGCGGGGGCGCGGGTGATCGGGGGGACGGAGGCCGCGATCTCGCGCTCCTCGTCGGTCATCACCTCGGGGATGTCCTCGAAGAGCGGGGTGGAGAGGTAGCGCTCGCCGGTGTCGGGCACCATCGCCAGGATCCGCGCGCCGGGATCCGCGGTCTCGGCCAGATCGATGGCCGCGGCCAGGGTCGCGCCGCCGCTGATGCCGCAGAAGATGCCTTCCTTTCGGGCGAGCTCGCGCGCCCAGAAGAGCGCGGCGTGGCCCGAGACCGGCGCGTAGCGGTCGATGAAGCCCGCGGCCTGGCAGTCCCCGGCAAGCTTTGGGATGAAGTCCGGCGACCAGCCCTGGACGGGGTGGGCCCGCGCGTTGGGATGGCTGCGGGCGGGCGCCCCGTCCGGGCGGCGGCGCTGCGCGATCCCGCTGTTCAGGATCTGCGAGTTCTCCGGCTCCACCGCGACGATGCGCGTTGCCGGGCTTTCCGCCTTGAGGACCCGGGCCACGCCTTTGAGCGTGCCGCCGGTGCCGAAGCCGGTGACCCAGTAATCGAGCCTGTCCGGCCCGAAATCGGCGAGGATCTCGCGCGCCGTGGTCGCGGTGTGCGCCTCGGCATTGGCCTCGTTCTCGAACTGGCGGCAGAGATACCAGCCATGGGCCTCTGCCAGTCGCTCGGCCAAGGCGAACATGCCGGTGCCGCGCAGCGCAGCCGGCGTCAGGATGACCTTGGCGCCCAGAAAGCGCAGCAGCTTGCGCCGCTCCACGCTGAAATTCTCGGCCATGACGATGACGAGCGGGTAGCCCTTTTGCGCGCAGACCATGGCGAGGCCCAGCCCGGTATTGCCCGAGGTGGATTCGATCACCGTCTGGCCCGGGCGCAGATCGCCCGTCCGTTCCGCGGCATCGATCACCGCCGCCGCGAGCCGGTCCTTGACCGAGCCCATGGGGTTGAAGGCCTCGAGCTTGGCGTAGAGATCCACGTGGCCCGGGCCGATATTGTTCAGCCGCACGATCGGCGTGTGCCCGATCGTCTCGAGGATCGAGCCATAGGGTGCGGTGCGGGCGGTTTCGGGGGGACCCGGGAGATGTTGACCTGCTGAGCTGGGGTAGGCTCCGACGACATACATGGCGTTCTCTTTCATCTGGCGTGGCGCACGGGCGCGGTGGGGGTGGGGCAGGGTCGGCGCCCCGGATCGGCGCTGCGGGGGCATCACCTGTTCGGCCGCTTCGGCCCTGGCGGGATCGCGTTCGTCGGGACCGCTGGGATCGTTCGGCATGGGAGACACCTGTGAATTGACGTTGGACGCCCCGGCTGGATCACGCGGGCGGATCAGGCGGCACGGGACGCCGCGAGGCGGGTTGCGATATGGTTGGCGAGGTCGGCGCAGTCCGGGCCGATGCCCGAGATCAGGCCGGAGCGGCGGCGGCGCAGGAACGGCAGGCCGAGCAGATAGAGGCCCGGCACCCCGTCGACGACGCCGCCGGTATGGGCCAGCCGGCCACGCCGGTCGGCGACGGGAAGCGTCAGCCAGTCGAGCGCCGGGCGGTAGCCCGTCGCCCAGATCACGCTGCCGATCTCTCCGGCCTCCAGATCGATCTCGAGCCGCGGGGTCTGGGGCGGGAGGACCGGCGGCAGACGCAGAGGCTCGGGCAGGTCGGACCCGGCCATGTCCCGGGCGGCGTGGTCGTCGAAGCGCGACAGCAGGAGCGTCAGCTTGGCATCGGCGGCGGCGCATTGGTGGGTGAGACCGCCGGAAAAGAGCGCGTGGCGGCCGCGGATTTCCATCAGGCGGCCCACCAGCTCCACCCCCAGGGCGCGGAGCGCCGTCAGATCGACCGCACCCGGCCCGCCGGAGAGCTGCGGCGAAGGCGCCCGGCGCGCGCGGTGCAGATCCTCGACCCGGTCGAACCGCTCGTCCATCGCGCCGACGGCATCGAGCCACCAGTAGATGTCGCGGTCCCGGTAGCGGCGCGGGAGGCGGATATGACGCCCGACCGCGAGCACGACCTGCCGGCCCGAGGACTGGATTTCGCGGGCGAGCTGGACGCCCGAGGCCGAGGCCCCGACGATGAGAACCGTGCCCGCGGGCAGATCCGACGGCGCGCTGTAATCCGCCGGGGTCAGTTGCGTGACACTCTCGGGCAGGGCGTCGGCCAGGGGCGGGCGGATCGCCGTGCCGCAGGCGCCGGTGGCGGCGACGAGGCTCCGGCAATGGATCGGGCCCCGGGTGGTCGCGAGTTCGAACCCGCCGGCGCGTTGCTCGACCCCGGTGACATAGATCCCGGACTGGACCGGTGCCGCGATCCTGTGACGGTAGCTGTCGAGACTGTCGGCGAACGCCGCCGCGGCCATGAACCCGTCGGGGTCCGGCCCGGCATAGGGCGCGCCGGGCAGCCCGTTGGCCCAGTTCGGGGTCAGCAGCCGAAGGCTTTGCCAGCGCCGGGACCGCCAGGCGTCGCCCGAGGGCCCGCGTTCGAGCAGCAGATGGTCGATGCCAAGGTCGGAGAGCGCATGGCTCATGCCCAGACCGTAGGCGCCCGCGCCGACGACAACAGTTGATGTTCTGCGCAAACTCACTTGGCAGGTCCTTTTGTTTTTGGGGCGCCCGAGAGCGCCTGTTTTGAGAGTGGTACCTGGGGCGCGCCCCCGGTCAGTCGTCCGCGCGGTTCGACGACAGCACGGGCTCTGCCTTGATCCGCCGTATATCGGCCCGGGTCAGGCCGATATCCTTGAGCTGATGGTCGGTCAGCCGCTCAAGATGCCGGTATTCGCGTCGATACTTGATGTACCGGTCCAGCGTCTTGGCACATGACCTCAGCAGGGCGAACAGGCTCAGCGGGGCGCGCGCTTCTCGCGCGTCAGTGAGGATTGCCATTGCGATGCTCCTGTCGCTCTACCGCGGTTTCAACGCTGACATGCACGGTTGTCGGGTTGGTGATGATGTCGAAGACGGCGGAACGTTTCTGCGACTGCGCGACCAGGGCGGCGATATCCTCGGGCGAGGCGTCGGCATCGACCTCGAAACTCACGCGGATCGCGCTGAAGCCGTTGCGCACATCATCGGAGATGCCGAGGATGCCGGCCATGTCCATGTCGCCCTCGACCGTCGAGCGGACCCGGCGCAGCTGGATACCCCGGTTCTGCGCGACCGAGGCGATCCCGGCGGTCAGACAGCTGGCCAGACCGCTCAGCACGATCTCGACCGGCGTCGCGCCGTGATCGGAGGCGGCGAAGAGCTCCGGATGGTCGGCCTCGATGACATGGGTGCAGCTGCGCTTCTGCTCGTCGCAGAGCAGGTAGAAGCCGTCGATGGTCGTCCGGCTGTGGACGCCTTCCTGCCACTCGCAGCGCGCGCGCCATACGGCCTGCCCGGTCTCGGGCGCGCCCTCGATCACGGTGCGGGCCTCGAGCAGGGCTTTCACGTCGACACCATTGTCGACGGGGTTCTGGTTCAGGTCTTCCATTGGTTTCTTCCTTTTCTGAATGGAAATCAGTGGTTTCAGTGACGGACGGAGTGTCCTCCGGCCTGTGAGACGGGGTGGGGTTCAGTGGACATGGGCGGGCAGACAGGCATTGCCGATCGCGCGGACATGGCGGTGGTCGGTGCCGCAGCAGCCGCCGAAGACGCGCAGATTGGGCAGGAGCGGCGCCAGCGCGGCATAGTCGCGGGCCAGCTCTTCGGGGTCGCCGTCGTGCAGCACGTCCGAGGCGTCCAGTTCGGCATGGCTCAGACGCGAAGCGTTGGCGCGCAACCCGCGGATCCGCTTGGGCCAGTTCGCGCCCGGATCGAGCACGGCCCGGAAGTGATCGGGATGTGCGCAGTTGATCATGAAGTAGCTCGGACCCCCACAGGGATCGCCGTCGACCTCTTCGATCGCCTCGCCGAGGGGCTGGCCGGACGGCAGCCGGCCGTCGATTTCCAGAGTGAAGGCGAGGGCCACGGGGATGCCGCGTTCGGCACAGGCCCGGGCAATGCCGGCGGCCTCTCCGGCATGGCTGAGCGTGACCGCCGTGATCATGTCCACCCCCGCCGCGTCGAAGACCGCGACCTGGGCGCTGTGATAGTCGGCGGCCACGTCCGCGGTCATTGCCTTGTCGGGCACATATCCGTCGCCGCGGGGTCCGATATTGCCGCTGATGACGAAGGGCTCGGCCGCCTCGAAGCAGTCCCGCAGCTCGAACAGCATCTCGACCGCGTTGCGGTTGGCCTGGGCCAGCGCCCGGGGCCCATAGCCGAGCAGTGCGCCCCACTCCGGGTTGGCTCGCCAGGTGGCGCTGTCGAGGATGAGGCCGGCATTCTGCTGGCGGGCGAGCTTGGCGTAGCGCGTGTAGTAGCGGCGCAGCGCCTGCTGGCCCGCCCGGGTGCGCAGAAGCGTGAAGGAGGCGAAGAACGGCAGGTCCAGACCATCGCGAAAGATCAGCGTGGTTTCGATCCCGCCATCGGTCAGCAGACGTGTGTCGCCGAGCTGCGGCAGGTCGTGGCGATATTTTGCGTGTGTCATTGAACGCACTCCGAGCGAGGATAGGGCCGCATAGCGCGAAGGCGGACGGCGCATCCTGAAAGAAGCCTGAAAGACTTCTGAAACCTGATGGCGCGGCCGGCGCCGGGCCCCGGAATGGTGGCGTCTGGCGCGTGGGCACCTGTTGCGTTGGGGCCTGTGGCAGTGGGGTTTGGGAGATGTCTCATGGGTGTCGCCGCTATCGTTGGAATGGCCAATTGCTATGCGGGGCGGCGGCGGGCGCGAATGACACAACAGCCGTGCGGCATGACCGAACCGCCAGCGACCGTCACAGGGGCGTTATTCCGGGTCCCCGGGTGCGCTGCGCCGGAAGTCCGGTCGCGGTTTGCGGAGGCGACGTGTGGTGAGGTCATGGGCTGTCCCGGCTGTGAAATCTGGTGTCGACAGACGGCGACTCCGGCTGCCTGAGCTGCAGATACGGCAGGACCGGCGGCGAAGCTTGGCGGGGACTTGGGGATTTCTTGGGGTTATTATGGTGTGACAAGCCGCATGGGGCGTCCTAATCCTCTGCCATGAAGCACGCGTTCGACGATTTCACCCTGGACACGGCGACCCGCGAGCTTTGGCTCGGGAGCGACCGGGTCGCGCTCGAACCCAAGGGGTTCGACCTGCTGGTGTATCTTGTCGAGAATTGCGACCGCGTGGTGTCGAAGGACGAACTGGTCGAAGAGATCTGGCAGGGCCGCTTCGTGTCGGATGCCGCGGTGTCGAGCGTGCTGCGCGATCTGCGCCGGGCGCTGGGCGACGATGGCCGTGGCCAGCGGTTCGTCCGGACGATACGCGGACGGGGCGTCCGCTTCGTGGCCGCGCTCGACCCCGTTGCGCCCGATCCGGCCCCGAATCCGGACCCGGACTCGGCTTCTGTCCGGCCACGCCGGGCCAAGCCCCCCGACCAGAGCATCCGCTATTGCCACAGCGCGGACGGAACGCGGCTGGCCTATGGCATTGCCGGGTCCGGACCGCCGCTGATGAAGACGTCGCACTGGATGACGCATCTGGAATACGATTGGGAAAGCCCGATCTGGTCGCATATCAACACAGCACTCGCCGAGATCTGCCGCCTTGTGCGGTATGACGCGCGCGGCAACGGGCTGAGCGACTGGAAAGTCGACGACTTTTCGCTTGAACGTCAGATCGAGGATTTCGAGGCCGTGGTTGATGCGGCGGGGCTCGACCGGTTTCCGATCCTCGGGATTTCACAGGCCGCGGCCTTCAGCGTCGCCTACGCGGCGAAACATCCCGAACGCGTGACAAAGCTTGTCTTCTATGGCGGCTATGATCGCGGCTGGCGCCGCACCGGCGATCCCGCCACGCTCGCCTCGCGGGAGGCGATGCTGTCGCTGATCGAACATGACTGGGGCAACGCGATGGCCACGCCGGAACTGCTGAGCGCGACCTACATGCCCAACGCGAAGCCCGAATACTGGCGCTGGTTCGGCGATCTGCAGCGCAAGACCTCGACCGGCCGGAACGCCGCGGCGATGATGGATGCCTATGGCGATATCGATGTCAGTCCGCTGCTGAAGGACGTGCAGGCCCCGGCGATTGTCCTGCATGCGCGCGGCGACCGCGGCGTGGCGTTCGAGCGGGGGCAGAGCCTTGCCGCCGGTCTTCCCGATGCCCGCTTCGTCACGCTGGAGTCCGAGAACCATTTCCTTCTGGAGGACGACCCGGCCTGGCCGCGGGCGATGGACGCGATCCGCGATTTTCTGTCCGAGTGATCCTAGGGGCCGGACGTGGCGGACCGGCGCCACTCGGCCGGGGCCTCGCCGGTTTCGCGCTTGAAGGCGCGTGAAAAGGCCTCGGGCGCGTCATAGCCGACGCGGTGGGCGACCTCGGCGAGGCTGAGTCCGGTCTCTTCCAGCAGGGACCGGGCGGCGAGCATGCGCTGGGTGACGAGGTAACGCTGCGGGCCGATCCCCATCACCTTGCCGAAGCGTGCCACGAAACTGGACCGCGACATGCCGGCTGCGTGCGCAAGCTCCGTCACCGGGGGCGCGATGGCCAGATCGGCATGGATGCGCGCCAGAGCGCGGGCGATCTTGGGGTCGGCCATGCCGGCGAGCCAGCCCCCGGGGTGCGGGGTGCCTTCCAGATAGGTGCGCAGTGCCTCGATCAGCAGAAGCTCCGACAGCCGGGAGACCACCGCCCGCGAGGTGAGCCGACCCGCGGCAAGCTCCCGCGCGGCCATGGCGATGGAGGCTTCGATCCATTGCAGCGCCGCGAGATCCTCCAGCGCGATGATGAGCAGGGGCGGCAGCGACGACAGCAGCGGGCTCGGCCCGCCATTGCTCGCGATGAAGCCGCAGAGCACCCTGCAGCGCGCGCCCGACCCGCCATGGCGGATCCGTGCGAGGCTGGTCTCGGTCGGGGGCAGCAGCAGGTCGTCTGCGTTGGCGAGCGGCAGCCCCGGCGCGCTGGCGAGGACGCAGAGGGCGTTCTGGGGCAGGATGATGACATCGCCGCTTTTCGCGCGCATCTGCCCGGGATGGGCGGTCTGGCCGTCGAGCGACACGATCAGCTCCCCCTCGGTCACGACATGGTAGGCCACGACCTGTTCGGGCATGGGCATGAAGGGGCGGCAGTCGTCTTCGGTCACCCGTGAGGTTATCGCCCAGGGCGCATTGAACTCCGCATCGAGGAACACGCCCCCCGAGAGGTCGAGCGCGCGGACGATATCCGTAAGCGGGTCGCTCGCCATCGCCTGGACCCGTCAGGCGCCGCGCTGCGTCGGCACGGTCATGTCCGCCGGGAAGTCAGCCAAGTCATGCGTCCTTTTCGGGTTGGGGCGTCGGGTCGTTTCTACAGATACGCGCGGCGCGCCGGAACAGCGAGCCCCTCGTCCGTCCGGCGTGCCCGCCTGTCAAGATACGAGGGGGGCAGAGGGGACCGGGCGGCGGCACGGCCAGCGGGCCTTCAGACCCGGGTGGACGGTGAACGGGGCGTGCGTGTCCCGATCATTGCGCTGAGCGACCGGTCGCGGCCGGCAAACTCTCTTGGACCGCGGCCGACCCTGAGGCTCCTTCGCGCTCCACGACAAGGCGCGTGCCGGGGGAGCCTATTCTGCTGATGCCGTCGCTGATGGTGCGCGCCGGCCGGCGCCCCGCGGGCGATCCGGTCATGCGCCCGCGACCTGGCGGTCATAATCCGCCGCATCGTACCAGCCGAGCGATCGGGTCACGTTGAGCTCGTCGTCCAGGTCCCACTCTTCCCATCCCGAGAAGTGCACGCGATGTCCGCTGTCCCTGTGGTGGCCATCAAAGGTCCACGCGTAGACCATGTGTTGGTCCGCAACCAGAACCTGGTCGAGCGTGAGCACGAGATCGGGGAAATCGGCCATGAATCCCGCCGCCATGTCGGCGATCTCGGCCCGGCTGGTCATCGGCTCGCCCCCGTTGATGGCCATGGAGGGTTGCGGTGCATAGCGGGCGGCGACGGCCTCGGGATTGCGGCTGGTCCAGGCGTCGCAATGATGCCGCGCGATGCGCCGTGCGGTTTCGAGATCAGGTGTCATCCAATGCTCCGGCGGTGGTCTGTGCAATTCATCTCGCCGGGCAGCCTAGCCGAGCCACGGTCGCGCGTCCAAGCCCCCGGCGGCGCGGAGCGTTGCGCCCGTTTTTCACGGCGCGAGAGGATTGATCTTCGACAAGATGCTGTGATCGGTCGCCCCTAAGGTGATCTTCACGGATGCGCGGGGACGTTTCATCATGCGAATACTGCTTTTTCTGGCCGCGGCACTGCTGGCCACGCCGGGTCTTTCCGACGAGGGACCGGCATTCTTTGAGTTCGGCGGCGATGCGTTCGGCGCGGGACGGGTCGTCACCCATGACGGCGCGGGAACCGACGATCTGTTCATGGCGGGCGACAGGGTGACCTCGCAAAGCGCGATCACGGGGTCGGCCTACCTTGCGGGCCGCCAGATCACTATCGAGGACGCGGTGGGCGGCGATGTCTTTGCGGCGGGTGAAGAGATCACGCTGAGCGGCGCGGTGGCCGGGGACGCCACTCTGGCCGGGCGCGCGCTGTCCGTGGACGGTGTCGGCGGCAAGCTGCGGATCGCGGGAAGCCTGCTGGAACTGGCCGGAGAGATCGGCGGCTATGCGATGATCGCCGGCGAAGAGGTGATGTTCGACGCCGCGGTCGCGGGCGACGTGAGCCTAGCGGCCCCGGAGGTGGAGTGGGGGCAGGCCGCCATGATCGCCGGACGGCTCATCCTATACGAAGACGAGCCGGGCACGCTGGAGGTCCCCGACCGGGTGGCGCCCGCCGACCGAGTCGAGCGGCGCGAGATCGAGGAGTGGGAGGGACCGCAGGCGCCGAACTGGTGGCGTGTGGTCGGCAGTTTCCTGGCCGGTGTGGTCGTGGTGGCGGCCCTGGCGGCGTTGATCGCGGCCCTCGTGCCGGAGCGGCTGGCAGAGATGCGCCGGCAGATCCTGGCACGGCCCTTTCACACGCTGTGGCTCGGGTTCCTGACGCAATCGGCGGTGATCGGGGCGGGGGTTCTGTTTGCGCTCACGATCATCGGGCTGCTGCTGACACCGGCCATGGTGGCCCTGGCGCTCATCGGCGGGTTTGCGGGCTATGTGGTGGCGGCCTACGCCTTTGGCGTCGGTCTGATGCTGGCCTTTGGCAGGTCCGAGCCCGACAGTATCGGCGATCGGGCCGCCGCCGCCGGGGTCGGCGCCCTTGCGGCGGGTCTCATCGGGCTGATCCCGTTTCTGGGCTGGCTCTTTGTACTCGCGCTCGTCCTTGCGGGGATCGGCGCGATCACGCTGCGGGTAATCCGGCCCGTGTTTTTCGCGGACACGCTCTAAGCCCCGGGGCAGGGCGACGGGCTGCCTTGCCCGCATGACCTGGATGCAGGCAATGCCGCGGTCCGGGCGAACCCGCCCGGACGCTCAGGCTGCAGCCTTCCTGCGCGCAAAGAGCATGAGAAGGATCAGACCCGACACGAGGAACAGCGCCGCGCTCGGGATCGGTGTCGGCAGCGGCGGCGCGTCCGTGAAGGGCGGAACCGGCGGGATCAGCTCCCTGGGCGTGCCGTCGGGCGGGTCGTCGAACTTGGGAGACGGGAAGACCGGCGCGAAGGGCGGCGGCGGTCCCGGATCAAAGGTCACGGTCGGCCAGTTGGGCGGGCTCGTCTCCGCGACATTGAAAAACGAGGCGGGCTGGACGAACGTGTCGCCACCGCCCGAGAAACCCACCGGCGTGAAGAGCGGCACCCAGCCGCTTCCGCTGGAACTGGTGTTCGTGAACTGCTGACCCGGTAGAGTGCCGGTGGAGGAGGGATGCGCGATGGACCAGTTCTGGCACTCCGAGAACTGAAACATCACGGCACCGTCGGGGAGCTCGTAGCCAATGCCGTGATGGTCCGAGACCGTGACATAGCTGCCCTGGGACGTGTTCGGCACGCCGTCGCGTGCGTAGGACATGGCCGACAGGAACGTGCCAGAGGGCAAGGTCATTGCCACAGGCTCGCCAGCCGGCACGCCGAATTCGCCTGCCGCCCAGTCCAGGCTGCACGCTCCGTCACAAGGGGAGGAACCAGGTATGAAAGAAACGACCGAAGCCATCAGGTCACCGCAACACTGTTAAATGACAGCACCAAATGGCGCTTAAACAAAAGAGTTAGGGAAATATTAACCCGATTGATAACCTGCAAGCGGTGCCGTAACGGCAAGTAATAGATGACGTGGCGGAAAGTAATTCATTTAAAATTGAAGCCTTTCTTGAGTTTAATTATCGGGAATTGATTGCCCAATGAAAGACGTCCCTAACGTTAACTATAAAAGGGGCTCTGCGCTCCACAGACAGTTCCGCAGGGTCAAACCGGTTCCGTCCCGGTTCCGGTCATCGCCCTGTAAAGTTGGGGTTTTCGATCTTTGCGCTTTTTCTGTGACGCAGAACACATAGCTGGAGAGAAAGCGCTGGTATGCCGGTCGAAGGCGCGCCACTTTGGCCACCAACAGCCTATCTGAAACAGATTGGCGCGCCATTGTACGCGCCGGCATTTGAACGGGAATGGGGCGGCATGGAGAAAACGACAGACGAATTTGCGCCTTTTACCGATTTCCTGTCATCGAAAGATGAGCTCGATGCGCTGGCCGGACCGCCTTTGCCGCAGATCCTTGCCAAGGAAATCCATGCGCTCGATGAAATCTGCCGGGATTTCATCGCCAAATCGCCATTTTGCATTATGGCCACCGCAAATCCCGCCGGATATGTGGATCTGTCGCCGCGGGGCGATCCGCCGGGGTTTGTCAGCGTGATCAGCCCGACGCTGATCGCCGTGCCCGACCGGCCCGGCAACAAGCGCATGGACACCTTTCACAACCTGCTGGAAGACCCGCGCGTGGGTCTGCTGTTCTTCGTGCCGAGCCGCGGCGAGACCCTGCGTGTCCGGGGCAGGGGGCGGCTCTGCCGGGACGCGGATTTGCTCGAAGGTATGGCCGTCAACGGGCGCGCGCCCAAACTTGCGCTGCTGGTGCATGTCGAGACCGCCTTCATGCATTGTCCGAAATGCATCATGCGCTCGCGGCTTTGGCAGCCGGAGAAATGGGACGACGTGTCCGGTCTGGTCGACATGAATTCCGCCATGGTCAAGCATGCGCATATCCACATGAAACCGGACGAATGGTTCCAGCATCTGCTGAAGAAGGGCGAGATCGACCTCTACTAGCTCGCAGCGAGCGAGGGCGAAACGGCCCAGGAGCGGCGCTTAGGCGAAGCGGTAGGGTCTACGAGCGGAGCTGTGAATCCCGGAGACAAAATGGACAGCAGGAACGGTCTGATGATCTGACCGTCGCGGAGTAAAATTCCGCATCTTGCGCCTGAGGCAACGAGCTGAAGGCGGGGAGATGTATGCTGTGGATCTGTACAGGCGGGTGCGCC
>JBCDBB010000077.1:0-18604 GCA_039184415.1 Pseudomonadota bacterium
GCCGCAGGCGTCACGCTTTTCCTGCTGCCGGTCATGGTCTTCACGATCCTGCTGCGCAAGCATCTGCTCAGGGGCATCACATTCGGAGCGGTGCGGAAATGATGAGCCTCGCCCTGACCCAAACTGCGGAACGCACCGACTTAAAACCGAAGCAACGCCGACGCGATACAGACGTCGTCTTGCGCTGCGGAGCGGACCGATGAGCGGCTTTCTCGAACGCCTGATCCGGCTCCGCCGCGGGCCGTGGGAGATGGTCGCCTCCATCCTCATCGGGCTAGGCGTGGTGATGCTGATGCAACCCTTCGTGATGTGGTTTTACACCTACAGCTTCATCGTCATTCTGACCGGTACGGTGATGTTTCTCATCGTCAGCCATTTCCCGGAGTGAGCGCGTTGGAGTTTCAGTCCCTATGCCCCATTCTCCCGTCCAGGGATCTGGCGGAGACCCGCGCATTCTATGATGCGGTCGGGTTCCAAACCGAGGGCGTCTTTCCCGATTTCGGCTACATGATCCTGCGCCGCGACGGCGCGGAGCTGCACTTCTGTCAGAGCGCGGATCTGACGCCGGCCGACAATTCTCATGGCGGCTATCTGCGCTGCCCGGAGGTGGAGAGCCTGTCAAATCACCTGATCAGCTTGGACATCCCGACCGAGGGCATTCCCCGGTTCCGGTCCGCCCATGACACCCCCTGGGGCATGCGCGAAACCTGGTGGGTCGATCCCAGCGGCAATTTCATCCGGGCGGGAGCGTTTCCGCAAGATGGCTGAAATCGTGATCAAAAACCTCCGCAAGGAGTTCGGCGACTTCACCGCGGTGCAGTCCTCCTCCTTCACCATTGGCGATGGCGAGTTCTTCATGCTGCTCGGCCCCTCGGGATGCGGCAAGACGACGACCCTGCGGATGATCGCGGGACTGGAAATTCCGACGGCGGGCGAAATTCTGATCGATGGCGAGGATGTGGCGCAGCGCCCGGCGCGCGACCGCGACATCGCCTTTGTCTTTCAGATGTTCGCGCTCTACCCGCACATGATTGTCCGCCGCAACTTTGCCTACCCGCTGGTCTCCCTGGGGCTGTGCCGGCGCGAGGCCAACGCCCGCGTCGACGAGGTCGCCCGCATCCTCGACATCGCCGATATCCTGAACCGGCCCGTGGGCGGGCTGTCCGGCGGGGACCGCCAGCGCGTGGCCCTCGGGCGCGCCATCGTGCGCGACCCCAAGGCCTTTCTGATGGATGAGCCCCTCGGCGCGCTCGATGCGGAGTTCCGCGAACGCATGGCCGAAGAGCTGCGCGCGCTTCACGACCGGATGGGCGCGACGACGGTGTACGTCACCCATGACCAGCTCGAAGCGATGCAGATGGGCGACAAGATTGTTGTAATGAATCATGGTGTTGTGGAGCAGTTCGGAGAACCCCAGGATATCTATGACAAGCCCGCCACGATGTTCGTGGCCGATTTCATCGGCTCTCCGGCGATGAATTTCCTCCCCTTCTCCGGACATGTTGAACCTGGCGCGACCAGGGCCGATCTGGGCGTCGCAACCGTTGCCATCCCGCGTCAGCACGAGGCCGCCGCGGGCGATCTGGTGCTCGGCGTCCGGCCCGAGCATGTCCGGCTCTCCGACAGCGGCGCGCTTCGGGGCGAGGTGCTGGCCAGCGAATATCTCGGCACGACCCAGATCGTCAGCCTGGAAACAGCCCATGGCCCGCTGAAGGCGCGTGTGCCCTCGACCGAAACCCTGCGCGCCGGTGAACCCGTGGGGCTCGAATTCACAGCCTCCACCCTGACGCTCTTCGAGGCCGAGAGCGGCCGGGCGCTCCGCTCGGACCTCAATGCGGAGGTCCTCCATGGCTGAGGTCCGGCTGAGCAGTGTGACCAAGCGTTTCAGGCAGACCCTCGCACTTGACAGCGTCGATCTGACCGTGCCGGACGGGGCGTTCTTTGTGCTGCTCGGACCCACCGGTGCGGGTAAGACCACGACCCTGCGGCTGATTGCGGGGCTCGATCGTCCCGACGCCGGCACCATCACCATAGGCGGGCGCGATGTCGTCGGTGAAACCCCGGCGCAGCGCGATGTGGCGATGGTGTTCCAGCAGTATTCGCTCTACCCCCACATGAGCGTGCGCGACAATCTCGCCTTCCCGCTCCGCTCTCCGATCCTGCGCACGCCCGAAGACATGGTCGCGGCCAAGGTCGCTGAGGTCGCGGAAACCCTGCGCATCACCCACAAGCTCGACAACAAGGCCACGGAACTGTCGGGCGGCGAGATGCAGCGCGTGTCGATCGGCCGGGCGCTGGTCCGCGATCCTGCGATTTACCTGATGGATGAGCCCTTGAGTTCGCTCGACGCAAAGCTCCGCAGCGAGCTCCGGGTGGAGCTCAAACGCATCCATGCCTCCCTCGGCGCAACGCTGCTTTACGTCACCCACGACCAGACGGAGGCCATGACCATGGCCAGCCATGTCGGCGTGCTGGATGAAGGCCGGTTGGTGCAGGTCGGGACCCCGCGCGAGATCTATGAAAACCCGGTGAGTGTCGCCGTCGCCGCCCGGCTTGGGTTGCCGCGGATCAACACGCTGCCTGCGGCGCTTTTCGGTTCCGCCCCGTCGAACGCCACCACAATCGGGCTGCGTCCGGAGCATATCGCGGAAGGCGAAGGGCGCGAAGCCAGCGTCGTCCGGGTGGAGCATCTGGGCGACCAGACCCGGCTGCACCTGCAGCTCGACGGCCACGACATTGTCACGCTGACCGATGTGCACACCCCCCTGCGCGGCGGCGAGACCATCGCCATCGCCCCGCGCGACCCGCTCTATTTCGACGCCGAAGGGCGCCGCATCGCCTGAGGAGACAGAACCATGCAGCAATTCATCAACAGCAAGGAGACGCTCGTCACCGAGGCCATCGACGGGGTGCTGCGGACCGCGGGCGGACGGCTCGCGCGGCTCGACGGCTACCCGCATATCAAGGTCGTCACCCGCACAGACTGGGACGCCTCCAAGGTGGCACTCGTCTCGGGCGGCGGCTCGGGACACGAGCCCGCCCATGCGGGCTTTGTCGGCCAGGGGATGCTGACTGCTGCGGTCTGCGGCGACGTCTTTGCCTCGCCGTCGGTCGATGCAGTACTGGCCGGGATCCTCGCCGTGACCGGCAAGGCGGGCTGCCTGCTGATCGTCAAGAACTATACCGGCGACCGGCTCAATTTCGGGCTGGCTGCCGAGCGCGCGCGCGCGCGCGGGCTCAAGGTCGCCATGGTCGTCGTCGACGATGATGTGGCGCTGCCCGACCTGCCCCAGGCACGCGGCGTGGCCGGGACGCTCTTTGTGCACAAGATTGCGGGCGCGTTGGCCGACCAGGGGGCCGATCTTGAAACGGTGACCGGCGCCGCGGAACGGGTGATCGGCGGCCTGGCCTCCATCGGGATGTCGCTCGACACCTGCACGGTGCCCGGTTCGCCCAAGGAGGCCCGGATCGAACCGGGCAAGGCGGAGCTGGGGCTCGGCATCCATGGCGAGGCCGGGGTGGAGCAGGTCGATTTCGCCGGTGCCCGCGCGGCGATGGACATGGTCGTCGACCGGCTCGCATCGGGCGTCGGACCGGGGCCGCATGTGGCGCTTTTGAACAATCTGGGTGGAGCGACACCCCTGGAGATGTCGGTCCTGGCCGAGGAACTCGCGCGCTCGAAACTGGGCGAGCAGGTCAGATGGCTCGTGGGTCCTGCGCCGCTGATGACCTCGCTCGACATGCAGGGCTTCTCGGTCTCGCTCCTGCCCGTCAGCAAGGCCGATGAGGCCGCCCTTTTGGCGCCCGTCGCGCCCTGGGCCTGGCCGGGTTGCCTGCCGGTCAGCAGCGCCGAGGTGCTGCCCCTGCCGGACGGGCTGACGCCGATCCCGCCGATGCCGTCGCGCGATCCTGCGACCGCCGATTTCCTGAAGTCCTGCTGCGCCATCCTGATTGCGGCGGACGCTGATCTGAACGCGCTCGATGCGAAGTCGGGCGATGGCGATACGGGCTCGACTCTCGCCGGCGCGGCGCGGTCCCTGGTCGACGCGATGGACAGGTTGCCACTGGCCGACCACACACAACTCTACCGTGCGATCGGGCAGGAATTGAGCCAGACCATGGGAGGGTCTTCGGGCGTGTTGCTGGCAATCTTCTTTGCCGCCGCAGGGGACGCGTCGGCCGCGGGACAGGACCATGTCGGCGCGCTTCGCGCCGGGCTGGACCGGATCCGGCAGGTCGGCGGCGCAGCACCGGGTGACCGTACCATGATCGATGCGCTGGCTCCCGCGCTGGAGGCTTTGCCGAGCGGCATGGCCGACGCCGCATCGGCAGCACGCAAAGGTGCGGAGATGACCGCGACGATCACTCGGGCGCGCGCCGGCAGGGCGACCTATCTCACCGCCGACAAGCTCGCCGGCCATAACGACCCCGGCGCCGAGGCCGTCGCCCGCCTGTTCGAGCATCTCGCCGCCAGGCTGGAGGTTGCAGAATGACCCGAGCGGCCGGAAAGGTAGGGACGTATGTATCTGGGGCTTGATCTTGGCACCTCGGGTCTGAAGGGCGTCCTGATCGATGCCGATCAGGCGCTCGTCGCCCAGGCCAGCGCGCCGCTGACCGTCAGCCGGCCCGCACCGGGCTGGTCGGAGCAGAACCCGTCGGAATGGCTCGCGGCGGCCGAAATGGTGTTGAGCGATCTTGCCGGCCAAACCAGTTTGGCCGCCGTTCGGGGGATCGGACTGTCTGGCCAGATGCACGGCGCAACGCTGCTTGATGCCTCCGACGCGGTACTCCGGCCCTGCATCCTGTGGAACGACACGCGCGCGCACGCTGAGGCTGCGACCCGCGACGCGGACCCGGCCTTTCGGGCGGTCACCGGCAATATCGTCTTTCCCGGCTTCACCGCGCCCAAGCTCGATTGGGTGCGCGCCCACGAGCCCGCGCATTGGGACGCATGCGCGACCGTTCTGCTGCCGAAGGACTACCTGCGTCTGTGGCTCACCGGCGACCGGGTGAGCGAGATGTCGGACGCCGCCGGAACGGCCTGGTTCGACACTGGCGCGCGCGACTGGTCCGACGATCTGCTGAGCCGTTGCGGGCTGAGTCGCGCGCAGATGCCCGGGCTCGTCGAAGGCAGCGCGGTATCGGGCACGCTCCGTGATACCCTTGCCGACCGGTTCGGTCTGCCGGCGGGTGTGCCGGTGGCCGGCGGCGGCGGCGACAACGCGGCCTCGGCCATCGGGGTCGGCGTGGTCCGCCCGGGCGAGGCCTTCGTCTCGCTCGGAACCTCCGGCGTGCTCTTTGCGGCCGATGCCGCCTATCGGCCCGCGCCCGAAACCGCCGTTCACAGCTTCTGCCATGCTCTGCCGGGCACCTGGCACCAGATGGGCGTGATCCTGGCCGCCACCGATGCGCTGAATTGGCTGGCCCAAGTCCTGGAGGCCGACCCGGCGGCTCTGACCGAGGATCTCGGACCGCTGCAACCGCCCGGCGCGCCGGTCTTTCTGCCCTATCTCGGGGGCGAGCGCACACCGCTCAACGATGCCGCGATCCGTGGCAGCTTCGCCGGCCTCGGCCACGCAACCGACCGCGCCGCCCTGACCCGCGCGGTGCTGGAGGGCGTCTGTTTTGCGCTTGCCGATTGCCAGGACGCGCTCGCCGCCACGGGCACGCGCATCGAAAGCCTCACCGCGGTTGGCGGTGGAAGCCGTTCGGACTACTGGCTGGCCGCGCTCGCCACCGCACTCGATCAGGAGATCGCCCTGCCCGAAGGCGGCGAGGCTGGCGCAGCGTTCGGCGCGGCGCGGCTGGGGCTCATGGCCGCCACGGGCACAGGGGCCGAGACGGCCACGGCGCCGCCCATCGCCCGACGGATCGCCCCCGATCCCGCCCTGCGCGCGGCCTTTGCGGAGGGTCATGCCCGCTACCGCGCCCTCCGCGATGCCATCGGAGCCCTGTCATGACCGGATACTTCGCCGACATTCCTCCTATCACGTTCGAAGGGCCGGAGACGGAGGCCGAGTTCGCCTTTCGCCACTACGACCCGGACGAGACAGTGCTGGGCAAGCGGATGGAAGACCATCTGCGCTTCGCTGTCGCCTGGTGGCACAGCTTCGCCTGGCCAGGCGGCGATCCGTTCGGCGGGCCGACCTTCGCGCGCCCCTGGTTTGGCGACAGCATGGACGACGCCCGCGCCAAGGCCGACGCGGCCTTTGAGATGTTCGGGATCCTCGGTCAGCCCTTCTTCTGTTTTCACGACGCCGATATCCGCCCCGAGGCCGAGGGTTTCGCCACCAACCTCGCCCGGCTCGACGAAATGGCGGACTATATCGGCCAGCATATGGAGCGGGTGGGTACGAAACTGCTCTGGGGGACCGCGAACCTCTTCTCGCACCGCCGTTTCATGGCAGGCGCTGCGACGAACCCCGATCCGGATGTGTTCGCCTGGTCGGCGGCCACGATCAAGGCTTGCATGGACGCGACGCACCGGCTGGGCGGGCAGAACTACGTGCTCTGGGGCGGGCGCGAGGGCTATGAGACGCTGCTCAACACCGATCTGGGGCGCGAGGCGGACCAGGCCGGCCGCATGCTCGCCATGGTCGTCGACTACAAGCACAAAATCGGTTTTCCCGGTACGATCCTGGTGGAGCCCAAGCCCCAGGAGCCGACCAAGCACCAGTATGATTTCGACGTTGCCACGGTCTATGGCTTCCTGCGGCGCTACGGGCTCGAAGGCGAGGTCCAGCTCAATATCGAGCAGGGTCACGCGATCCTGGCCGGCCACGGTTTCGAGCATGAGCTGGCGCTGGCGGCAAGCCTTGGCGTGCTCGGCTCCATCGACATCAACCGCAATGACTACCAGTCCGGCTGGGACACCGACCAGTTCCCCAACAATGTTCCCGAAATGGCGCTAGCCTATTACGAGATCCTGCGGACGGGCGGGTTCACCACCGGCGGGACCAATTTCGATGCCAAGCTCCGGCGCCAGTCACTGGATCCGGAGGACCTGATCCTGGCCCATGTCGGCGGCATGGATGCCTGCGCGCGCGGCCTCAAGGCCGCCGCCGCGCTGCTGGAGAATGGTGCGCTGGAGACCGCGCGGCGCGACCGCTATTCCCGATGGGACCGACCTGAGGCCCAGGCCATGTTGCAAAGCGATTTGGACAGTATCAGCGCCCGTGTCCTGGCCGAGGATCTGCGCCCCGAGCCTGTGTCAGGACGCCAGGAAAGGCTGGAGAACCTCGTCAACCGCTATGTCTGATTGTCCTTCTCCGCCGGCTCGATGAGCCCGACCGCGGCCCCGGTCGTATCGGTAACGATGGAAATACGCCCGATCCCGGGCACTTCCCAGGGCTCGCGCTGCACGATGCCGCCATGGGCATGGGTCTGTTCCAACGCCACGTTCAGGTCTTCGACCGCCACATAGGTGAACCAGTGCGGCGGCACCCCGTCGAGATGGCTCATGCCGCTCATATCCATGATCCCCGCCATGGGCTTGTCGCCTTGCGAGCAAAGATAGTACGCGCCCTCGGGCATCTGCATCGGCTCGATCCGCCAGCCGCAGATTGCCTCGTAGTACTCGAGCGCGCCGGGGATATCCCGGGTCATCAGCTCGCTCCACCAGACCGTCCCATGGATCTCGGACATGTGCATTCTCCTCATGGCTCCTGGCGCCCATAGTCCCGCCGGTCCCGATACAGGCAAGTCCCTATCTGCAGTAATGAAGGCGCGCACTCGACGCGGTGAGCGGAACTGAATCCGGCGTTTCTTCGGATCGGGCGGAGTTTCAATGCGCGGCGGCAGTTCCCATTTACAGGGACATGCGCACAGACTGGCGCGGATGACCTCGGGGAGAACCGGATGAGCATGATGAAGGGGTTGGCGAAGGTGGCCATTGGCCTCGCGCTGGCAAAGGGCGCGAGCAGTATGATGAACCGCTCCGGGCGCGGACAGGCCCAGATGGGGGGCGGCACAGGCTTTGGCGGATCGATGTCCCAGGGCATGGGCGCCGGTGGCGGGATCACTGATATGCTCGGCAAGATGCTGTCGGGCGACGGCCCACGGGGACGCGGCAGCATGGGCGGCGCGCTCGAAGAGATGGGCCGCTTCTCGACCGGGAGACACCCCGGCAATGGCGGTGCCCAGGCGTCCTCGCAGCGCTTCGATGCGCCGGCCAACGGCTCTTTCGGGGACATGCTGAACCACTCCCTTGACAGCTATGGTGAGCCGCCGGTGGCACCGAACGCCGCGCAGGAAGAGCTTGCCGGCGTGCTGCTCCGTGCGTTGATCCAGGCGGCAAAGGCGGACGGCTATATTGATGCGGGTGAAAAGGCCGTGCTCAACGAGCATCTGGGCGATCTCGACGAAAGCGATCTGGAGTTCGTGAAGGCCGAGCTCGCGAAGCCTGTCGATGTGGACGATCTCGCCCGGTCGGTGCCGGCGGGTTCCGAAGGTCAGGTCTACATGATGTCGGTCATGGCGATCGAGCTCGACACGAAGGAAGAGGCGCAATACCTTCAGCAATTGGCCCAGGCGCTTGGGTTAAGTCCGGAGATGGCCAACCAGATCCATGACCGGATGGGTGAGCCGCGGATTTTCAGCTAGCAACAGGGCTCTCTCCGGCCGCGCTGTTCACAGCGGCAGCGCGGTCTCGGATTTGATCTCTTCCATAGAAAGAAGTGCGGTGACGTTGTAGATCCGCACCTCAGAGATGAGCGCCTGGTAAAACTCGTCATAGGCGCGCGCGTTGCGCACGCGGACCTTCAGGATGTAGTCGATGTCGCCCGCCAGCCGATGAGCTTCCAGCACCTCGGGACGCGCGCGCAGGGTGGCGAGAAACCGCGCCTGCCAGTCCGCCTCATGTTCCGAGGTCCGGATCAGCACGAAAAAACAGGCCTCCAGACCCAGGGCGTCGGCATCGAGCAGCGCAACGGTGCGCCGGATCACCCCGGCCTCGCGCATCTTGCGGATCCGGTTCCAGACCGGCGTCTTTGACGCGCCCACTTTTTGCGCAATTGCATCAAGGGGTTGATCCGCATCCTTCTGCAACTCTGCAAGGATTTTCCGGTCCGTGTCGTCGAGCCGAAATGCCATTCGTCATTTCTCCAGGTTTTCGGAACATCCATCCCCTGAGGGATCTGTATTGGAACAGGTTTCTTATTTCAGCCAGCTGGTGGCGTTAAACCGGAACACTGTTCTATATTCAAGGGTAACAAATGCCGCCATCCGGACCAATGGAGATCAACGATGGGCCGCCGTTTTACACCCAAGGTCGTCACAGCCAACGATCTGCTCGAGGGCGATGCGATTTATCTGACCGAGCAGGACACCTGGAGCCGCGACCACCACGACGCCGAACTGATCGAAGATGAGGCCCACGCCGACATCCGGCTGCTCTTCGCCAGCCAACAGGCCGGGGCCGTTGTCGGCGCCTATCTCGCAGATGCGAAACCGGGCCCCAAAGGCCCCGAGCCGGTGCATTTCCGCGAAGCGTTCCGGTCGCGTGGCCCGTCGAACTACGCCCATGGCAAGCAGGTCGACGCCCGCGCCTGACACCCGCCCCACTACCCGCCTAACGATCCCAGCCAGCCGCTTTCGGAGTGAGCCCCATGTACCGCTACGACGAGTTCG
This sequence comes from Pseudomonadota bacterium, assembly GCA_039184415.1. Lineage (GTDB taxonomy): Bacteria > Pseudomonadota > Alphaproteobacteria > Rhodobacterales > Rhodobacteraceae > JANSYP01. Next base: position 9,628 of record JBCDBB010000077.1, read on the forward strand.
ATGCCGCCTTTGTCCGCAACCGCGTTTCCCAGTTTCGGAACCAGGTCGAGCGCCGGCTCGACGGCTCGCTGACCGAGGACGAATTCAAGCCGCTGCGCCTGATGAACGGGCTTTATCTGCAGCTTCACGCCTATATGCTGCGGGTGGCGATCCCCTATGGCACGCTCGACAGCGCCAAGATGCGCCAGCTCGCCTATATCGCCGAGCGGTGGGACAAGGGCTATGGCCATTTCACCACCCGCCAGAACATCCAGTATAACTGGCCCAAGCTGCCGGATATTGCCGACATGCTCGACGCGCTGGCCGATGTGGGCATGCATGCGATCCAGACCAGCGGAAACACGGTGCGCAACGTGACCGCGGACCATTTCGCCGGGGCCGCCGAGGACGAGATCGCCGACCCGCGCCCCTATGCGGAGCTGTTGCGCCAATGGTCCACCGACCACCCCGAGTTCCAGTTCCTGGGGCGTAAGTTCAAGATCGCCATCACCGGCAGCGAAAACGACCGGGCCGTGACCGGCGCCCATGATATCGGGCTCCGGATCGTGCGGAACGACGCAGGCGAGATCGGATTCACAGTGCTGGTCGGCGGCGGCCTCGGCCGGACCCCGATGGTGGGCCAGGTCATCCGGGAGTTCGTCCCCGTGAACGAGCTGCTGCCGTATGTCGAGGCGATCCTGTCGGCCTACAACTCCTATGGTCGGCGCGACAACAAGTACAAGGCACGCATCAAGATCACCGTGCATGAAGAGGGGCTCGACAATTTCCGCGACAAGGTCGAGGAGCGTTTTGCCGAAATCCGCCCCCAGTTTACCGGCGTCGACCAGGAAGTGCTCGCTGCAATCGAGACCCATTTCGCCCCGCCGGCATGGCGCGAGGCGCCGGTCGAGGCCTATGACGCCGCCTATGAGGCCGATCCGGTCTTCCGCTCCTGGGCGGACACGAACCTCGGCGCGCACCGCGCGCCAGGCTATGCGATCGTGTCGATCTCGCTCAAGGCGCATGGCGCGACGCCGGGCGACGCGACGGCCGACCAGATGCGGGTGATGGCGGACATCGCCGAGCGCTATGGACATAACGAGCTCCGCATCAGCCACGAGCAGAACGTCATCCTTCCCCATGTGCATAAGTCGGACCTGCCGATGGTGCACACGATCCTGAAGGCGCACGGTCTGGCCACTGCCAATATCGGGCTGGCCTCCGACATCATCGCCTGCCCCGGCATGGACTATTGCGCGCTCGCGACTGCGCGCTCGATCCCGGTGGCCCAGGACATCGCGACCCGTCTTGATGCGCTCAAGATCGAGCACGAGGTCGGTGCACTCAAGATCAAGATTTCGGGCTGCATCAACGCCTGCGGGCACCACCATGTCGGCCATATCGGCATCCTCGGGCTCGACCGCGCGGGCGTGGAAAACTATCAGATCACGCTCGGCGGCGACGGCACGGAAACGACCGAGATCGGGACACGGACGGGCCCGGGCTTTGCCTATGACGAAATCGTGCCGGCGGTGGAGCGGATCATCCTGGCCTATCTCGGTCTGCGCGAGGGCGAGGACGAGACCTTCCTGGAGGCGTTCCGGCGGGTCGGCCTCGACCCGTTCAAAGAGGCCCTCTATGGCGACAGCCTCAAGGGGAGCCGCGCCCGTGCCGCTTGAGGCACCCCTCGCGCCCGTCGCGGAGCGTGTCGCCGATCTCAACCGCGGTTACCGCCATCACGCGGCGACCGAGGTGCTGGAGCGCGCGCTGAACGATCCGCAGGTCGGACGGACGGCGCTGGTGTCGTCCTTCGGCGCGGAATCGGTCGTGCTGCTGCATCTTGTGTCGGTGATCGACCGCACGACACCGGTGCTGTTCGTCGATACGCGCATGCTGTTCGAGGAAACCATCGCCTACCAGACCGAGCTGGCCGAAAAGCTGGAGCTGACGGATGTCCGCCGTATCCGAGCCTCTCATCTCGATCTGTGGACCAAGGACCGCGACGGAACGCTCCATCGCCACGACCCCGACGCCTGCTGTGCGCTGCGCAAGACCGAGCCCCTGTCTCAGGCGCTGGAAGGCTTCGATGCATGGATTACGGGGCGCAAACGATTCCAGTCGGGCAGCCGCGCGGAGCTGGAGTTCTTCGAGGACGAGGACGGGCGCCGCATCAAGGTCAACCCGCTGGCCCATTGGGCGCCTCAGGATGTGCAGGACTACATCATCAACAACCGCCTGCCCCGCCACCCGCTGGTGAGCAAGGGCTACCCCTCGATTGGCTGCGCGCCCTGCACCTCCAAAGTCGCCCCGGGCGAAGATCCGCGCGCCGGGCGCTGGCGCGGCCAGGGCAAGGAAGAATGCGGCATCCATTTCGTGAACGGAAAAATCACCCGCAGGCCCCCTGCGGAGGTGCAAGGAGACGCGGCATGAGCGTGATCGTCAGTGATGCGGGCTTTGCGCCCGAGGATTGGAGCTTTGGCTTCGTGGCGCTGGACGCACTGGAAGGCACGGATGCCGCCTCTGCCCAGGCCGTGGACGTGCCCAGTGACGCGGATGCGGGCGAACTGGCAGAGCGTCTGGGGGCGATCGACCTGATCCGCGTCGATTTTCCGAGCTCTGCCAACGGGCGCGGCTTCACCATTGCAAGCAGGTTGCGCGCCATGGGATATCAGGGCAGGCTCCGCGCTGCGGGCCATGTGCTGGCTGACCAGTACGCGATGGCCCGGCGTGTCGGGTTCGATGAAGTTGAGATTTCCGAGGAGCTCGCCCAACGCCAGCCCGAGGACCAGTGGCGGTTCCGCGCCCAGGATTGGCGGGACCATGATTATCAGTCGCGTCTGCGTGCCTGAGCGAATTTGGCCATTTGCGACCGCAGACCGCACGGCGTTAGGAAAGGGCAGAGTGTAGTCTCTGCGCGACATGATGAACGAACAAACCCCTATTGCCGCGAAAGCGGCAAGTCCGGCCCTGCCCGATGCGCAGACCGTGACAGATGTACAGCACTATACCGACCGATTGTTCCGTTTCCGCGTGACCCGGCCACAGACGCTTCGTTTCCGGTCCGGCGAATTCGTGATGATCGGCCTGATGGGCGATCCAGACCCCAAGACCGGCCGGCAGAAGCCGCTCTTGCGCGCCTATTCGATCGCGTCGCCTTCCTGGGACGAGGAACTTGAGTTCTACTCGATCAAGGTGCAGGACGGCCCGCTGACCTCCAAACTCCAGCATATCAAGCCCGGTGACCAGATCATCCTGCGCCCCAAGCCCGTCGGCACGCTCGTCCATGACGCGCTGCTGCCGGGCAAGCGGCTCTGGCTTTTTGCAACGGGCACCGGATTCGCGCCCTTCGCCTCGCTCCTGCGCGACCCGCAGACCTATGAGGACTACGAGCAGGTCATCGTCACCCACACCTGCCGGGATGTCGCGGAACTGACCTACTCCAAAGATCTCATCGCCAGCCTCCATGACGACGAACTGATGCAGGAGCTGTTGGGCGACGGGTTGAAGAAACTCGTTTACTACCCCACGACGACGCGCGAGCCGAGCCAGAAGATGGGACGCATCACGCATCTTCTGCAGGACGGGACCGTGTTCGGCGACCTCGGGATCGACGGGATTTCCGCCGAGACCGACCGCGCCATGGTCTGCGGCTCGATCGGTCTGAACATGGATCTCAAGGAGATCCTAGAAGGCTTCGGGCTGCGCGAAGGCGCGAACTCCGAGCCAGCAGAATATGTCGTCGAAAAGGCCTTCGTGGGCTGACCTAGTTGTTGGTCGTCGTGCCGGTATCGGTCCCGGTCACAGCGCCCTCGACGCCTTCGACCGCATCGCTTGCGGCATCTCCGACATCGGAGGCCGCCTCACCGACCGCGGTTGCGGCATCGTCCACCGCCTCTCCGACCTGCTCGGTCGGTGTTTCCGACGTGTTCGGGGACAGGAACATGAAGAGCCCGACGATCACGACAACAGCGACTGCAATCAAAAGAACGGTGCGCATAAGAGCCTCCTGCGGTTGCGTCACACCCTGGCAGGCGAAGGAGTCCAATCACCTTCGCCTTGCACGGGTATTGGCTCATTCTTAGCATGACCTGCGCATTCCGTCGCATCTTCGCGACAAGATCGGCAGGGCTTCGCCGTCAGGACGCGCCAGAGATCAGATTTTTCTTATTGTTTTCTGATTTCTAACCTGCGCTCTTAATCAAGATTGGTCCATTGCGTAGAGCCAAAAAATGGCGTGCCTCTCGAGAAATCGGCGGGACGCGACCAGTGGAAACCGACCGCCCAAGGCTCCGGTCGCCGCGTAGATCCGCGCCGCGCCAACATCGGTTCTGGACCAGAAAAAGAACACTTTGTCGCAGCCCCTGTTTCGCGATATGCTCCAATCATTCTGGGATTTCAGACCTGACGCCTTGCGTGTTGGGACTATCGCCGATACCTGCCCGGAACCTGTCATAACCATCGAAGGACGACCCAAATAGCCAGACGACCACACAACGCCCCGCCGACACGAGAGACCGGTCCCCGTGTGAACAGCCGGATCCGTTCGTCCGAAATCCGATTGATCGGAGCAGAAGGCGAAAATGTCGGGGTGACCACGCCCGCCCGCGGCATGGAGCTTGCCGAACAGGTCGGGCTCGATCTTGTCGAAATTTCCCCCAACGCGACGCCGCCCGTGTGCAAGATCATGGATTTCGGCAAGTTCAAGTACGAACAGCAGAAACGCGAAAGCGAAGCACGCAAGAAGCAGAAGACGATCGAGGTGAAGGAGGTGAAATTCCGACCCAACACCGACACGCACGACTACGACGTCAAGATGCGCAACGTGTTCAAGTTTCTTGAAAACGGCGACAAGGTGAAAGTGACGCTGCGCTTCCGCGGACGCGAGATGGCGCACCAGAATCTCGGGCGCGACCTGCTGGAGCGCGTCGCCGACGACACCAAGGACATCGGCAAAGTCGAGAACATGCCGAAGATGGAAGGCCGTCAGATGGTGATGATGATCGGCCCGCTCGCCAAGTAGGCGGACCGCAATCGGTTCGCAGAAAGGCCCGCCCCAGAGGCGGGCCGTTTCATGTTCAGGCCTCCACTCCGGCCGGGAGAAGTCCGCCAGCACTGGCCAGAAACCTCACCACCTCGTTAACCCCACGCCCATGACGCATCTGCGCCATGACGAAGGGGCGTCCGGCGCGGGCCGCGGCGGCATCGCGCTCCAGTTCGTCCAGCGAAACGCCGACATGTGGCGCCAGATCTGTCTTGTTGATCACCAGCAGGTCGGATTTGGCGACGCCGGGACCTTTCTTGCGCGGGATGTCCTGACCCGCCGCGGTGTCGATGACGTAGATCGTCAGATCGGCCAGTTCCGGGCTGAAGGTTGCGGCGAGATTGTCGCCGCCGGATTCGATCAGCACCAGATCCAGGTCGGGAAACCTCTCCGTCAAATCGGCCAGCGCGGCAAGGTTGACCGACGCGTCCTCGCGGATCGCGGTATGCGGGCACCCGCCGGTCTCGACGCCGCGGATCCTGTCCAGTGGGAGGACCTGCGCGCGCATCAGCGCCTCGGCATCCTCGCGGGTGTAGATGTCGTTGGTCACCACAGCCATGGAGAGACGCGGCGCGAGCGCACGGCAGAGCTGCTCGGTCAGTGTCGTCTTACCGGCGCCCACCGGGCCGCCGATCCCGACACGCAGCGGGCCGTTTGGACTGATCATCGACAGCTTCCTTTCCTCTTCAGGCCCGGTTCAACTGCGAAATAGCCGGACCTCCGCGATTTCATGGGCCATTGCGGCAATGTCCGCGCGCGGAACGGCGGTGGCGAAGTCCTCCGGCCCGGCCTCTGCCAGGTCCCGCGCGAGGATGGTGATCTTCGGCGCGAGCCGGTCGAGCACGCCCTGCCCGGCCGTTTGGCCCAACGGCACCGCTCGGGTCGCCACGGCAACCAGATTGCCCGCAAAACCCTGGAGATAGAGCGCGATCACCACACTGGTCGCAAGGGCCAGCGACCGCACCTGAATGCCCACGACGACGGGCAACGCCGCCGGCGCAACGTCGGTGCCCAGAAGCGCATTGGTCGTGCGGGCAAAGGCGGTGCCCTGGGCGAACGTTTCCTCCCAGCGTTCGCGCGAGGGCGCAAGCGCGGCGGCCAGGGCTGCCAGTTCACCGTCAGGGAGCACGCGCCGATGGGCCAGCGACAAGATGAGCGCGTCGCTCCGCCCTGACCCGGCCATCAGGAGATCCCCGAGCCAGGTTTCCAGCGCAGCCGCGTCTCGAGCCTCGCCGCTGGCAATCACGGTTTCAAGCCCATGGGAGAAGGCAAACGCTCCCAGCGGAAAGGCCGGCGACAACCACTGCGTCAGACGCAGCAGATCGCCAAGATCCTCGGGCGCCGCTGCATCCTTCATCCGTGCGAATGCCCCATGGTGCGTCCATAGCCGTAGGCCCCGCCCTCCGGCGCGAAAGGCGCAGACACCCGCCGCAGGTCCGCCCCCAGCCCCCGCAACATGTCTTCGAGCACGTGGTCGGCGGCGATGAGCAGCCGGTCGGGCGCGATCTGGCAGGGCGTGTGACGGTTGCCGATGTGCCAGGCCAGCCGAGGAAGGTCGCCGCGGATCTCGATCAGTTCCTGAGCCGCCGCGAGCACGGCAACACGCGTGCCATCGGCAAACAGAAAGGCCTCACCCGGGCGGATATCCCGCGCTGCTGGCAGATCGACGAGAAACGGAACACCGTCATCGCGGCTCAGCCGTTTGCGGCGCAACAGGCGGTCTTCATGGGTAAGAGACACAGTGGGATCTCCGGGCTGGGCCGGAACGATCTCGTGCGACACAGGCAATGGATCGGTCATAGCGCGAAGTGACCACGCCTTCCGGGCAGAGACAAGCGGATCCGGCACCGAGGACCGGACCGCTCACCCCCGTCGCGGGCGTTACCCGGAGCCGAAACGGGCTCGATTAGCGGGATGCACAGCATACTTCCTGTCGGCGGCGGCGGCACTGGTCAAATCAGGCCGCCAGGGGCGTTATTCGGTGGCGCAGCACATGGGCCGGGATCTGATCCCGCGTGAGCCCCAGCAGAGACAGCTCTGCGTCGGTCTTCGCATTGAGGCGCAGAGCTTCGCGCCGGCAATAGCGGCGCATTTCGCCGGGATTGAAGCCCAAACCCACCGCAGCGAGATACTGGTCGATCAGCGGGTCGATGGGGGGCACGAAAAACACGTCGGTTTTCAGGTATCGCGTCATTTGGAAACCTCATGTGGAACACGCGGGTTTCCTCCCTGCACGTCGATGTAATGCGGTTACGGTGAACAACCAATGACCGGAATGCTGCATCGCAGCATTTTGAGTGCTCTGTGACCTCGCCACAACTCCAAACCTCGCATTGCCAAAGACCAACTGCTTTGCGTCCAACCGAAGAAAACCCAACCATTGGACCCGGAATGGGCTAGCGTGACCCTGTTGAGGACAGGACGGAGCACGGTAATGCCATTTCACTTTTGGGGCTTGACCGAGGCAGAAAAGATTGTCGGAACCGCCGAACAGGATGTCGACCGCGATGCGAAAGCCATCGAGGCGGATGCCGAGGAATTGGTGGACGAGGCCAGATCATCCGAAACCGCCGGCTACATCATCGGGCTGTTGGGTTGGGCGATCGCGGGGACCGTTTTCGTAGCCGTCAAATATGTTCAGGACGAAATGCCGCCCTGGACCATGGCCTGGGCGCGCGCACTCCTCACCGCACTGATACTGACGCCTTTCTTTGTCGCACATTTCCAGGAACTCGGTCAGTTCCTGCGGCGGCATGGGCTGCATGCCCTTGCGATTGGCGCGATCGGGCTCGGCGTGACTCAGGGGACCATGTTTTCCGCACTCCACCAGACCACCGCCGTCAATGCCGGCATAGTCTTTGCACTGGCTCCAATCATCACCATGGTGATGGCACGGTTTGTCCTGGCCGAAGCGATGAGCGCGCTGCAATGGCTGGGGGTGTTCATCGCCTTCGCCGGAGTTGTCACGGTCACGGTCCAGGGCGATCCGGAGCGCCTCGCGGGGCTTCAGATCGGTCTGGGGGAGCTTCTCGCGCTGCTGGCCGCGGTGCTGTTCGCAATCTATACCGTGTCCCTCAAACGGGCTCGGTTTCAGCTGTCACGTGTTCCGCTACTCGGGATCATGCTCTTCGGCGGCGCGATCGGCGCGGCCCCTTTCGCGCTATGGGAATACAGCCAGGGTGAGCATGACAACCTTGGCCGGAACGGGTATCTGGCGCTGCTCTACATGGCGATCGTCGGCGGCGCGATCCTCTACACGCTCTTCAACTGGTCGGTGGAGATCCTCGGCGCCGGGCGCGCGGGCGCACTGGTCTACACAAACCCGATCTTTGTGGCGTTCTTTGCCTGGCTGATCCTGGGCGAACAGCTGGAATGGTATCACTATCTGGGTGCATCCATTGTAGCAGTGGGCGTGGTTCTGATCCTGCGCGGACGGCCGAAACCCGTGCCGAGCGCAAGCTAGTACAGGAAATAGCGCTGCGCCATCGGCAGGTCCGACGCCGGTTCGCATACCAGCAACTCGCCGTTGGCGCGGACCTCATAGGTTTCGGGGTTGACCTCGATCTCCGGGGTCTCGGCATTCATCACCATGTCGGCCTTGGAGATTTCACGGGTGTTCGCGACCGGTGCTGTCTGCTTGGCCAATCCAAGGCTTCGTCCGATATCTTCGGCCTGCGCCGCCGCACTGACAAAAGTAACGGCCGAGTTCTCGACCGAGCGGCCAAAAGCCCCGAACATCGGGCGCGTATAGACCGGTTGCGGCGTCGGGATAGACGCGTTCGGATCGCCCATCTGTGCGCAGGCAATGGTGCCGCCCAGAACCACCATCTCGGGCTTCACTCCGAAGAAGGCGGGGTTCCAGAGGCAGAGGTCCGCCCGTTTGCCCGGCTCGATACTGCCGATCTCATGGGCAATCCCGTGGGCGATGGCGGGGTTGATCGTGTATTTGGCGACATA
>JBCDBB010000078.1:0-18419 GCA_039184415.1 Pseudomonadota bacterium
CCCGGAACGGCTGGCGTGTATTGCCGCCATAGACGGAGCTGGACGAGGCATAGACCAGATGCCGCACGCCCGCATGGCGGCAGGCGTCCAGCACGTTCAGGAACCCGGTCAGGTTGGCATCCGCATAGGCGTGCGGGTTTTCGATCGAGTACCGCACGCCCGCCTGGGCCGCCAGGTGGACCACATGCGTGGGCACGGCGGCGGCAATGAGGGCGGTGACCGCCTCCCGGTCGGCCAGATCCGCCCGGTGAAAGGCAAAGCCCGGGCGCCCGTCCAGCTCTGCCAGCCGGGCCCGTTTGAGGGCCGGATCGTAATAGGCATTCATATTGTCGAGCCCGGTCACCGCCACGCCCGCATCCAGCAGCCGTGCGGCCAGATGATAGCCGATGAACCCCGCGGCGCCCGTCACCAGAACCGGCGCACCCCCGGCCAGGGCCTCGGCCCAGCGGGACGGATCCGGCACGGTTGCTCTTGGCACGGTTCCGCCTGGCACGGTTCCGCCTGTCACAGGAAGATCTGATATGGAGGATTCTGGTATGGGAGACTCCGGAGTGGCGGGATCTGGTGTATCCGGGTCGGGCATGTCGGTACCTCTGGTCAGGGTCCGGGCCGGGTCAGAGCCGTGCTCGGACGCTGCCGGCCAGCAGGCGCGGCGCGTGCTTCTTAACCCCGATGACAGCTCAAGTCTTCACCGTCCTGCGGGGGCAAACCTTCGGCGCAAACCTTGGGGGCAAACCTTCGGGGCAAACCTTGGGGGCAAACCTGCAGGGATCCCGGACGGTTCCCGAAGCGGTGATGGGCCGGATTGGCGGGGAGATGCGGTCAGGCCGGACCGGCGCGCCGGATGCTGCCGACCATGAGGCGGCGCGGCGATCGGCCATGCCGGCTGTGATCGGCAGGTGATCTTGCTTGGCAGGTGATCTTGCTTGGCAGGTGATCTTGCCCGGAAAATCAACTGACTTGCCAGGGACTCTCGACAGGGACTCTCGACAGCGACTCTTGCTAGGGACCTTTGGCAGAAACCTTCGACAGAACCCCTTGGCACGCGCCCGTTATGGTCAGTAGGCACCCTTGCGATGCACGACGACAAGTGCGGTCATCAGGACAATCCTGACATCCTCGCGCAGGCTCCATTTCTGGATATAGGCGGCATCCTTGGCGACGCGGGCTTCGTAGCTGTCATTGCTGCGGTCGCCGATCTGCCAGGGACCGGTGATGCCGGGGCGCACCGATTTATAGAGCCCTGTGGTTGATCCGTAGTAGCGCTCGAGCTCGTCGACCACGACGGGGCGCGGGCCGACCATGCTCATCTCGCCGACCAGCACGTTGAAAAGCTGCGGCAATTCGTCCAAGCTCGATTTGCGCAGAAAAGACCCGATCCACGGGATGATCCGCGGGTCCTCGCGCAGTTTCCGGTTCGATGCCCATTCCTGCCGCGCGGCCGGATCGCGGGCCAGCAGCGCCTTGAGCTGGGCATCGGCGTCGCGCGTCATCGTGCGGAACTTCCAGCAGACGAACGGCTCGCCGTCCTTGCCGATGCGGATATGGCCAAAGAGGATCGGCATGCCGTCCTTCACGGCGATGATCCCGGCAATGGCCAGCATCAGCGGCAACGTGAGAAGGATCAGGGAAAGCGATGCGGCAATGTCGAAAATACGCTTGAGGGCGGCATTGACCGGTTTGTGCACACGCAGCACGTCGGCATCTGACAACCAGGCAGAGTCGCCTTGCGCCTTACCCGGAATCGCCCTGACTGCATCGTATGACATGATACAAAACCTCCCCGTTCGAACGCGGAACGGCGCACATAAAGTCAGCCACAAGGCCAAATTTTGGGGATACTCCCCCGTCCACCACCCAATCCACCTAGGACAAGGGTAGTTTGGAGTCTAGATAAATTCCACTCGATTTTTTATCGAAAGCTGTCATGTTGCGGCGCAGCATCTATCGTTAACAGACCTGATCCTGAACACCGGCTCAAATGATGTCGCAATATGGCACGCGCGCTGGTTGCGCCGGCGATTCCATCGACATGGCGATTCTCTCCCCGGCCCGGCCCCTACTGACCCGCTTCCCCGATCCGCTTCCCAGATCCGCCTCCCAGATAACGTCGCCGGCCCGCTCCCTGCGATGCCGGTCACTCATGCACCAGACACCGGTCACCTGTCGCCGGTCACCTGTCGCCGGTCACCTGTCGCCGGTCACTCATCGCCAATCCCCGGGACGGCAGCCCGAACCCTCAGTCCTCCGGCCGGATCCGGTAGCCGGGGCGTGCCTCCGACAGGATCGTCTCCAGCCATGCATGGATGTGGTACTTGTCGAAGAAGCCGCGCCAGCGCTCGACGGGGGGGATCGCCGGAACCTCGAGAACCGGGTCCTCGGGCGAGAACACGCTGACCGGCGCGTGGGCGAAGAAGTCGTGCTCGGCGACCCGGGGGTTCGACGTCGCCAGCGGCCGCCCGGCAAAGACCGCATCGATGGTGCGGATCGTCAGCCCCTGCTGGTTTGCCTGCTCGACATCGACGACGCAGGCCGAGCGCTGCATCGTGTCCACATAGGTCTCGAACGGAACCCGCGCGCGGGACAGGGTCCCGCCATAGCCGTACCAGAACGCCCCCAGCCGGAACCACAGATACTGCGGCAGGCTGGGGGCGAAGAGGTAGAAGTGGAACCGGGCGCGGTCCGCCCGGAGCCGCCGGATGACGCGGCTCAGCACCTCGATCCGGCGCAGCCGCGCCGTGCCGATGAAGCAGAAGTCGAAATCCGGCTCCGCCGCGGTGCCGAACGTGATCTTGTCGATCCTGTGGGAATGAAACAGCGGCACATGGTGCAGCCGCTCGAACGCGTCGCAGTCCACCGTGTCGAAGCTGTAGGCGGTGTCGGCGGCATCGATCATGTCCTGCCGGAGCTGGCGGTTCGCGGATGAATCGTAGACATAGAGGATGATTCTGGCCTCCGGCAGCTTCCGGCGCAGCCGCGCGATCTCGCGTGCCCGCAAGGTCTCGGGACTGACCAGCAGGATCTTGTCGGCCCCGAACGCCGCCGCCGCCGCCGCGATCCGGTCGGTATGGCGCTCGACCAGCGGGCGCAGGCGCTGCATCAGCCCCAGCCGGGTCAGCATCTTGGCCCAGAAACTGTTGCCGACCCGCTCGTCGATCCAGAGCGCCTCGTAGCCAATCTCCCCGATCGCCTGCGGAATCTGGCGCTCGTAGTTCTGGTATTTCGCGGTGATCAGAGCGACGCGGCCACGGGTCTCAGGCACGATGGTCTTCCTCGGTCTTGGCGCATCCGGCTGTTCGGCCGGGGGCACGCGGAATCTCGGGCGCACCGCCGGCAGCGGGACATCCTGGCCGGACATTTGTGCCAGATGCTTGTGCCAGACACTTGGCCAGACACTTGGCCAGACCTTTGATCGGACACTTGGCCAGACATCTTCCCGCCATGCGCGGCTGTCTAGTAGGGGACGGCACAAGCCCGTTCAAGGTGGTCGGGTCAAGGTGGTCGGGTCAAGGTGGTCGGGTCAAGGTGGTCGGGTCAAGGTGGTCGGGTCAAGGTGGCCGGGTCAGGGTAGCTGGGTCAGGGTAGCTGGGTCAGGGTAGCTGGGTCAGGGTAGTTGGCCCCGAATACCGCAGCTGTTCAATCAGAGGGTTAATGGCCCCACTACCTCTGGTCGAAACGGCGGGATTCATGTTGACGTTGTCCAAACCATGAGCCACATGGCATACTCTCACTGGGACACCGCTTGGCGTTAAGTCATGGCTGATAGGTGCGATACGGACCCAAGCAGGGTCCTGATGGCGTTTTGTGTATGGCGTACCGTGTCCGGCTTGCGAGGTTTGTATGAATCCTTCCCCGCGTATCACCCCCAAGCTTGGCGCCGCCCAGAGTCACGGCACCGCCCTTGATCTCGATCATCTGGTCAAGGTTCTGTGGCAGGGCAAGTGGCGGATCGGATTCTGGGTGTTCGTGTGCTGCGTTGCGGCCCTTGTCTATGTCACCCGGATCGCCACGCCGCTCTATACGGCGACGACCGATCTCGCCCTCGACACGCAGGACGAGAACATCGTCAGCTTCGAGAACGTCGTCTCGGGCATCAGCAGCGACTACTACACGATCCAGACCGAGCTGGAGACGCTGCGCTCGCGCAATCTCATGCGCGATCTGGTCGAGGCGCTGCGGCTCGACGAGGATCCCGAGTTCAATTTCTGGCTGCTGCCGGCCAGCCCCGGCCTCGTCGATCAGGGCCTCGGCTTCGTGCTGGGCATCGTGGCACCGCCGGTGCGCATGCTGACCGGCATCGAGGTGCCGACCGGTGCCGAGGAAGAGGACACGCCCCCACCGACCGAGCGGCAGATCCGCGACGACACGATCAACGCGGTGCTCGAGAAGATCAGCGTCGCCAGCGTGCGCGACAGCCGGGTCTTCCGGATCGCGGTGCGCACCGAGGATCCCGAGAAATCCGCCCGGATCGCCGACCGGCTGGCCGAACTCTACATCCTGAACCAGCTCGAGGTTAAGTTCGACGCGACCGAGCAGGCGACGACATGGCTGTCCGCCCGGGTCGCCGACCTGAAGGCCGAACTGGAGACGGCCGAGAACGATGTGAAGACCTTCACGACGGACATGGACCTGGTCAGCGTCCAGTCGCTCGAGGCCCTGAACCGCCAGCTCAAGGATTTCCGGGACAAAACCGGCGATCTCGGCCTGCGCCAGGAAACGCTGGGTGCCCAGGTCCGAAATCTCGAGAGCGCCGCTGCCGAGGGCGACCGCACAGCCATGGCCGCGATCGCCGACGATCTCAGGCTGGACCAGATCCTGCCCCGTCTGGCGACCGGCGGCGATGCGATCGCCACCGCCTTCGATGTGCGCTTTGGCCAGGTGCTGGACCGGGCGCGGCTCGAGCAGACCCGCAACGCGGACCAGATCGGGGCACTGCGCCGTTCCATCGTCGAGATCGAGACCCAGGTCGAGACGCAGTCCGCCGATCTGGTCAAGCTCGAGGAACTGCAGCGCGAGGCCGAGGCAAGCCGGCTGATCTACGAATACTTCCTCAGCCGGCTCAAGGAGACCTCGGTCCAGGCCGGCATCCAGCAGGCCGACAGCCACGTGCTCTCACCCGCCGTGATCCCGCGCGATGCCTCCAGCCCGCGCAAGGCGGTCCTGATGCTGACGGCGCTGATCATCGGTCTCCTGATCGGCGTGGCGCTGACGCTGTTCCGCGAGCTTGGACGGAGCAATTTCCGGCAGGCGGACGAGCTCGAGCAGACCACCGGCGTGGGCGTTGTCGGCACCATCCCGAACACGCCGTCGCGGACCCGCAACCGGGTACTGCAGTTCATGGCCAGCAAGCCGAACTCGGCCATGGCCGAGGCGGTGCGCAACCTGCGCACCTCGATCATGCTGTCCAACGTGGACAGTCCGCCCCAGATCATCATGGTCGCCTCGTCGATCCCGGGCGAGGGCAAGACCACGCTGAGCCTCGCGCTGGCACACAGCTTTGCCGGCGTCGGCAAGCGCGTGCTGGTGATCGAGGGCGACATCCGCCGCCGGACGCTGCGCAAGTATTTCACCAAGGACCGCCGGGAGAACCTGCTGGCGCTCGTTCAGGAGAAGATGCCGCTGGAAGAGGCCGTCATGCACGACGAGCAGCTCGGGATCGATCTGCTGCTGAGCGAGCCGTCATCGGTCAACGCGGCCGATTTCTTCACCTCCGAGCGGCTGGTCAGCATGCTGGCCAGGGCCCGCGAGCGCTACGATATCATCCTGATCGACACCCCGCCGGTGCTGATCGTGCCGGATGCCCGCATCGTCGGCCAGCTGGTCGACGCGGTGATCTACGTGGTCCGCTGGGACGCGACGCTGCGCAACATGGTGCAGCAGGGGCTCGAGGCCTTCGCCTCTGTCGGGGTCAAGATCAACGGCATGGTGCTGAACCAGGTCGATATCCGCAAGGCCACGCATTACAGCGGCAATTATCAGAAATACGGGCACAAGTACTATGCACGCTAGAGGCCTGCCGCCGGTGCGCCTTCACGGTCTTTTAGAGAGGGTCGCCTAGATCTTCCGCACCGGGGTAACACAGGGGCAGCACCGGGCAGTATCGGCCCCACGGGCAGTGGTCCGGTCGGTCCGGGCGGTCTCCGGGTGGTCCGGGCGGTGCGCACCGTGTCGCGGCCGACCGGCCGCAGAATCACGTTAGTTTCAGGGCACAGGCATGAATGAGGCGACAGTCATGAAGGACACGGCGGCGGAGCGCCTCGGGATCGCGGCCAACGTGCTGCGCATCGAGGGCCAGGCGGTGCTGCAGATGGCGGATGCCCTGTCCGACAGCTTTGCCGAAGCGGTCGACCTGATCCTGGGGGTCAGGGGCCGCGTGATCGTCTCGGGCATGGGCAAGTCCGGCCATGTCGGGCGCAAGATCGCGGCCACACTGGCCTCGACCGGGACGCCGTCCTATTTTGTCCATCCGGGCGAGGCCAGCCACGGCGATCTGGGCATGATCACCGAGAACGATGTCTGCCTGATGCTGTCGAATTCCGGCGAGACGACCGAACTGGCCGACGTGATCGCCCATACCCGGCGGTTCTCGATCCCGATGATCTCGATCTCGCGCAGTGCGGCCAGCACGCTGGCACGCCAGTCGGATGTGGCGCTGCTGCTGCCCGATGCGCCCGAGGCCTGCTCGATCGGCATGGCGCCGACCACGTCGACGACCTGCACGCTGGCGCTCGGCGATGCGCTGGCCGTCGCGGTCATGCAGCTGCGCGGGTTCGAGCGGCACAACTTCCTGACCTTCCATCCCGGCGGCAAGCTCGGGGCCCAGCTGCTGTCGGTCTCGGCCATCATGCACGGCCCGCCGGAACTGCCGGTCGTGACCGAGGATACGCCGATGGGCGAGACGCTGGTCGAGATGACGGCGCGCGGGTTCGGCGTCGCCGCCGTGGCCGCAGGGGGCCGGCTGATCGGCGTGATCACCGACGGGGACCTGCGGCGCAATCTCGACGGGCTGATGGATCTGACCGCGGGGCAGGTCGCGACCCGCGCACCGCGCACGATCGCACCGGAGGCGCTCGCCTCCGAAGCGCTGGGGATCATGAACAAGCACCAGATCGGCGCGCTTCTGGTCGTCTCGGACGGCATGAGGCTCGAAGGTCTGGTCCATATCCACGACTGCCTGCGCGCAGGCGTGGCCTGACAAGCGAGCCTGCCATGAGCGTCGTCGTCATGATCCCCGCCCGCTATGCCTCGGTGCGCTATCCCGGCAAGCCGCTGGTGCCGCTCACCGGCGCGGACGGGCAGGCCAAGACCCTGATCGAGCGCAGCTGGGAGGCGGCCCGGGCCGCCGGCGGGATCGACGAGATCTACGTGACGACGGACGATGAGCGCATCCGCGCGGCCTCGGAGGGGTTCGGAGCCCGGGTCGCGATGACCTCGGAGGAATGCGCGAACGGGACCGAGCGCTGCGCCGAGGCCATCGAGACGCTGGGGATCGCGCCGGAGATCGTGGTGAACCTGCAGGGCGATGCGCCCCTGACCCCGCCCTGGTTCGTCGAGGCGCTGGTCGGGGCGATGCGCGCGGACCCGGCGATCCAGGTGGCGACCCCGGTCCTGCGCTGCGATCACGAGAGCTATGAAAGCTTTGCCGCCGACCGGCGGGCAGGGCGCGTCGGGGCGACCACGGTGGTCTTCGGCAACACCATGGACGCGCTCTATTTCTCCAAGGAGATCGTGCCCTATCTGGCCAGACCGCCGGCGCCCGGCGCACCGGTCCCGGTCTTTCACCATGTCGGCATCTACGCCTACCGCCCGGCGGCGCTGGCGCTTTACCGCAGCGCCGTGCCGGGCCCGCTGGAGGGGCTGGAGGGGCTGGAGCAGCTGCGTTTTCTGGAAAACGGCGTGGCGGTGCGCTGCGTCGAGGTCGAGGCGCGCGGGCGGGCCTTCTGGGAGTTGAACAATCCGGTCGATGTCGAACGGATCGAAGCCGTGCTGAAGGCGGAGGGACTGCCATGAAAACCGTCGACATTCGCGATATCGCCGTCTCGAACCGGGCCCCCTTTGCACTGATCGCAGGGCCCTGCCAGCTCGAGACGCTGGACCATGCCCGCATGCTGGCCGAGAGGATCGCCGCGGCCTGCGCCCCTTCGGGCACGCGCTTCGTCTTCAAGGCGAGCTATGACAAGGCCAACCGCTCCTCGCTCGCCGGCAGGCGCGGCATCGGCATGGAGAAGGGTCTGGAGATGCTGGCCGCCATCCGGGATGAGTTCGGCTGCCCCGTGCTGACGGATGTGCACGAGATCTGGCACTGCGCCAGAGCGGCCGAGGTGGTCGACATCCTGCAGATCCCGGCCTTTCTCTGCCGCCAGACGGATCTCCTGCTGGCCGCCGGCGAGACCGGCAAGGCGATCAATGTCAAGAAGGGCCAGTTCCTGGCGCCCTGGGACATGGTCAACGTTGCCGACAAGATCGCCTCGACGGGCAACGAGAACATCCTGCTGTGCGAACGCGGCGCCAGTTTCGGCTACAACATGCTGGTCTCGGACATGCGGTCCCTGCCGATCATGGCCCGGACCGGTTATCCGGTTGTGTTCGATGCGACCCATTCTGTCCAGCTGCCCGGCGGGCTGGGCGGATCGACGGGCGGACAGCGCGAGTTCGTGCCGCCGCTGGCGCGCGCCGCCGTGGCCGTCGGCTGCGCCATGGTCTTCATCGAAACCCATCAGGATCCGGACAACGCACCCTCGGACGGGCCCAACATGGTGCCCATCGACCAGCTTGGCCCACTGATCGACCGGCTTGCCGCCATCGACCGGCTCGGAAAGGCGGGGCCGGCCTGAGCGCCGGCCCGGACAGAAGCCGGAACGGGCGGTGACAGTGACAGCGACGGGTGCGATCATGGTGCGATAATGGGGTTCCTGAAGCAGAGTGTCCTGAGCGTCGGGGTCAAGGGGCTGAGCATCGTGCTCGGCTTCGTTGTCGTGGTGCTGCTGGCCCGGGTGCTCGGCCCCGCGGAATACGGTATCTACGCGGTGGTCTACGCAACGGTCACGATCCTCGCCGTGCCGGCGCGGCTGGGCCTGCCCAACTATGTCGTGCGCGAAACCGCCCGGGCGGCGGTCGAGGAAAATGCGCCCCTGATGCACAAGATCTGGCGCTGGGCCTTTCTTCTGGTCGTGGGAACCTCGGCCGTGGTGCTAGCGGCCGCCTATGGCTGGACGCTGCTGGCCGGGATGGAGCCTGGCTATGCCGCCGCGTTTCTTGTCGGACTCTGCCTGGTGCCGATGATCGCGATGACGGCGGTGCTGGGCGGGGCGTTGCGCGGCCTCGGGCGGGTGATTGCCGGGCTGCTGCCGGAATTCGTGATCCGGCACGTGTTCTTCTCGGCGCTGCTGATCGGCTGGGTCCTGCTGATGGGCGGCATGGCGGCCTCGGAGGCGCTGGGCCTGCACCTAGCCGGTGCCGGCCTTGCGCTGATCTTCGGGGCCGCGCTGCTGCTCCGGGCGCGGCCGCGCTGGGCCGATACCGGCCGGGATGCCGATCTCAGCCTGCGCGCCATGGTTCTGTCGACCGGCACGCTGGGCCTGATCGCCGGCATCCAGAAGATCAACGCCAATCTCGACGTCGTCATGCTGGGCGCGCTAACGGATGCCGAGACGGCGGGGATCTACAAGGTTGCCTCGACCGCGGCGCTGCTGGCGGTGGCCGGCCTGCAGGCGATCAACATGGTCCTGATGCCGCGCTTTGCCCGGATCTACAAGGAAGGCAACATGGACCGCCTGCAGCGGCTCGCGACCCGGGGCGCGCGAATGATCATCGCCACCGCCATCCCGGGGGCGCTGGTGCTGGTGCTGTTCGGGACCTGGGTGCTCGAGATCGCCTTCGGGGCCGAGTACCTGCCCAGCTACACGCCGATGGTGATCCTGGTGGCCGGACAGCTGGCCAACGCCGCCTTCGGCTCGGTTGTCTCGCTTCTGAACATGACCGGGCACGAACATGACACGCTCCGGGGCGTGCTGATCGCCTGCGGGCTGAACGTCGTGCTGAACGCGGCGCTGATCCCGCTTTACGGCGCCGATGGTGCGGCCATTGCGACCGCCACGACCCTGCTGGCATGGAATGTGCTTCTGTTTCTCAAGGTCCGTCAGCGGCTCGGCATCGTCACGACGCCGATCCGCATCTGAGGCCATCCGTACGAGTGAACCCGAAATCGAGGAAGAGTACCGTGAACAGGACATTAATTATCGGTGGCGCCGGCTTCATCGGCAGCCGTTACGTGCGTGATTTCGGCGCCGGGGACGTGACCGTCTTCGACAATCTCTCGCCCATCGTGCACAACCGCGCCTCGATCGCGGAGTTCATCGCCTCCGGCGTCGACTTCATTCCCGGCGACGTGACCCAGCCCGAGGACGTGGCGGCGCTGTTCGAGCGCGGCGTGCCGGAGAACCTGCTGCTGCTCGCCGCCGAGACCGGGACCGGGCGGTCGCTGCACAACTGCGCGCTCAACACGCGGGTCAACGCGCTCGGCACGGCGCTGGTGCTGGATGCGCTGTCGCGCGCCGGGACCTTTCCCAGGCGCATCGTGCTGACCTCGAGCCGGGCCGTCTACGGCGAGGGACCCTATCGCGACGGAACCGGCCGGACGGTCTATCCCGACCAGCGCGAGGAGACGGACCTGAAGGCAGGCCGCTTCGAGTTCGACGGCCTTGCCCCGCAGGCCATGGCGGCGGCGGCGCACCTGCCTAACCCGTCGAACATCTACGGCACGACAAAGCTGGCGCAGGAAAGCCTGGTGCGCAACTGGGCGCGCTCCTTCGGGGTCTCGTCCTATGTGCTCAGGCTGCAGAACGTCTACGGCGCAGGCCAGTCGCTCACGAACCCCTACACGGGCGTGCTGATCCACTTCCTGCGCAACCTGCGCAAGGCGGAGCCGGTGCTGATCTACGAGCAGGGCGGGATCACACGCGACTTCGTCCATGTCGGCGACATCGCGCAGGCAATCGATCTGGCGTTCAGCGGATCGGCCGCGCCCGGTGTCTACGATATCGGCTCGGGCGAGCGGGTGGCGCTGGAGACCGTGGCGGGCGAGATCTGCACGCTCACCGGCGGGCCGGCGCCGGCGTTCTGCGACCGCTACCGGCTGGGCGACGTGCGCCACGCGGCCGCGGACATCACCGCCGCGCACAAGGCGCTGGGCTTCGAGCCGCGGGTGCCGCTCGCCGACGGGCTGTCGGAACTGAACGATTTCTTCGCCGCCCATCCGGATGTCTGAGCTGGCCGACCATAGCGGAGCGCCGGACGGCGCGGCCGGGTTCGTCTATGCCGATCCCTACCGGACCGGCTGGACCGCTTGGATGCGTTACAAGCTCAAGGAGTGCTGGTACCTCGTGCTGCTGGTGGCCGCCCTGCGCCGCACCCGGCAGCCCGGAGCGGTGGTCCATAACTCGATCCTGCCGGGCAAGGAGCGCGTGACCGACGATTTCGTGCGGAGACATGCGCCCGGGCTGGGACTGGAGCTGGGACTGGGGCCCGAACTGGGGCACGAGCTGGGGCTTGGGCTCGGGCTGGCCGGAACCGACAGCGCAGAGGCTGACGGCACAAAGAAAGACAACGCAAAGACAAGCGCTACGCAGACAAACGCTAACCAGACAGACACGGTGCAAATAACCACGGCGTCGACAGACACGACAGAACCCGCATACACGGACCTTGTATCGGCAGATCCTGCATCGGAACACCTAGCATCGGCGGATCTTGCACAGGCGGATCCTGCACAGGCGGATCCTGCACAGGCGGATCTTGCACGGATCGGGCTCACACGGGCCGGCCTGTTCCGCGGCGCAGCCCCGCTGGGGCTCTGTCTGGCGCTGGGGCTGGTCCTGCTGCCGCTGGGTGTGCTGCAGCGCCTGACGGGTCTCGCGCTGGCGGGCCGGACCCGGGCTCTGCGTCAGGTGTTCGTGTTCTGCGACAGTCATCTCAGCGGATACCTGCTCTGCCGGGCGCTCGAGGCGCGGGGCGTGGCAACCGCCAGTCTCCAGCACGCGCTCTACCGCGCCGACGATCCGGGCTCGGCGATGAACGTACACAACCGGGCCGCGCGCCGGATCCTTCTCTGGGACCGGGCGACCGAGGCCGAACTGGCCGCCGCCGGCCATCCGCCCGCCCGGCTGCACCGGATCGGCGCGTACGGGTTCGGACACCTGACGGCCGATGCCCCGGCAGACGCCGGTCTGGTGGCCTTCTGCCCGCCCTATGACGCCCGGTGGTTGGCCCTGTTTCGCACCCTTGCCGACCAGTTGCCCGCGCCCGGGCGGCATTTCTTCTCACTGCATCCGCTGCTCGCCGCGCGGCATCCCGACATCCCGGCGCGCCCGGTTGCCCTGGCCGAGCCCCGTCCGGCTGTTGCCATATGCGGCGACAGCGGCGTGATCATGGACTGCCTCGCCCGCGGCATCCCGGTCCTGAGCATCGCGGCCCGCCCGCTGGCCACGACGCATCTGAACCCCGAGGAAGCCGGCGCGCTCCAGCCGCAGGCGCTCCGGCCGCTCCTCGACGCGGCCCGGGCCGCGCTTGCAGCCGACCGGGCCGCCTTCGGATTTACCTGCGGGAGATCTGTCAGCGGGGAATCTGTCAGCGACGGGTTTGCCAGCGACGGGTTTGCCAGCGAGGAATCTGCCGGCGGCAGGGCCATGCCGCATGATGCGCCGGTACCGGATCAAGCCCGCGAGAGGTCGGCGTGAGGGATTTCGGCACGGTCCTGTTCTGGGGAACGCTGGCCCTGCACTTCGTGCTGGTGACCGTGGCGACGCTGGGCTTCATCGGCCATGCGGTGCCGTTCTACACCACGCTGACGCTCTGCCTGTTGCTGCTGGCGCGCGACCAGACAGTGTTCTTCGCCTATCCCGGGCTTCTGCTTATGACGGTGATGTTCCTGGCACCGCTGATCGTCAGCGACGTGCCGATCGCCGTCAAAACCTTCCGCGGCCACAATTTCTACGACAATGGTCTGATCCTCAGCTTCTACTGGTTCATCGGGTTCTTCTCCTGCTACCTGCCCAGCGCCAACGCGGTGCGCGAGGGCGCCGTGGACAAGTTGCAGCTGACGCGCTCGGACGTGGTGCCGATCCTCGCGTCGATGTGCCTGCTGGTCTTCTCGGCGCTGATGCTGCGCGACGGTACGCTGCTCAGCGGCGGCTACCGCGATGTGACCGCGGACCGGCTCGGCTTCATCGAGTTTGCCGCACTCCTGTCGCTGATGGGGTTCTGCGCGGTGCGTTCCCGTCTCGTGCGCACCATCCTGATCGCCTGCGTGGCGGTCTACCTGATATCGTGCCTGCTGGTCGGGCTCCGGCTCCGCTTCCTGTCGGTGGCGACCGTCGCGTTCTGCTGCATGGTCGGGATGAAGATCGACCCGCGCTGGAAGATGGCCGGCTTCGCCGCCGCGATCCTGCTGTTCGTGCTCGGCATGGTGCGCAATACCGGTCTGGCCGATGCGAATCTGGCCTCGCTCCTGTCCTTCGAGCAGCTCTACAAGCGCGGCGCGGTCGTCAGCACCCCCGGCGGCGCGTTCCAGACCGCCAAGTTCTACAGCTTCTACGTGGACACGATCGCCCCGATCCAGGGCGGCTCGGCGTTCTATTTCCTGATCGGCGACTTCCTGTCGATCTTCCTGACCAAGGGCGGCATCCCCGCCAATATGGAGATCAAGCGCGCCACTACGGCCTATTTCGACGTGCCGGGCGGCGGCCTGCTGCCGGGCTACTTCTTCGCCTATTTCGGGGTCTTCGGCGCGGTCGTGCTGAGCGCGGTCTTCTCGGCGCTGTTCATTGCGATCCTGCGCCTGCGCATGGCGGGCGCCTTTCCCTATCAGGTCCTGCTGGCGGCCTATGCACCCCGAACCCTGCTCTACGACTGGACCGTCGGTTTCAAGATGATGTTCTTCTTTTTCGTGCTCAACACGATCCTGACCATGGCGGCCCGGGCCGCGCCGGACAGATCTTCAGTCGCCAGAACCGCCGAGGGACGCCCGTGAACCGCATGCAAGAGATCAACCGGGCCTACCGCACGCCGCGCGACATGCGTTCCAAGATCCGGATGTGGCTGGACGGCGAGCACATCTGCGTCCTGACCATCGGCAAGACCGCCTCCTCGGCGATCATCATGGCGTTCATCGAAGCCGGCGTCCCGGCCTATCAGGCGCACACGCTCAGCCGCTCGCCGCAGGAGTACCTCTTCGTCGCCGGGCTGAAACCCAAACCGCTGCAGAACATGGCCTTCAAGCTCAAGACCGCAGCCTGGCTCCGGCTGACCCGCAACACGCCCAAGCGCTTCGTGACGACGTTCCGCGATCCGTTTGCGCGCAACATGTCGGCCTTTTTCGAGCAGTCCTGGAAACTTGGGCGGCAGATCGAGAACACCGGACAGACCGGGAGTATCGGGCAGGTCGGAAATATCGGGCAGGTTGAGGACATGAACCGGGTCGAGGATATGGAAACGGACGCGCTTGCCGCGCTCTACGAGACGCACGGACCGCATGATGTCACGCGCACCTGGTTTGCCGACAATCTGGCCCGGCCGTTCGGGCTGTCGGCGCGGGATCTCGACCTGCGCAGCCATCCGGCCCAGGAACTGGGCGCCGGCAAGCGGCGGTTCCTGATGCTGAAATACGAGGACCAGAGCGGCTGGGAGACAGCGCTGAGCCGCTTTGCCGGGGCCCCGGTGTCGCTGGAGCGGCGCAACGAGTCGACGCGCAAGTCCTATTCGGACGCGCTCGCCCGGCTCAAGTCGGTCTGGCGGCCATCGCCCGCGATCGTGGCCCGCAGCCTCGACCGCGATCTCTGGGATGCGCTCTACACCGATGCCGAGAAGACGGCGATCCGGACGCGCTGGGAGATCCCGCGCGCGCTCGCGCCCTGATGGCAGCCCACCATCCGGCCGGCACCGCCCCGCACCGCGAGATCCGACGGAGAGACCTGACTGCGAGATTCGATCCGAGACCCTGCCAGTAAAATCGGCCAGTAAAACCGGCCAGTAAAACCGGCCAACGAAATCTGCCCGCAACATCTGCCGCCAAGATCTGACCGTAAGCCCAAGGACGACACCATCATCATGACACTGCGCAAGATCCGACGGTCGCTCCGCACCCGCATCTCGACCATCCCGGCGCTTTACCTGCCGCTGATGCGGCGCGGGCCCAAGGGCGACCGGGTCTTCACGCCCGACACGGAACTGGTGATCGAGGGATATCCGCGCAGCGGCAACTCGTTCAGCGAGGCAGCCTTCCTGCATGCCCAGGGCCGCCCGGTTGCGATCGGGCATCACACCCATGCGGCCGGCCACGTGATCGGTGCCGCCCGGGCAGGGATACCCTGCCTCGTGGTGATCCGCAGTCCCGTCGAGGCGGCGCGCTCGCTGGTCCAGATGGAACCCGGTCTCTTCGACGCCGGTTTCGCGCTCTGGGAATACTGCATGTTCTACCGCGCCCTGATCCCGGTGCGCCCGAAGATCGTGCTGGCCAGGTTCGAGACCGTCACCACCGATTTCGGCACGGTGATCGAGGCCCTGAACGCGCGGTTCGGCACCGGTTTCGCCCCGTTCGAGCACACGCCGGAGAACGAGGCGGCGGCCTTTGCCCTGCTCGATGCGACCAGCAAGGCGCGCGATTCCAGCCGGCAGGCCGCGGAGGCGTATTCACCCCACGCCCCGGTCGACCGCCGGGCGCAGCGCGAGGAGGAGAAGCGCCGCTTCGCCCGGCTCTTCGAGGATCCGGGGCTGGCCGGGCGGATCGCCGCCGCCGAACGGCTCCACGCGACGCTTACGGCCGATGCAGACGCCTGAGAGCGGATATCTGGGAGCAAATGTCCGGAAGCGCATGTTCGGAAGCGCATGTTCAGGAGCGCATGTTCGGGAGCGCATGTTCGGGAGCGGATATCAGGGAGCGGATACGATGATCATTTCCGAAAGCCGGCAGCAGGTCTTCTGCCACATCCCCAAGAACGGCGGTTCCTCGCTGCGCCACTATTTCAGGGCCACGTGGTCCGATCACCGCCAGTACCAGGGCCGGCAGCCCGTGGCCGCGCTGGACGGCGCGGTGCGCGACCTGACCCATATCACGACGCGCGAGGCGCGGATCCTGTTCGACGACGACCTTGTCGGCGCGGGCCACCGCATCCTGGCGGTGATCCGGGCGCCGATGCCCCGCGTGGCCAGCGCCGTCGCCCAGTACGTGCGTACCTTCCGGGCCGAGGACCGCAACTTCGCCGATGCCGGGACCGCCGCCGGGGTGCTGGCGCAGACATCAATCCGGGCGCTCTGTGAACGGGCAGACAGCGACCATCGCTGCATCTTCCTGCGCCGTCAGGTCGACTTTCTCGAAGACGTGCCGGACGCGGCGCAGGATCTGGTGCTGCTCGAGGATCTCTCGGCGCGCTTTCCGGACCTGCCGCACGAAAACCGCGGCGGGCGCCTGCCGGGCTGGCTGAAACCGCTCAGCACTCCGGCGGTCCGCCGGCTCACAGGGATGTTCGGACGCCGCCTGAAGGCGCAGCTGCAGAGCGCCCTGACCCGCCCCGATCAGGACATGCGCGAGACGATCGAGACGGCCCTGGCCAGCGAGCGCGGCTTTCTCGAGGACTTCTACGGTCCGGATCAGGCCCTGTACGACCGGCTGAGCGCACAGCGTTCCTGAAACGCCGATGCGGTAGCCGGTGGCGCATCCCGGCGCCGCGGGGCCTCCGGATCCGGGGGTCCGACGGGTTTCGGCAGTGCCGGTGTTTCCGGCGGAGCACGACTGGCTGACCTGCTGCCGGATCTGCCACCGGATCTGTCGCCAAACTCCCGCCGGATGTTTTCCCGGATGTGCCTGCGCATTCTCTGGCGTATCCGCCGACAAGAAAGCTTCTGACGACGGTCCGGCAGCCCGGACTCTGCCGGGGCGAAAGGGCAGGGGCGCGGCGCCTGCACATCCTGCCTGTCAGGTGAGGGCCTCAATCCATGCTGATTTCGGCACTTTTGGGGGTGATTTTTGTGCCGGGTTGATTGCTTGATTGCTTGGGTCTTTTGTTCGTCGTGATTTATGCCGCTGTTCGGGCGGTTTCGGAGGGTTTCAGGCAGACGCGTCTTGCGATCAGGCGGTGACGGAGCCTTTGATCTGGGCCAGGCGGCGGATAGTGTCGGCGATCTTGGTTATCCCGATCTTGGTCATCCCGTTCCTGATCTTCGCACGGGCAGTTTCGCACGGGCAATTTCGCACGGGCAATGGCGATGGTCCTGGCGGCCAAGCCCATCATGTGCTTCTGGACTGCGAAGACATGCTCGACCGGCGCGCGATGTTTGGACTTGGTGTTGTTGCCGCGGCGCATGGGCTTGGGCGGCGCATGTGCTTGGGCGGCGCATGGGCTTGGGCGGCGCATGGGCTTGGGCGGTGCATGGGCTTGGGCGGCGCATGGGCTTGGGCATCGGCCTGCCCACAGGCTTGCGATGATGGACAGAGCTGACAAACCCGCGGCGCGCCATGAAGGCTTCATTGGCTTTTGACCGGCTTTTGACCGGCTTTTGATCGACAGGCACTGTCAGCCGGGGCGCCCGACCCGGTGCTGGTGGTATCCAGCACTCCCTGGCGCAGCATCCGCCCGTCATGGCGGGCCGCATCGGTGACGTCCCGGCGGCGGATGAAGCGGAACGCTTTGTCGATGCCTGCATGGTTCTTGTACCCGAGGCTCGGGATCGCAGTGTCGGGCGGTGCGGGGCCGCCGTTCTTTGGTGTCTTGGCTTTGCCGAACTGCACCGTCCATCGAGCGTCCACGTCTTTCCGGCGCGCCTTGGCCGGATCATCCGGCCAGATCGCGGCGGCGGTCTTGCCCGCTTTGACGGCTTGCTTTTCCTCATCCGTGTTGCGCTGCTCGGATGCGGCGACCAGCGTGCTGTCCACCAGCTGTCCGGACATGGCGATGTATCCGGCGTCCCGAAAAGCGGTACCGAACCGGGTGAACAGCGCGTCGATCGCTTTTGCCTTGGTCTGCCGTTCGCGGAACGCCCGGATCGTTTTGGCGTCAGGGACTTTGTCTTGCAGGCCAAGGCCGAGGACGCGCATGAAACTCAGCCGGTCGCTGACAAGAAACGCCGCGCGGTCATCGCTCGGATTGTTCCGGGCCCGGCTGATCAGGATCCTGACCATGAGCACCGGATCGAACGGCGGGCGACCGCCTTTCTTGCCATCCGAACAGGCCAGCGCCTTGTCCAGATCAGTGCCGAACATCTCAAGATCCACAGCCGCAGCATCGGTCTCAAGCCGATCGCCCAAGTCGCTCAGGCGTTTGAGCCCTTCATCAACGTCGATGAAGCCTGCCTGTCGAACCATCAAAACACCCCAATCCAAGATCGCGGCCGTGAACCATCCCTCAGTCGGACCGGCGAGCCAAATCGAG
>JBCDBB010000079.1:0-18359 GCA_039184415.1 Pseudomonadota bacterium
CAGCGCCATGCCCACCGTGACCTGAAAGAGCGACAGGCGCAGCAGGCGCGACAGTGGCACCTCGGGCGTGGCGACATCGGCGAAGGGCAGATAGCGCGGGGCGATGCCTGCAAGCTTGCGAAGCGCGAAATTGCGATAGTCAAAGGTCATTGCCCTGGCCCAAGCGCGCAGTCCGACTGCCCCAGCGGCGGGACAGCCGGGCTGATCCGAAGGAAGGGTCCCATCGGCCGGACGGCCGGTGGGGGTGCGTTCAGTCCGTTGGCGGTGGCGCCGCCGAGGCCAGAACCTCATCAGGTTGCAGAACAGCCCGCTTCACGCTGCCGTCCGGAAAGGTCACGGTAATCTCCCGCTGGCCGTCCGGCATGGGAAGCGCATAGGAGGCACGGGCGGTGTTCGCATCCGCCTCGGCCTGGGCCGCCGCCATCTGGTCGCCATGTCCGAGCGGTTCTCCCGACAGGAAATCGGACACCCAGGAGGTGTTGCTGAGCACCGCGACATGCACCGCGAAGGAGCCCACCGCGACCGCCCCGAGAAAGATCGGCACGCCGACCGCAGGGGGCACTACAAGCCAAATCTTTGAATTGTTCATGGGGGTCCTCCGTCAGCCGAGCCAAGGCGTGGAGACGGCAACGAGGATGTGGGCCAGCAGAGCGATCGCCCCGAAGACACGCGTCCCGTCGATGAGGTAGCTGTGCACCTCTTCCGCCTCCTTGAGATTGAGGCCCGTGGGCCAAACTTTGTCTGGATCGTCTGTCATATCCTACCTCTCGCACAGTGAGTTGATGGAGCGCGCAGGCCACTTCCCCCGGAAACGCCCAGCACTCCGCCACTCGGCCGCGTCTGGCTTGAGGACACACCCGATAAGGAAAAGTATGTCCAAATTTTCGTACATTGCAAATGTAAACTAAAATTTACACTTACCTCTGTGAAACAAAACGAAAAAATTCGGCGCGCCACCGACAGGCGAGTCGCAAAATGCAAAGCGGCGCAAATTGCCGCATTTCGGATACATCAAAAAAGGCCGCCCGAAGCGCGACGCTTTGGGCGGCCCTGTGGGTCCGGAGGACTGCGGTCGGGGTCAGCCGACGATTTCGAGCCCGGAAAAGAAGTAGGCGATTTCCTCGGCCGCGGTCTCGGGCGCGTCGGAGCCATGCACGGAGTTCTCGCCGACGCTTTCGGCGAATTCGGCGCGGATCGTGCCGGCGGCCGCATCGGCGGGGTTGGTGGCCCCCATCACTTCGCGGTTCTTGGCGATGGCGCCCTCGCCCTGGAGCACCTGCACCACCACCGGGGCGGAGGCCATGAAGTCGCACAGTTCTTCGTAGAACGGACGCTCGGCATGGACGGCGTAGAAGCGGCCCGCCTGTGCCTTGGTCAGGTGGATGCGTTTCTGCGCGACGATGTGCAGGCCGGCCTCTTCGAACTTGGCGTTGATCTTGCCGGTCAGGTTCCGCTTGGTGGCGTCCGGCTTGATGATGGAAAGCGTACGTTCAACGGCCATTGGTTCTGTCCCTTGTCACTCCGGGGCGCAGATCGCCCCATGCCTCAATTGTTGCGCGGCCCGTAGCATGGCGCGGCGACAAATGGAAAGCCGTGATTGATGAGGCGATTGACCGCCCCGCGCCCATGCGGCACGAGGGCGACATGCTGAAGCTGGACGATATCTCCTATTCGGTCGAGGGCCGGCCCCTGATCGAGCATGCGAGCGCGGTGATCCCGACCGGGCACAAGGTCGGGCTCGTGGGGCGCAACGGGTCGGGCAAGACGACGCTCTTCCGGCTGATCCGGGGCGAGCTGACGCTGGAGACCGGCAGGATCACCCTGCCCGCCCGCGCCCGTGTCGGCGGCGTGGCGCAGGAGGTGCCGGGCTCGGAGGTTTCGCTGATCGACACGGTGCTGGCGGCGGACACCGAGCGCGCGAGCCTGCTGGCGGAGGCCGAGACCGCAACGGACCCTGCGCGCATCGCCGAGGTGCAGACGCGGCTGGCCGATATCGATGCCTGGTCGGCGGAGGCGCGGGCGGCGACGATCCTGCGGGGCCTGGGCTTTACCACCGCCGAGCAGGCCATGCCCTGCAGCGCCTTTTCGGGTGGCTGGCGGATGCGGGTGGCGCTGGCGGCGGTGCTGTTCTCGGCGCCCGATCTGCTGCTGCTCGACGAGCCGACAAACTATCTCGACCTCGAAGGTGCGCTCTGGCTGGAGAGCTATCTGGCGCGCTATCCGCACACGGTGCTGATCATCAGCCATGACCGGGGCCTTCTGAACCGGGCCGTGGGTGCAATCCTGCATCTCGATGCGCGCAAGCTGACGCTCTGGCAGGGACCCTATGACCAGTTCGCCCGCCAGCGCGCCGAACAGCGCGCGGTGCTGGAGGCCCAGGCCAAGAAGCAGGAGGCGCGCCGGGCGCATCTGCAGAGCTTTGTTGACCGCTTCAGGGCGAAGGCGACCAAGGCCAAGCAGGCCCAGAGCCGGGTCAAGATGCTGGAGAAGATGGAGACGATCACCCTGCCCGAGGAGGCCGCGAAGAAGGTCTTCACCTTTCCCGAGCCCGAGGAGATGCCGCCCCCCATCATCCAGATGGAGAACACGGCGGTGGGCTATGACGGCCGGGCAGTGCTGAAACGGCTCTCGCTGAGGATCGATCAGGACGACCGGATCGCGCTTCTGGGCCGGAATGGCGAGGGCAAATCGACGCTCTCGAAGCTTTTGGCCGACCGGCTGCCGGCGATGGACGGACATATCAGGCGCTCGGGCAAGCTCAGGATCGGCTATTTCGCGCAGCATCAGCTCGACGAGCTGGAGCCCGACGAGACCCCGCTCCAGCATCTGCGCCGCGCCCGGCCAGACGAGACGCCCGCGAAGCTCCGCGCGCGGCTGGCGGGGTTCGGGCTGATGGCGGATCAGGCGGAGACCGAGGTCGCGCGGCTCTCGGGCGGGCAGAAGGCGCGGCTGTCGCTCTTGCTGGCGACGCTCGATGCGCCGCACATGCTGATCCTCGACGAGCCCACCAACCATCTCGACATGGAGAGCCGCGAGGGGCTGGTGGAGGCCCTGACGGCCTATTCCGGCGCGGTGATCCTGGTCAGCCACGACATGCACCTGCTGAGCCTCGTGGCCGACCGGCTCTGGCTGGTGAAGGACGGCGCGGTCACGCCCTTCGAGGAGGATCTGGAGGCCTATCGCCGGCTGCTGCTGTCGCCGGCGAAGACCGAGACGCCCAAAGCCGGGGAGACCGCAAACCCCGCGCCCAAACCGCGCCGGGCGTCACGCGACGCGCTTCAGGCGGCACGCTCGGAGCTGCGCAAATGCGAGGACCGGCTCGACAAGCTCAACGAGATGCGCGACCGGCTGGCCAAGAAGCTCGCCGACCCCGCGCTCTACGAGCCCGCGCGCGTGGGCGAGGCCGAGACCTGGCAGAAGAAGTATGCCGAGGTGATGAACGGGCTCGACCGGGCCGAAACGCTCTGGGTCGCGGCCCAGGAGCGGCTGGACGCGCTGGAAGCCTGATGGACCTCGCGCTTGCCCTCTCTGCCTTTGCCACGCTCTTCGTGGTGATTGACCCGATCGGGCTCGCGCCGATGTTCGTGGCGATGACCCAGGGCATGGATGCCCACCGCCGCCGCGGAGTCGCCCTGCGCGCCTGTGCCATCGCGGTGGTTCTTCTGACGCTCTTTGGCCTTTTCGGGACGGCGCTTCTGGATGCGATCGGGGTGTCGCTCGATGCGTTCCGGATCGCCGGCGGTCTGCTTCTGTTTCTGATCGCGGTGGAGATGCTCTTCGGCCGGCGCACAGAGCGGCGCGAGAAGCAGCAGGGCGACGAGGATCACGACCCGTCGGTCTTTCCCCTCGCCACGCCGCTCATCGCGGGACCGGGCTCCATGGCGACGATGATCCTGCTGACCACGACCAAGGGCGAGGACTGGCTCGGCGTGCTGGAAATCCACCTGGTGATGGTGGCGGTCATCACCATCGTTTTGGTGTTGTTCTTTCTGGCCGGCATGATCGAGCGCGCCCTCGGGCGGACCGGCATTCTGGTGGTCACACGGCTTCTGGGGATGCTGCTGGGCGCGCTGTCGGTCCAGTTCGTGCTCGACGGCTTACGTGGCGCCGGGGTCATCGCCCCTCTGACATAGGCCCATTCCGCCCCTATATATTGGGCTAGAAAGGGTACCAATGTTCACCAGCACTGCCGCAAGCCTCCTCTATCTCAGCCTTCTCCTGGCCTATCTGCTCTACTTTTTCCTGCGCGGAAACCGGGAATCTCGGGGCAAGATGGCCCGGCAGCTCGTGGTCTGGGTGCTGATCTTCGTCGGCGTCATCGCGGCCTACGGGGTGTGGGAGGATATGCGCAGCCCGCTGGGCGCCGATCGTGCAATGGTCACCCAGAGCGGAGAGATCGTCGTGCCCCGCGCCCGCGACGGCCATTATCACCTCACGCTCGACGTGAATGGCAAACCGGTGCGATTCATCGTCGATACCGGGGCGAGCGACATGGTCCTGACCAAACAGGATGCGGAGCGGGTGGGGATCGATACCGAGACGCTGCCCTTCTACGGGCGGGCCCGAACGGCCAATGGCACGGTGGCCACGGCGCAGGTCTGGCTCGACAGCGTCGGCCTCGGCCCGCTTCAGGACCGCGGCGTGCGGGCCCGGGTCAGCGCGGGCGAAATGCCGGGATCGCTGTTGGGGATGAGCTATCTCCAGCGCTTCGATCATATCGCGATCACGGGCAACACTCTGACGCTGACGCGCTGATCCGAGGGCGCAGGACCCGCGCCCGGCAAGGCGCGCGTCCCGAAAAGCGCGGGGCCCAAAAAGCGCGGGGCCCCGCCCGGGGCGCGGCGCTCAGTTCCGTGACGGGTAGATCCCCTGGAGCGCGATGCAGTAGCGGATCACCTGATAGGGGTTCATGACGCCGAAGGACTGGTTGCCGCCGGCGGAGCCCACCGAGACGCTCACGGACCCCGCGGCCATGTCGGCGGTTGCGCCGCCCGGCGCGGCATAGGCGGGCGCCGACGTGGTCAGGGCCGGCAGGTTTCCGGCGGGATTGGGATTGCTGCCCGGTGTCACGGTCGCCGTGGGCGTTCCGGTGGCGGTGTGGGAGTGGGCCGGCAGGTTCTGCGTGGTCAGCGTCACGATCTCTGCGCCGCCCTTGGCGCCCTCGCGCCGGGGCGAGAGACCCGCGCCGGTTCCGGTGTGCATCGCGATCCGGCCGCGCAGATCCGGCAGTCCGAAGGTCGTGCGCCCGTCGCCGCCGAACTGGGTGCCGAGCAGCGAAAACAGCGCCTGATACTGGGAGATCGGGAGTAGCTGGCCGTCGGTCGCCACCGTGCCGCGCGGGCAGAAGCTCCAGCCGCCCATGATGATCTGGCCGATATAGAGGTCCTGCGCCGCGGCAGGTTCCGGCGCACCGAGAGAGGCCGCGGCGAGCGCCGCAGCGGCAAGGGTCTTTTTCATCATAGGTCTCCTCTGGACGGTGGGGTGGTTCGGTGCGGCGGGCTCAGCCAGCCGTGCGGCGGAGCCCAGGGCGGCCCCGGCGCGACAGCGCCCAGACCGCGCCGATGCCGCCGACCAGAAGCGGCAGGCTCGCGGGCAGCGGCACGGGGGCCGTGGGTATCTCGGTCTCGATCGTCAGGGCGACATAGTCGACGGCATAGGATTCGAACGACGCCAGACCGAAATCCTGCTCGGGCGAGAGCGTTATCGTATTGAGCCCGCCATCATTGAGCAGGCCGAGATCCGGGATGGAGAAGGTGACGGTCGAGATCGCGCGCTGGTTCACGTCGCTTCCGATCACCACCGGTTCGAAGAAGCTGCCGACGAGCGCCCCGTTGAGGAAGACCCCCATCCCTTCGACCGGGTCGCCGACGGTATCTTCGACGAAGAGGTCGACACCGGCGAGGCGCACCTCCAGCAGGGCCGAGGTCGCGGTCTCACCATTCAGATCGAGCGCAACCTGGAAATCCAGCGTGCCAAGCGTGTCGAACAGGTCCGTGCCCGCGGGATCGCCCGGGCCGGTATTGTTGAAGACCGGGATCGCCGGGAAGGCACCGTTGTCGCAATTGCTCTGGGCTTCGCCGAAACAGTCGGCATCGCCGACCTGCAGGCTGAGGGTCGCGGCATGGGCGGCGGAGGCCAGAAAAACGGTGGTCAAACACGCGACGGGAAGACAGCGGGCAACAAGCATGGGGGCGCTCCTCAGACATACGCTTGCCCTCACGTTAGCGTGATTATCCGGGCTAGTTTAGTGATTAAACACACAAACCCGCCGTTTTTCGGAAAATTATCATTGGTCTTTCGACAATGCGCGGGCGTTTGGGGCCGCCAGGGTGAGGGAGTCGCGACTCACGCGCCCTGGTCGGAGGCCTGCCCACCAGTCTGTGCCGCGCCCGTTTTCGCGACCCGTTCCAAGACCGTGTCAGGTCTCGGCCTTCTTCTCCCAGCGGCCGCTGTCCTGGCTCCAGTATTGCGCGCTGCACCCGGCCTCGGTCAGGACCCGCCACTGCCCGCGGGCGTGGTCGAGTGCTGTGGCATCCTCGCCATCGAAGAGCACGCAGGTACGCTCGAGGCCCGAGACCTCGGCAGGGTCGACCGGGGCGCCCGCGACGCACATCAGACAGCTGGTCTCGGGCTCGGTGGTCTCGGCCCGGGTCAGCAGCACGGGCTGGAGCGCGTCATGGGGCCCACCGGCGCGGCCATGGGGCAGAAACCCCTCCTCGGGCCCGAGCCAGAGCTGCTGGTCGAGCCGGTCGAGTGTCTCGTCGTCGGGGCCGCGCACCTCCACCCGCATGCCCGCGCCGAGCGCCTTGGGCAGAAGCATCGCGAGCGTCCCGGCGGCGCTGTCGCGGGTGAGATGGTAGAAGAGCACCGCGCCCATGGGCTGGCTCAGCTTTCGTAGCTGTTCCGGATCAGCCGGTCGAGCGTCAGCACGCCCCAGCCGGTCGCGCCCTTGGGCGAGAGGGTCGTGTCGGATTTGACGCTGGCGACCCCGGCGATGTCGAGATGGATCCAGGGGGTTTCCTCATCGACAAAGCGCTGGAGGAACTGCGCCGCGGTGACCGATCCGGCGGGGCGGCCGCCGACATTCTTCATGTCCGCGATCTGGCTTTTCAGCTGCTTGTCATAGGCGGGATCGAGCGGCATGCGCCAGGCGCCCTCGCCCTCCTGGGCCGCGGCCTTGAGGAAATCGTCGGCAAAGCTGTCGCGGTTGGAGAAGACCCCGGCCTTTTCATGGCCGAGCCCGATGATGATCGCGCCGGTCAGCGTGGCCAGATCGACGATGCCCGAGGGTTTGAATTCCTGCTGCGCGTACCAGAGCACATCGGCCAGCACGAGCCGGCCCTCGGCATCGGTGTTGATGATCTCGACGGTGTCGCCCTTCATCGATTCGACCACGTCGCCGGGGCGGATGGCGCGGCCGTCGGGCATGTTTTCCACCAGCCCGACCAGACCCACGACATTGGCCTTGGCCCGGCGCAGCGCCAGGGCGCGCATCACGCCGGAGACGACGGCCGAGCCGCCCATGTCCATGGTCATGTCTTCCATGCCGGTGGCGGGTTTGAGGCTGATGCCGCCGGTGTCGAAGACGACGCCCTTGCCCACCAGCGCCAGGGGCGGCTCGTCCCCGCCGCCATTCCAGCGCATCACCACGACCTTTGAGGGGCTTTCGGAGCCCTGCCCGACCGCGAGCAGGCAGCGCATGCCGAGCTCTTCGAGCTGCTCCTCTTCGAGGATCTCCACATCGAGCCCCAGCTCCTGCATGGCGGCCAGACGCGCGGCATAATCCTCGGTCGTCAGGATGTTGGCGGGCTCGGAGACCAGGTCGCGGCAGAAGAAGACCCCCTCGGCGAGTGCAGCACCATCGGACGCCTCGGCCGCCACCTGATCGGGCTTGGAGACCATGAAATCGACCGCGCCCTCCTCGGTCGGCTCGGCGGACTTGCGCTCCTTGAAGGCATAGCAGCGCAGCGCGAGCCCGAGCGAGACCTCGGCCACACGGCCCAGATTGCCGGCGAGCACGAGCAGCGGCTTGCCGTTCTTGGCCTTGCCGATGGCGGCGCCGGCCTTGCGGGCGTCGGCGACGGTGGGCTTGCGGTCGAGCCGGATGACCTGAACCGCGTCTGCGGCCAGCCCGCTGGGAAAGGCCAGATCCGCGGCGTCGCCTGGCTTGAGATCGCTGAAGCTGCTGCTTTCGGCGAAGCGGGCCAGCGCGCCGCGGGTCAGACGATTGACCCGCCGGGCGGTCTGATCGAGCTTGCCGCCCTCGGGCAGAAAGACCACGATACGGCCGACCGCGCCGGCGATCGCCTCCAGATCGACATCCTTGAAGTTGATCGTCACTGGCATGGTCATCGTCAAACGGGCCTCGATTGGGGTGATTTTCGCCGAACCTAGAGACACATCCGCCCGTTGACCAGACAGCAGTTTCAGGGCCGGGCCGAATCCTGTAGCCTAGCTTCAACGAACCAGGCCGCGAGCAGAACTTGGGCAGATTTGACCGTTATATCCTGAGCAAACTGTTGCTTGGCTTCGGGTTTTTCTCGCTCGTCCTTGTCGGCGTCTATTGGGTCAACCGCGCCGTGGTGCTGCTCGACCGGTACCTGTCCCAGGGTCAGGCCGGACAGCTGGTGCTGGAAGTGACGCTGCTGAGCCTGCCGAGCATCATCCTGCTCGTCATTCCGATCGCGGCCTATGTGGCGGTGATCTACGCCACCAACCGGCTCTATGCCGACAGCGAACTGGTCGTGGTGCAGGCCTCGGGCTTCAGCGCGATGCGGCTGGCGCGGCCCTATCTGGCCTTCGGCGTGATCGTGGCGATCCTGATGTCGCTTCTGGCCCATGCGGTCGTGCCGCTCAGCATGGTGCGGTTCAACGATATCCGCGCCAAGCTGGCCGAGGCGATCTCGTCCCGGCTGCTGGAGCCGGGCAATTTCCAGGAACCCACTGACGGGGTCACGGTCTATGTCCGCGAAGTGGCCGCGGACGGGCGGCTCGACAATGTGCTGATCAACGACCGGCGCGACCCGACCCGGCAGGTCACGTACATCGCGCAGGAGGCGTTTCTGATCCAGGGGCAGTCCGGCCCCCAGGTCCTGATGTTCGACGGGATGGCCCAGACGCTGAACCCCGAGACCAACATCCTGGGCGTGACCTATTACGAGGAACTCAGCATCGCGCTGGACGACATGACGAGCGGCCAGACGCTGCGGCTGCTCGACCACCGCGAACTGCCCACCCACATCCTGCTCAACCCGCCCGAAGAGGTGCTGTTCTGGACCCAGCGGAACGCGATCTGGCTGGCCTCCGAAGCGCATACGCGGTTCGCCCAGGCGCTGCTGGTGATCCCGGCGGGGATCCTGGGCATGGCCTGTCTGCTGTCGGGGCGGTTCACGCGGTTCGGGCTCTGGCGACAGATCCTGCTGGCCTGCGTCCTGATCCTGATCCTGAAGGTGCTTGAGAACGCCACCATCGACATGGCCAAGGACGATGCCACGCTCTGGCCGGTGATCTATGGGCCGACGGTTCTGTGTGCGATCCTGGCCTTTGGCTTCCTGCGCTATGCCGACAGGCGCATGACGCCGACCGCGGGGGGCGGCGTGGCGGCGCCGGACCAGGTCGGGGCGACGCCATGATCCTCGATCTCTATTTTGCGCGGCGGTTCCTGATGACCTTTCTGGGCATCCTGGCGGGCTTCATCGCCTTCATGTGGCTGGTGGAGGTGCTGGAACATGTGCGCCGGTTCGAGGGCAGCGAGATCGCCTTTCAGACCCTGTCCTATCTGGCGCTGCTGCACATGCCCCAGGTGCTCTATGAGGTGACGATCCTGATCACGCTTCTGGCGACGCTCCTGATGTTCGTGACGCTGGCGCGCACAAGCGAACTGGTGATCACCCGCGCCACGGGCCGTTCGGCGATGCGCAGCCTCGCCTCGCCGGTGATCACGGCCTTTCTGGTCGGTCTGGTCGCGGTCGGTATCATGAACCCGCTCGTCGCAAGCACGGCCAAGCTCTATGAGCGCGAGGTCAACGCATTGCGCGGCGAGGAGCGGGTGGTGGCGGTGGGCACCGACGGGCTGTGGCTGCGCCAGGGTCAGGCCGACCGCCAGACCGCCATCCACGCCAAAAGCGCCAATCTCGACGGAACAATCCTCAATGAAGTGAGCTTTTTCGGCTTTGACGGGCGCTCCGATCCGACCTTCCGCATCGAGGCGCGCCAGGCCGAACTGGTGGACGGCGCCTGGCAGCTGATCGATGCCAAGTCCTGGGATTTCCGCGACGTCGAGAACCCAGAGGCCGAGGCCGTCACCGCCGAGATGCTCACCCTGCCCTCCTCGCTCACGCGCGACCAGATCCGCGACAGTTTCGGCACGCCCTACTCGATCCCGATCTGGGAGTTGCCGCGCTTTATCGAGCGTCTGGAGGCGTCGGGCTTTTCGGCGCGGAGCCACAGGGTCTGGTTTCAGGCCGAGATGGCGCGGCCGCTGAGCTTTGTCGCCATGGTGCTGATCGGCGCGGTCTTCACGCTCCGCCACACGCGGTTCGGCAAGACGGGGCTGATGGTGCTGAGCGCGGTCCTGGCGGGCTTCGTGCTCTATTTCATCTCCAGCCTCACCCATGTGATGGGCGAGAACGGCCAGGTGCCCATCGCGCTGGCCGTCTGGGCGCCGCCGATCGCGGCCATCCTGCTGGCGATGAGCCTGCTTCTGCATCTGGAGGATGGATGAGCGCGGCCCGCCGTTTCGCGGCCCTTCTGGCGCTTCTGCTGGGTCTGATCGGCGCCTCGGGTGCGGCGGCCCAGACGACGCCCGCGGCGGATCCACCCACCGCGCTGGTGGCCGACCAGGTGACCTTTGCCAATGACGACACGCTGATCGCCGAGGGCAACGTCCAGGTCTTTTCCGAGGGCCGGGAGCTGCGTGCCACGAAGCTGATCTACAACGCCACCGACGAAAGCCTGGTGATCGAGGGGCCGATCCTGCTGCGCGACGGTGAGGACACGGTGGTGCTGGCCGAGGCGGCGGAGCTCGATACCGAGTTGGAGACTGGCATCATGACCTCGGCGCAGGTTCTGGTGCAGCAGCGGCTTCAGATCACCGGCGCGCAGATGGAACGGCGGACCGGCGGGTTCAATGATTTCCGCCAGGTCGTGGCCACGAGCTGCGAGATCTGCCGCCCGGGCGAGGTGCCGCTCTGGCAGGTGCGCGCGCGCCGGGTGATCCAGGACGAAAACGCCGAGCGGATCTATTTCTACGACGCGCAGTTCCGGGTCTTCGATCTGCCGGTCTTCTACCTGCCGGTGCTGCGGATCCCCGAGCCCGGGGTCGAGCGCGCGACCGGGTTCCTGATCCCCGATTTCCTGTCGAGCACCTTGATCGGGAACGGGATTCGCGTGCCCTATTTCATCACGCTCGGCCCGTCGGCGGACGTGACGCTGACGCCCCATATCACTGACGGCCGGTACCAGACCCTGGAGGGGCGGTACCGCCAGGCCTTCCGGCGGGGCACCTTCACCGCGACCGGTGCGATCTCGGAGGACAACGTCAAGCCCAACGAGACGCGTGGCTATCTCTTTGCTGCCGGCCGGTTCGCCCTGCCCGAGGATTTCACGCTCGAGTTCGACTATGAGTACACCTCGGACCGGACCTATCTGTTGGACTACGACTTTTCGTCCAAGGACATCCTGGACAGCGCGATCGGCATCAACCGGGTGCGCGGGGACGAGCTGATCTCGGCCTCGATCACCGGCTTCGAAAGCCTGCGCGAGGCCGATATCGGCAATGAAAACTCGCGTCTGGTGGAGCTCGACTATCGCCGCAACTGGGAGCCCGGCGGCATCGGGGGCCTGCTGGAGTTCCGGCTGATCGGCCAGTCGCAGATCTTTGAGGACAATGTCCGCAACGAAATCGACAGCCCGAATGTGAACCAGGTCCGCGGAACGGTCGATTATGAGCGAACCTGGACGGTGGGCCCGGGGTTCCGGTTCGGCACGGAGGCGGAACTCAATCTCGACTATCTGCATATCATCGACGATCCGGAATTTCCCGAGTACCAGACCGCATTCACGCCCACCTTCGCCGCCGATCTGAGCCTGCCGCTGATCGCCCAGGGCGCGAATGGCACGGGGGTGAGCTATCTGCTGGAGCCGATCGGACAGCTTGTCTGGACCCGGCCCGACACGCTCGACAGCCCCAACGAGGACAGCACCTCCATCGCGCTGGACACCGGCAATCTCTTTGCGCTGAACCGCTTTCCCGGGCTCGACCGCTATGAGACGGGGCTGCGCAGCAACCTGGCCCTCCGCTGGGCGCGGCTCGACCCCGCCGGCTTTACCATGGGCGTGACCGTGGGCCGGGTGCTGCGTTTCGGCGACAGCGAAGAGCTCGACGAGATCGCGGTGCTGGATGGGGATGCGTCGGACTGGCTGACCCAGGTGGATATGGATTTCGGCAACAGGCTGCGGCTGCGCAACCTGCTGCTGCTCGACGATGATGGACGGCCCTCCTTCAACGAGGCGCGGGCGAGCTGGTTCAGCACCGGGCTGAACCTCAATGCCGCCTATGTCTGGCAGCAGCAGGACACCAGCGCGCTCTTGGACAACGACCTGTCGGAACTGGCGCTTCTGGGCGGGTTCAACATCTCGCGGAGTTTCTCGGCCACGTTCGATGTGCGGCGGGACTTCGTGCTGGGCCGCACGAACCGGATCGATCTGGGTCTGGCCTACGAGAACGAGTGCATCCGGGTTGATCTCACCGCCCAGCGGAGGTTTATAACCAACTCCGGTGACGAGACCGACATCACCTACGGGTTGCAGGTCCAGCTGGCCGGGTTCGGCACCGATGTAGGCCGCGCAAGGGCGCGACGGGTCTGTACAGCACTGGGACGGGTGGGATGATCAGGCGAGACGAACGACGGACAGGGCGAGTCCCGGCACTGGTTGCGCTGGTCGCGGCCCTGCTGATTTCGGCCCCGAACCCGGTCCCGGCGCAGGCGCCCTTCGAACCTGTCGCATATGTGAACAACCTTGTGGTCACGAATTTCGAGCTGGAACAGCGGCAGGCGCTGCTGCAGGCGCTGCGGACCCCTGCGGTCACGCGTCAGGGCACCCTGGACCGGCTGATCGATGACAAGCTCCGCCTCGCGGCCGCCGCCGACGCAGGCATCCTGGGCACCGAGGAAGAGCTCGACATCGCCGTGGAGGATTTCGCGGCCCGCGCGAACCTGTCCGGTCCGGACTTCATCGAGGCGCTGGGCGATGCCGGCATCGACGAGCAGTCCATCCGCGACTTCCTGCGCGCCCAGCTGGCCTGGAACACGCTGATCCAG
Organism: Pseudomonadota bacterium; assembly: GCA_039184415.1. Taxonomy (GTDB): domain Bacteria; phylum Pseudomonadota; class Alphaproteobacteria; order Rhodobacterales; family Rhodobacteraceae; genus JANSYP01. Next base: position 13,323 of record JBCDBB010000079.1, read on the forward strand.
GCCCGTTTCGCCGCCCAGGCGCAGGTCAGCGAGGAAGAGGTCGACCGGGCACTGGCGCTGTCCACGGGTCAGGGCAATGCGCGCATCCTGGTGTCCGAGATCGTGCTGCCGATGACGGCGCGCGATGCGGTCACCAGCGAGCAGCGCGCCCAGGAATTCCAGCAGATCACGAGTTTCTCGGAGTTCGAGGAGGCCGCCCGCCGCTTTTCGATCGGTCCGACAAGCAGCGATGGCGGCAGGCTCGACTGGCTGCCGGTGAGCGCCCTGCCCCCGACCGTGGGGCCGCTCTTTCTGACGATGCGCCCCGGCGAGGTGACCGCGCCGGTCCCTCTGGATGGGGCGATCGCGCTCTTTCAGCTGCGCCAGCTCCAGGATGTCGCGCCGCCGCCCGCGAGCAATGTCGTGATCGACTATGCCTTGCTGCGCCTTCCCGCGGGGACGAACGTGGCCGCCGAGATCGCACGCCTGGCGCCCGAGGTGGACGACTGCAACAGTTTTTTCGGGCAGAACCCGAAGGCCGCGCCGGGTCAGCTGCTGCGCGAAGCCTCGCCGCTGGCGGAACTGCCGTCGGGCGTGGCGGCCACGGTGCGCAATCTCGATCCCGGTGAGCTCGGCGCCCTGACCGGCGGCACCGGCGTTGTGATGCTCTGTTCGCGGGTCGAGGCCGAGCCCGATGCCGAGGCGCGCGACTTGCTGTCCCGGCAGCTTTTCGTCCAGCGGCTGGAGAGCTTTTCCAACGGTTATCTGGCGGAACTGCGCACCGCCGCCGATATCCGCATCCCATGAGCGCGGCGGCCACGGCGCCGATCGCGCTGAGCTGCGGCGAGCCGTCGGGGATCGGCCCCGAGATCGCCGCCAAGGCGCGCGAGGCGCTGGGGAGCGCGCTTCCCTTCTTCTGGATCGGCGACCCGCGGCATCTGCCCCCCGGCACGGCGATTGCGGAAATCTCCGATCCGGCCCAAGCGCTGAAGGTGGCCGGGGACAGGCTGCCGGTGCTGCCCCACCCGTTTCCCGACCCCGCGGCCCCGGGCCGTCCGAGCCCGGCCAACGCGGCCGAGGTCATTGCCGTGATCGCGCGCGCCGTGGCGCTGGTGCAGGAGGGGGCGGCCGGCGCGCTCTGCACCGCGCCCATTCACAAGAAGGCGCTGAAGGACGGCGCGGGCTTCGCCTTTCCCGGCCATACCGAGTACCTCGCCCATCTGGCCGGGGACGTGCCCGTTGTGATGATGCTGGCCAGCGACATGCTGCGGGTCGTGCCGGCGACGATCCATATCCCCCTGGCCGACGTGCCCGCGGCCCTGACCGCCGGGGGCCTGCGCGAGACGCTTATGATCACGCTGGAGGGACTGCGCCGGGACTTCGGCATCGCCGAGCCGCGCCTTGCGGTCTGCGGGCTGAACCCCCATGCCGGAGAAGGCGGCGCCATGGGCCACGAGGATGGTATGCTGATTGCGCCGGTGGTGTCCGGGCTCCGCGCCGAAGGACATTCGGTTTCAGGTCCCCATTCCGCCGATACGATGTTTCATGCGGCTGCCCGCGCGCGCTATGATGCGGCGGTGGCCATGTATCACGACCAGGCGCTGATCCCGATCAAGACGCTCGATTTCGACGGCGGGGTGAATGTCACGCTGGGGCTGCCCTTCATCCGGACCTCGCCCGACCATGGCACGGCCTTCGACATCGCCGGGCGCGGGATCGCCAACCCGGCCAGCCTGATCGCCGCTCTGGAGCTCGCCGGGCGGATGCGGCGGGCCCGCGCGGGGGCGCCCGCGGAGGTCCGCGCCACGGCATGAGCGCCATCGACAGCCTGCCGCCCCTGCGCGAGGTGATCCGCGCCCACGGGCTGCGCGCGCGCAAGTCCCTGGGCCAGAACTTCTTGCTCGATTTGAACCTGACTGCGAAGATCGCCCGCCAGGCCGGGGATCTGACCGGCTGCGACGTGCTGGAGATCGGCCCCGGTCCGGGCGGGCTGACCCGCGGGCTGCTGGCGGAAGGGGCACGGCATGTGGTGGCGGTGGAGCGCGATCCGCGCTGCCTTCCTGCGCTGGCCGAGATCGCGGACGCCTATCCGGGCCGGCTGAGCGTGGTCGAGGGCGACGCGCTGGAATTCGATCCCGCGGCGCATCTGACCCCGCCGGTGCGGATCGTGGCCAACCTGCCCTACAATGTCGGAACCGAGCTCCTGGTGCGCTGGCTCACGCCGGAGCGCTGGCCGCCCTTCTGGCAGAGCCTGACGCTGATGTTCCAGCGCGAGGTCGCCGAACGGATCGTCGCCGCGCCGGGCAGCAAGGCCTACGGGCGGCTCGCGATCCTCGCCCAGTGGCGCGCCGAGGCACGGATCGTCATGGATCTGCCGCCCCAGGCCTTCACGCCGCCGCCGAAGGTGAGCTCCGCCGTGGTCCATATCACGGCGCTGGAAAGCCCGCGCTATCCGGCTGATCCGGCGATCCTGTCGCGGGTGGTGGCCCGGGCCTTCGGACAGAGGCGCAAGATGCTGCGGGCCTCTCTCAAGGCTCTGGCGCCCGATATCGAAGCTCGGCTGGAGCGGCTCGGGATCGATCCCACGGACCGTGCCGAGCGTCTGGGGCTGGCGGAGTTCTGCGCCCTGGCGCGCGATCTGGAAGGCTGAGGCGCGACCGTCCGCGGGACCGATCCGGGTGTCCCGGTCGCCAGAGTTTTTAGTCCTGGTAAGGCGCGGTTACTCCGCCGCTTCGGGCCGGATGGGATCGTCCGAGCCGGGCGAGTCATTGTCGCCATTTGAGTCCGGTGCGTCCTTGGCCGCAGGCTCCGGCGCGGCCGCGCTGTCCTGATCGGTCTTGGGCGCGGCTTCGGCCTGGGGCGCATCGTTTGTCTGGCTGTTGCGCGGTTTGCGCGGCCGGCGGGCCCTGCGCGGTTTGCTTTCGGGTGTTTCCACAAGCCCGCTGTCCGACCCGGTATCGAGATCGACGACCTCGCCCAGACCCTCGACGTTTTCGACGGGCATCGGATCGTTGATCTCGGCCGAAGGCTGCTCCACCGGCTGCGGCGGCGACTGGGGCGGCTGCAGTTGCTGCTGCGACAGCGGCTGGGGGGCGCTGGAGATATCCTCGATCGGCTGCTGATCCTGCTGGGGCGACTGCGATTGCGGCTGCTGGGCGCGCGCCTCGTCGCGTTCGCGCTGGCGTTCGCGGTTCTGCGCCTCCTGCTGCTCGCGTCGTGCCTCGGCCTCGCGCTGCGCTTCGCCCAGCATCCGGGTGTAATGCTCCGAATGCTGCTGGAAGTTTTCGGTCGACACGCGGTCGTTGCTCAGCTGCGCGTCGCGGGCAAGCTGATTGTACTTTTCGATGATCTGTTGCGGCGTCCCGCGAACCTTGCCCTCGGGGCCCGAACTGTCGAACACGCGGTTGACGATGTTGCCGACCGATCTGTTGCGGTTCGACTTTGACCGCGACCGTGACTTAGATGATCTCATGGTGACGAGTGCTATGCCTTATGTGTATGTGCCGCGGACTAAACCTAGCGGCGCAATGCACCGCAATGGACCAGTTTTGTCCTGCTAGGCTGTTGCACGGTCCCTTTGCAGGGACAGTGTGCATGCAGATCGTAGAACACGGCCCGCGCGCGAAAACAAGCGTCTTTTCGATCGAAATGGTCGATTTTGCGCTCATTTCCGCGCAACCGCCCCCTCATGCGTCAGAACCGCCACCCGGTCGCGGCCATCGAGGTCGGACAGGAAGGCCGGCGGACCGAACCCTGCGCGCTCGGCAAGCTGGCTCAGCGCGGCGCGTTGGCCTGCCCCGATCTCAAAGAGCGCCCGGCCGCCGGGGGCAATGTGGGCGCTCAGCCCCGCCAGCAGCGCGCGATAGGCCCCCATCCCGTCCCCGCCGGGACTGAGCGCCATCCAGGGATCATGCTCGGCCACCTCAGGCGCGAGATCGACGATCTCGTTGCCGGCGATATAGGGCGGGTTGGAGACCACGAGGTCGAACTGGCCGGAGACACCCGACCACCAGTCGGCGTGGAGAAATTCCGCGCGCGCCTCAAGTCCGAGGGTTCGGGCATTGAGGCGGGCGACATCGAGCGCGGCGTGGGACTTGTCGGTGCCCACACCCGTCGCCCCGGGGGCGGCCGCCAGCAGCGACAGCAGGATCGCCCCGCTGCCGGTGCCCAGATCGATCACGCGTGCGAACGGCCGCTCCAGCGCGGCATCGACGAGGGTCTCGGTCTCGGGGCGCGGGTCGAGCACATCCTGCGTGATCGCGAGCCGGTGCCCGTGGAAATCGCGGTAGCCGACGATGCGGCTGACCGGCCGGCGCGCGGCGCGGGCGCTGAGGGCGGCATCAAAGCGCACCGCCGCCATCCGGGGCAACTCGTCCGGGGCCATGAGCGTGACCCGGTCGCGGGCGACGCGGAGCGCATGGGCCATGAGCGCGCGGGCATCGCCGGCGGCGTCCGGCACGCCGGCGTCGGCCAGGACGCGGGTCGCCGCGCGGAGGGCCTCGGCGACGGTCATGCGTCCAGCTGCGCCAGACGCGCTGCCTGATCGTCGGCCATGAGCGCGTCGACCACCTCACCCAGATCGCCCTGCATGACCTGATCGAGCCGGTAGAGTGTCAGACCGATCCGGTGATCGGTCACCCGCCCCTGGGGAAAATTGTAGGTCCGGATCCGTTCGGACCGGTCGCCGGAGCCGACTTGGCTGCGCCGGTCGGCGGCACGCTCGGCATCGGCGCGCTGGCGCTCCAGATCGTAAAGGCGTGCACGCAGCACTTGCATCGCTATGGCCCGGTTCTGATGCTGGGATTTCTCAGAGCTGGTGACGACGATGCCGGTCGGCAGGTGGGTTATGCGCACCGCGCTGTCGGTGGTGTTGACATGCTGCCCGCCCGCGCCGCTGGCCCGCATCGTGTCGATGCGCAGATCCGCCGGATCGATGGCGATATCGACCTCCTCGGCCTCGGGCAGCACGGCGACGGTCGCAGCCGACGTATGGACCCGCCCGCCGGCCTCGGTCGTCGGGACGCGCTGGACCCGGTGCACGCCGCTTTCATATTTCAG
>JBCDBB010000080.1:0-18204 GCA_039184415.1 Pseudomonadota bacterium
CCGGCGCCTGTGCCGAGATCCTCGACATCACCGCGGGCGCGGGTCTCGATCCCGCACGCACCATCCTCTGCCATATGGACCGGACCCATCCCGACGGCCGGGGCATCGCGCCTCTGCTCGCGCGCGGAGCCAATGTGGAATGGGATTTCTTCGGCATCGAGCAATCGCACTACTGGATGGGCGAGGTCGAACTGCCCACCGATCTCGGCCGCCTGCGGCTGATCCGGGAGTTTGCCGACGCCGGCCATGCCGACCAGATCCTCGTCTCGCAGGACATTTGCACCAAGACCCGCCTGCGGCACTGGGGCGGCCATGGCTACGGCCACATCCTGCGCAACATCGCGCCGCTGATACGCCGGCTCGGCGTCGATCCGGACCTGATCCGGAGACTCGTGCGCGACACCCCCCTGAGACTGCTGACTTTGCAGGAGGCTGCAGCATGACAGACCGTTTCCGCGGCACCTTCACCGTGATGGTCACGGCCTTCGACGCCGAGGGCCGCCTCGACCTGGAGGCCCAGGCCCGCTTCACCGACTGGCAGGTGCGCGAGGGCATTCACGGGCTGATCCCCCTCGGCTCGACCGGCGAGTTCCTGTCGCTGACGGCCCAGGAACGCCGGGCCGTCGCGAAATGCGTGATCGACACCGTCGCGGGCCGGGTTCCGGTTCTGGTGGGGGCCGGCGCTGAGAGCACCGATGACGTGATCGACAATGTCCGCATGGCCGAAGAGCTTGGCGCCGACGGCACGATGATCATCCCGCCCTTCTATGCCACGCCGACGGACGCGGAACTGATCCACCATTTCGCCCGGATCGGCGAGGCCGCGACAACACCGGTGATGATCTACAACAATCCGGCCACGGCCAATGTGGACATGACCCCGCCGCTCGTGGCCGAGCTCTCCCGGCTGCCGAGGATCGACTATATCAAGGAATCCACCATGGACGTGACCCGTGTCCGCGACATCCTCGAGATGTGCGAGGGGCGGATGACCGTGTTCGGCGGCATCATGGGGTTCGAGAGCTTCGTCGAAGGCGCCGAGGGCTGGGTCGCCGTTGGCTCCAACATCATGCCGGCGGCCTTCGCGCGTCTCTTCACGCTGACCGCCGATGACGAGGACTATCACGCCGCCCGCGCGCTCTACCGCGACCTGCTCCCCATCATCCGTCTCGTCGGCGGACACCGGTATGTGGCGGGCAGCAAGGCCGCGCTCGCCCGGATCGGGCAGCCCGTCGGGGGCCCGCGCCCGCCGCGCCTGCCGCTGCCCGAGGCGGATCTGGCCGAGTTGACCAGCGCGCTCACAGCGGTCGGGCTGCTGCCGCAGGACGTGGCCTGAGTGACGCAGATCGCCTTTCGCTTCGACAGCCGCGAGATCCGCGCCGCGCCGGGCGACAGCATTGCCGCCGCGCTCGCCGTGGCGGGCGAGGCAACCCTCGGGCACCGCCGCAGCGGCGCGCCGCGCGGCCTCTATTGCGGCATGGGGGTCTGCCATGACTGCCTCGTGACCGTCGACGGGCGGCGGGGCGTCCGGGCCTGCATGGCGACCGTCTCCGACGGGATGGAGGTCCGGTCGGAGGACGACCGTCACCTCGCCCCGGGCACCGTTCCGCCCGACGCAGCCCCGCCCGAAACGGCCGAGACCGAAATCGCCATCATCGGCGCCGGCCCGGCCGGGCTTGCCGCCGCCACGCTCGCCGCCGAGGCCGGCGCGGACGTTGTTGTGCTGGACGAACGGACCGAAACCGGCGGGCAGTATTTCAAGCCGCGCAGCGACGGCTATCGCGGGCGGCAGGCGCCCGATCGCCAGCATCGCCGCGGGCGCGACCTCCGGGATCGTGCCATGGGCTCCGGCGCGCGCATCCTGTCCGGCCGGACCGTCTGGTCGGCCCGCCGTGCGGACGAGGGGGCATTCGACCTGCACTGCCTCGGCCCCGCCGGCGGCCTGCGTCTGACCGCCCGCGCCGTCATCCTCGCGTCCGGCGCCTATGAACGCCCCGCCATGGTGCCAGGATGGACCCTGCCCGGTGCGATGACGATCGGCGCCGCCCAGACCCTCGCCCGCCGCTATGGCATGGCGCCCGGACAGCGGGTGGTCATTGCAGGGCATGGACCCCTCGGGCTGCAGCTCGCGGCGGAGCTCTCCGCCCTCGGTGCCGAGATCGCGGCCCTCACCGAACGCGGCCGCCCGCGGGCCGGGTCGCTGGTCTTGCGGGCCCTGGCCGCGGCCCCGCGCCTGGTGGCGGAAGGCGCGGGCTATCGCCTCGCCACCCTGCGGGCCCGGGTGCCGCTCCTGACCGGCTGGGAGCTGGCCGGGATCACCGGAGAGACGCGGGCCGAAGGCGCGGTGCTCCGCGACATCACAACCGGCCGTACGCGAGAGGTCGCCGCCGACATCGTAGCCGCCGGAGACGGGTTCGCGCCGCAGTTGGAGCTTGCCCGGCTGCTCGGCGTCCCGGTCACGGTCGATCCGGGCTCCGGTCAGGTGGCGCCCGAGCGTGACGGGACTGGCCGGACCCCCGTCGGCGGCGTCTGGATCGCAGGCGATGCCGGGGGGCTCGGCGGGGCCGAGATCGCGCTGTCCCAGGGGGAGCTGAGCGCGACCGCCGCGCTCGTGCATATCGGCCGTCCGACCGCCCGCAGCACGCGCCCGGCGCACAGGCGGCTGGCACGCGCGCGACGGTTTCAGTCCACCCTCTGGGCGCTCTTCGACGCCCCGGACCGCGGGCTGCCAGACAATGCCACGATCCTCTGCCGCTGCGAGGAGGTCACGGCCGGCACTGCGCGCGCGGCCATCGCACGGGGCGCCGGCGACCCCGCAGAGCTGAAACGGGCGACGCGGATCGGCATGGGCCGCTGCCAGGGTCGCTACTGTCTGCCCGCCGCGCTGCGCCTTCTGGCGGAGGCGGGCTGCCCGGCATCGCCCGGCGCGCTCTTCGCCCCCCAGATACCGGCCCGGCCGGTGGCACTCGGGGCGCTCCGGCTCGAAAAGCCCGAATGGGGCGGTCACCGCGAAAGCGCGCCGGCGGCCCGTCCCGGCCAGCTCCCGCTGCCACCGCTCGACCACGGTAGGGTCGCTCTGGCCGTTATCGGCGGTGGCGTGACGGGGATCTCCGCGGCCCTCTATGCCGCGCGCGCCGGGGCCTCGGTCGTCTGCCTCGACCGCGGGCGCGTCAATGGCGAGGCCTCGGGCGGAAATGCCGGCAGCCTGCATCTGCAGCTTCTGTCGTGGGATTTCGGCGGCAAGGCCGTGGGCGACGGCAGCCTGCAACTCCGCACCCTGCCCCTGCAGCAGGAATCCATCGCGCTCTGGAAACAGCTGGAGACCGACCTCGCTGCCGATTTCGAGATGGAGGTGACGGGCGGTCTCATGGTCGCCGAAAACCCCGACCAGATCGAGTTTCTCGACGCCAAGGCCACGGCGGAGGCGCGGGTCGGCATCCGGACAGAGGTGATCGATTCCGCGCGTGTGCGCGAGATTGTCCCCGCGATCTCAGAAAAGATCGTCGCCGCAGCCTGGTGCCCGGGAGAAGGCAAGATCAATCCGCTCGCCGCGACCCCGGCCCTCGAACGCGCCGCGCGCGCCGCAGGCGCCTCGGTCGAGGAATTCGCCCCGGTCGCGGGCATCGCGCGCGACGGTCGGGACTATGCGATCGAGACAGGCCGCGGGCGCCTTCGGGCCCGGCGCGTGCTGATCGCCGCCGGGGGCTGGTCGGCCCGGATCGCCGCGCTTCTGGGCGCGGAGCTGCCGATCCGCGGCGCCCCGCTGCAGATGGTCGTGACCGCGCCCGGTCCGCCGCTCGTCCCCTGCCTCATCGCCCATGCCGACCGGCATCTGACCATGAAACAGGCCGCCGCCGGCTCGGTCATCATCGGCGGCGCCTGGCCCGCTGCCGTGGGCCGGGCGGGACAGGCGGAGGTGCTGCCCGAAAGCCTGGAGGGCAACCTCTGGGTCGCGGGCCACACCGTCCCCCAGGTGGCGAGCCTGCAGGTCATCCGCAGCTGGGCCGCCATGAATATCGACATCGACGGCGCTCCACTGATCGGGCCGGTGCCCGGCGCCGAGGGGGTGACCGTTGCGGCGACCGCCAATGGCTACACGCTCGGCCCGCTGATGGGCCGAGAGGCCGCCGCGGCGGCCCTTTCCGGGCGCCTCCGCCAGGACCTCCAGGCGTTCTCGATGGACCGCTTCACCTGAACAATGACGGGAGACCAAACATGACGGCACTTCGGATCACCGCAGGCCCCTACGCCTTCGACGCGCGGCTGGAACGGGAGGCCGCGCCCCGGACCTGCGCGGCTTTTGAGGCCGCCATGCCCTTCGATGGCCAGATCGTCCATGTCCGCTGGTCGGGCGAAGGGGTCTGGATCCCGCTCGGTGACAGGGATTTCGGGATCGGCTATGAAAACCACACCAGCCATCCCGCGCCGGGGCAGATCATCCTCTATCCCGGCGGGATCAGCGAAACAGAGATCCTGCTCGCCTATGGCGGGGTCGATTTTTCGTCCAAGATGGGTCAGCTGGCGGGAAATCACTTCATCACCCTGACCTCCGGGCTGGAGAACCTGATGGATCTTGGCAATCTCGTCCTCTGGGAAGGCGCCAAGGATATCAGCTTTGCCTACGCCTGATACCGGCGGCCGGGCGTCGGCGGCTTCGTCACCGTGTCCGCCGCCGGCAAGCCTCCGCGCCAGCCACCGCGGCTGGTGCGCTGCCCCGTCCGTTGCGGTCCGCCACACATGGAACCCGGAGGGTCAGCCAGGGCAAACTGACGCGAGAGCCTTGCTCAGATCACCAAGCTCGACCGCACAGACCAGGTAGGGAAAGCTGAGCACTGGCGCGCGTCGCCAGATCGGACCGAGCGCGCCGATGCGGCGACGGGGGTGATCTGTTCGGGCCATGCTCTGCTGTTTAAAACAGAGCCGCCAATCCGCGCGTCTCGACCTAAGCCCGCGACCCGCAGGAAAAAAGCCCTGCCTCGGAGTCGTCGCTCGGCCGGCAGAGCGGCGGCCAGCCGTCGATCTGCCAGTAATCGACAAGGCCCATTTCCGTGACGATGTCCTGAAAACGCTGCGTCGCGCCGATCTCATCTACAAGCGACCAGGGCATCCTGAAACTTCTCGGGGCATAGGACGACTGCAGAGCAACATATTCGAACGCATCAAGGACAATGTCCGCACCGCCGATTTCGTAAAGAAACTGGTAAGATAGAAGCGAGTCGTCTTTGTACCTTTCGAAGATTTCGCCGACCGGCTCAACGCCCACCGCATCGATCAGGGACAGCGCACGATTGCGAAGGTCGGTCGGGCAGGCGGTACAGGCAGTCACGATGTCCCGCGCATCGGACAGCCGGCCGTCTTGCACATACGCTGTCAGGATCATGCGCAAGGCGACCTCGCGCATGGGAGGCGTGTTACGAAACATCTCAATCATGGTCGCCATGTCATCGGGCGACCGCGTTCTCTGCCAGTCGACACGAGCAATCATGAAAAGATAAAGCTGATTGGCGGGATCGAGATCCATCGCGCGATTGAGGTGCCTCAGCGCATCATCCTCTTTTCCAACCGTCAAAAGCAGGCTTGCAAAATCCTGCATCGCGCTGACATTGGCCGGATCAGAATTCAACGCCCGGAGGTAAGCCGTCTCCGACGCCGCCCAGTTCCGGTCGAGATTGTACAAGTTGCCGAGCGCCTGCTGGACGATCCCCTCATCGGGGTCCAGATCCCGCGCCCGCAGCGCCGCGTTTCGTCCCTTCGCGAAATAGACGCTCGGGTCAATGTCCAGCCCGGCAAGAGATGTGTTGTAGCTCGGCGCCACATTGTACGCCATCGAAAGCGCGGCCCAGGCCGCCGCAAAGTCCGGCTCAAGCTCAACAGCATGCTCAAACGCCTTGATCGACCGGGCCAGGGCCTCGCCCCGCTGCTCAAAGAGCGCATGGCCGCGTAGAAATGCAGCATAGGCCTGCGGGTCTGTCACCCGTTCTTTTTCGAGGCCTTTTGTGTCGATCTCGAGAGGAATAGACAGCGCCTCGCCAATGGCCTGCGCCACCCGTTCCTGGACAACGAACACATTGTCCAGCTCTTCGCGAAACGTGCCGCTCCAGACCATGAAACCGTTCTCCGCCCGGATCAGATGGGCTTCGATCCGAACCGTTTCGTCGGAGCGTCGGATCGTGCCCTCGATGATGTATTCGACATCGAGAGTCTGCCCGATCGTGCGCAGGTCCTCCGCGCGATCCTTGTACTGCAGCGACGAGGTGAAGCCCGGGATCCGAAACGCGCCGGTGGATGCGAGAACATGGATAATGTCCACAGTCAGCCCGTCCCCGAAACCGTCATCCACACCGGCCGAAAGGTTGGCAAAAGGCAGAACGGCGATCGACCGCAGCTCGTCTGCCGTCGCCTCTGAAGGGTCGCTTCGCGGGAAAATGCCGAACGGACGCTCCCACGCGATCCAGACCCCCCCGAAGACGATCACCAAAACTGCGATTACGGAGGGAACCAGACCCTGTCTGCGGAGGCGTTTACTGCGACCCTGCAATGGCTGGGTCCGCCGCAGACCTTCGGGACTGAGCTCATAGGCCCATGCCAGGATACAGGCGAAGGGAAACCCCAGCGCCACAAACACGACCGTGAGCGTATCGGCCCAATCCGGAAGCGACAGGGGCGCCTCGAGCGTCGTGACGATCTGAACCGCAAGCCAGCTCAACGCCAGATAGATACCCGCAACCTTGAAGACATTCCGCCTGCTCAGCTCACTCGGCAGGTCCGCGATACCGCTCTCAGAGGCTGCCTCCCGCGCGGTTTCGCTGCTCGCGTCAGACCCCTCCGCGCCGTCTTGCTCGCGTGCCCGGTTTGGGTCTTCGCGTTGATCTACGGATCTGTGCTCGTCGGCTGGCATAACGTTGGGTCAGCGGCTTCTTTCACGCAACGGGGCGACGGATGCCGCGGACTGCAGGGGTTCCACTTCTAGATAGGCGTTTGAGGTCTGAAGCAAAGTTGACGCGGCTGCACAGACCAACAGGCGTTGGACCCGTCCTGTCAAGTATCTTCGGGCCGAGAACGGTGAAAACCCAAGGATCCTCGCCCGATGCACGCTATTCAGTCGATCCGCCGGGCCTCGGTACACGCGGCTGTGACCAGGCGACACAAACCGGACTTTGGGTGCTCACGAGGCCCCGATCCGTTCCCCCGCACGACCATCGCGCAGCGTCGGCCCGATGGGGACAAAACGGTGAGACTTCATTGAACCGCGTCATTTATCTTCGTCGAGTGCTGTTCTCGGCGACGGCGTATCCGGGCCGCGGCAATGCCATCAGAAACGCTGGCAGGCGAACGGCGGCCCGAACCTTAGTCCGCCCCGCCGCGATGGAACCCGAACTCCGCCGCCATCGCGAGACATTCCTCGACAGATCGCACACCGCCCGACGCCGACGGCTCCAGAATGCTCGTCGCAGCCGCACAGACGGCGCGGAGCAATGAACCGGACGTGTCTTCGCCCTCATGCACAGCGTGGAGAAAACCCGCCGAGAAGGCGTCGCCCGCGCCGAGTTTGGAGCGGATCAAATCTCCCGGCACCCGGACAGCAGGCTGCACCCTCTGCGTGCCGTCGCGCTCCGCGCAGACCGCGCCATACTCATGATGCAGGACAACCCCCCGCCGGATGCCAAGATCCAGGATATCCCGCGCCGCGTTCAGCAATCCGTCAAAGGACAGATCGGACGCGGACAGCGGGCGGCCCAGAAGCCACCCCGCTTCCAGTTCGTTGAGGAAAAGATAGTCGATATAGGGCGCCGAACTTGCCACGATATCACCAAAGCGAGCGTGTCTTCTGCTCACCAGATCCGCCGCCGTGATCAGCCCGGCATCGCAGGCCCGCTCGAAAGCGCGACTGGCCGCGGTTCGCCCCTCCCCGTCGATTGCGTCGAGCGACGGCAGCATCGTCAGATAGCCAAGATAGAAAATGCGCGCCGCGGATCTCGAAAGATCGAGGCTCTCGAGGCCGAGATGCGCATTCGCACCCGGATAGTGAAAAAAGGTGCGCCGCCCCGTCGACGCCACCGACATGACATCCGTCCAGGACGTTCCGGCATCGGACGTCACCCGCAATGCGCTCGTATCGATTCCACGCCGCGCGCAATCGCGCAAAATCCAGTCACCGTCGGGATCCTCTCCGATGGACCCGACCGCGAGAAGAGGAAACTCCGCTCCCAGATGGGCAAGGTCGCACAGAAGGTTGTACGGCCCGCCACCATTGCTCTGCGCATGCGACTGGACAAGGGCGAGCTGGTCCTGCGCGGGATAGTCGTCCACGAGCTTCACGTGATCGACGATGAAGTTCCCGGCCGCAAGGATGCCGCGTCTCTCGGTCTGTTCCGGCACGAGGGTCCCTGATTTGCCCGCTGCTGTCTTTTCCTTCGTAGCACCCGCAAGGATCCAGACCAATCAGCACGAGGAAGAGTTCGTTTCAGGGATTTCAGCAGAGCGGCGGGACGCGGGACCCAAGACCCCCGGACCCAAGACCCCCGGACCCAAGACCCCCGGACCCAAGACTGGCGACTGCAGCGAACCGCCTACCGGCTCGATCTACGGACCGTTTCCGCCCCAGTTCCACAACTTAACGCAAGGGCCCCCGAACGGTTTGGACCGGGGAGCGCACGAACATCCGCATGGTTACACCAGGTACCGAACGCGTGATCTGGCTAGCACGCAGCGAAACACTCCCTAAATCGGAGACAATCACGGAGGCCCAGTATGGACCACTTCGTAGCGACAGCCTTGTTTTACTTGTTCTTCACGCCTGCTTTCTGGTTGGGACTACGAAGCAACGTCGGAACCCTCGGTCGGTTACCCTTCTACCTGACGGTACAGACCGTCACTCTGATCACCTGGTTCGTGATTGCGGAAAACGCCACGCATTTCGGCGACCTGTCTGCGTCCACGGTGGCAATCGACGGTCTCGTCGCGCTCTTCTCGGGCTATCTGACCGGAGTGCTCTCGGGCGCCTACGCGCGATATCTGAACCGAAGGATGAGGTTCGCGTGGCTTGTGTTTCTGCCCTTTGCGCTGATCGTGATGGCTTTCGTGCCAAAGCATGAATCGCGCGCGGTGCGGGTCTGACGGAGCGGCAGTCCTTGACGGGCCCCGCAACGGCGGCGCATCACTCCGCGCGAAGGTGATTTGCAGAGATCCGGAACACTCGACCGGCGCACCTCGGCCCTGTTTCACCCCTCGTGACCGACCGCTGCCCGCCAGCGTTTCTCGGGACCCGCGCAGGCGCGCCCAAATTCGCACGACGACCGGGTCAGGACAGCAAATGGCGGACCACGCACGATAAAAACACGAACTATTCTTTCGCCATAGAACTACGATAGTGTGACTGCCCGATGCGCTGTAATGACCGGTTCTGCGAAGCAGTGCCCAAACGCACTACTCCCGGCAGACTGAGGCCATAGGACGTGCCAGCACCTACTGCGCGCGACCGCATTGAGCCCAAAGTGTCTGATGCTGCGTGTTGATCGAACGTCCGGTTCCGGAGATGTTGGCCAGACAGCTACAAGCGCTGGTTTGCGGTGTTCAAGCTAACTGACCGCAGTCTTACAGTGTAACGGAGGAATTTGACATGAGGTCTTTGAACCAGACGGGGGCGGGAACTCTCTTTGAAAGCAACACCTTCCTTATCGCCGTTCTGGAAGGCTCGTGGCACGATATGGGCGTGCAATACGGCACGCTGATGGTCGAGCATATGCAGACGACGTGGGATGTTCTCGCCAAGGCTGGCGTTGAAACGGGCGAAATCTCACAGCAGGATCGTACGGCGTGGGCCGACCGCGCCTACACCACTTGCACGACAAGGATGCGCCAATTCTTTGACGGCGTGGTAGAAGGCTCCGGCTGGTCGCGCGAGCAGGTTTGTTTCCTCGATAGTCTGATGGAATACGGTATCTATCAAGAAAAGCTGCACTCCTTCGCGGGGTGCACTTCGATAATGTCCTGGGGCAGCCATTCCGCCGACGGCAACATGTATATCGGTCGCAACCTGGATTGGACCGAGACCTTCAACCATTTCCCGCAAGTGCTGACGGTCTACAAGCCCACCGATGGCTCTTACAAAAGCGCTGCAATGGGTTGGCCCGGGATCTACATCGCACTCACAACGATCAATGAGCATGGCGTCTATTTCGACAACCATGACGGCACTTCAATGGGCGGGTCCGTCGTCTTCACTGACCGCGCGCCAAGCGGCTGCTTCATTGTCGACCTGATGAGTGACGTTGCGAGTTTGGAGGCGCTTATTGCGCGGTTCAACAGCATGACGCTTAGCACATCGAGTATTGCGGCGGTCGCGGATGGATCGCGGGGCGCGTCCATCGAGTGCTCGTCCCTGGCTGGCAACCGCCTGCGCCCCGCGACGGGCGACAGCTACGTGGTTGTGAATACGTTCCTCGATCCATCCTGGGGCGCGGGGAAACGCGAAACCGTCAGCAACTCGCTCAGGCGCTATGCGAATATGACCGATCGGCTGGCCGAGAACGAAGGGACGACCGATGCCGCAACCGTTCGCGACTTGATGGATCTGCGCTTGTTCAACGAGGACGGCAGTTTTGCTGAAAGGGGCGGCAGCACGAAACCGACCAACCAGGACGCCGACCTAACCAATCACCAGATGGTCACCGATATCGCAGATCGGAAAATCTGGCTGAAAGTGCCCGTGCCAGAGTATTTTGCCGATTGGACAGAAGTCGACCTTAGGGAGTTGTGGGCGAGCTCGTGACTTGTTCCTGCAAGTTTCTTTTGGACGGTCGTGGGTACCGAAAAGCCGTCATTTGTGCGTCCGGAGCCAACGGCAGCTAAGTCCCGCAGGGCGGTCATCGAGCCCGCGTAGTAAAACGCCGCACAATCGGCGGTGAATGGCGGACCACACGCGACGAAAACACGAACTATTCTTTCGCCATTGCACTACGATAGTGGGACTGCCCGATGCGCGGAAATGACCGGTTCTGCGAAGCAGTGCCCAAACGCGCTACTCCCAGCAAACTGAGGCCATAGGACGTGCCAGCACCTACTGTGCGCGACCGCATTGAGCCCAACTTGACCGATGCTGCGGAGTGCACCAATGTCCGCAAAGAACTTTCTTCCACAACGCTGGTTGTTCGGTTTTGATGGATACTCAGGAAACTATTTGACACCAAAGAAAGCATTGCATCCACTAGTCTCGATAATACTAGAGCTTTATCAGGCAGTGAGACCTTCGGACTCACTCAAGACGAATTGGACGATCGATGAGTGAACCATTATGGGCGACCGAGCCAGGCGAAATTTTGCGACACGGGATTAGCCTGCTTTCGGATGACTCAGATAAGAACCGAAGGCTAGCAATGATAGCCATCGACAACTCCGTCGAGCTAATGCTCCAAACCTATATCAGCATTCCGAAGCGTGTAACTGGGCTAACAATTAGCAGACGGGAAAGGGACGAAATCTGCAGCGGATTTCCGCAATTGCTGGATGGAATCGAGCAGCATGCGGCGGATAAAGTTGCCGGGATCGATCTTGGTGAAATTGAGTGGTTTCACAGGTTACGAAACGAACTTTATCATCAAGGGAACGGACTTACGGTCGAGAGGCAGAAGGTTGAAGTCTACGCCGAAATGGCGAAGGTTCTGTTTGAAAACCTATTTGGTGTGCCGATGCGTATAGATGAAACATCCGAGCAGCTTGCACTAGGAGAGTTCATGGCCGCTTGGGTGAAAATCGAAAGGGATTTGGCCACGATAGAAAAAGACGGACGCCCAGTCCCCACGTCTAGAGTGATCATGAACTTACATGAACTGGGAAAAGTATCAGATGCTCAGCTCCAAGAGTTTCGCGAAATTCAGAGAATTAGAAACGAAGTGGTGCATGGTAAAGTCGAAGCGAGTGATGTTCTCGACAAGGGATTATATAAGCGCCTTGAACTAGTTTCTGATTTTATCAGCGGAGCGTTGGGTGCTTAAACAGATCAGATGTTACAACCGTAAATCCATCACGTACTAAAAGCGGACGTTGTTCCTAGATGTCCGAACGGTAGCTCCGTCCCGCAAGGCGGTCATCGAACCCGCGTAGTAATAGGCCGCACAATCGGCGGTGAATGGCGGGCGGCGTGGGATTCGAACCCACGAGACGCTTTCACGCCTGCTGGTTTTCAAGACCAGTGCCTTCGACCGCTCGGCCAGCCGCCCGCAAAAATGCGCCCCCTTCTGACACCATCGCCCGACGCTTGTCTATCGCAATGCCACGAATGGTTTTGCCCGGATTTCCGACACCCGTGGGGGAGTTGTTAACCATCATGCCGACAAGCTTCGCGAAACCTCCCCGACCGCGCCGGACAGCCGCCCGGGCATCGGGCCGATCACAATCCGGAAATCGGCGCCTCCTGCGCCGATCTCGCCCCAAGCCGCCTTCCAACTCCCCGGTGCATCGCCTAATCTGATCCCGAACTGCTCTCTCTCGACAGGTCCTCCATGATCCCCCGCCTCCTTTTCCTGCTGCTGTTCTGCCTCAGCCTCGCCGCCCTGCCCGCCCGCGCGGCCTTCGAGACCCAGGCAGAGGCCGCCTATGTGATCGACATGACCACCGGCACGGTGCTGCTGGACAAGAACGGCGAGATGCCACTACCCCCGGCCTCGATGTCCAAGCTGATGACGCTGCTGATGCTGTTCGAGGCCGTGCGCGACAATCCCACCGTGAACCTTGAGACCGAGTTCAACGTCTCCTCCAAGGCCCGCGCCATGGGCGGCTCGACCATGTTCCTCAACGAGCGTGACAAGCCCACCGCCGAAGATCTGATCAAGGGCATCATCGTCCAGTCCGGCAACGATGCCACGGTGGTCGTGGCCGAGGGTCTCGCCGGGACCGAGGACGCCTTCGCACGGATGATGAACGCCCGCGCCAAGGAGATGGGGATGGCGCAGTCGACCTTCGTCAACGCCTCGGGCTGGCCGAGCCCCAACCATCTGATGAGCATGAAGGATCTCGTCATTCTGGCCGAGACGCTGATCCGCGACTTCCCCGAATATTACGGCTGGTTCGCGCTGGAGGAATGGGAATATGACGACCGCGCGCCCAAGACCCGGTTCAACCGCAATCCGATCCTCAATCTCGGGATCGGCGCGGACGGGCTGAAGACCGGCCATACGCAGGAGGCCGGCTTTTCGCTGGTCGGCTCCGCGCGCCAGGGCAACCGCCGGATCGTCTTTGCCATCACCGGTCTCGACAGCCGCGAAACCCGCCGCGAAGAGGCCGAGAGCATCATCAACTGGGGCTTCCGCCAGTTCGTCGAAACCGACATCGCCGAAGAGGGCACCCAGCTCGCCACCGCCCCGGTCTGGCTCGGCGAGGTGACCCAGATCGGGCTCGTCGCGCCCGAGGATCTGACGGTTCTCGTCCCCGCCGTGGGCAGCAGCACGTCGGCAGAAGTGGTGTTCGAAGGCCCGCTTGAGGCCCCGATCGGGGCCGGCCAGCAGGTGGCGGAGCTCGTGATCACCCGCGAGGGGCTGGAGGATGCGCGCCTGCCCCTGGTGGCCGACCGCGACGTGCCCCGCGGCGGGCTGGTCCCGCGACTCCGCGCGGCAACGACGGTTCTGGGCAAGGAGCTGATGATCCGGGCGCAGGAGTTCTTCTGATGCCCGCCCCCGGCGCCCCGGCGGGGCCGCCTGCCGTGACCCGGGACGGGCCCGCGCCGCGCTTTATCAGTTTCGAGGGGATCGACGGCTCCGGCAAATCCACCCAGGCGCGGCTCCTGGCGGAGTATCTGCGCGCCCAAGGCGCCGATGTGGTGCTGACCCGCGAACCCGGCGGCGCACCCGGCGCCGAGGACATCCGCCGGCTCCTGGTCGAAGGCGCGCCCGGCCGCTGGTCGCCCGAGACCGAGCTTTTGCTCTTCACCGCCGCGCGCCGCGATCACCTGGAACGCACCATCGACCCCGCCCTCGCCCGCGGCGCCACGGTGATCTGCGACCGCTTCGCCGACAGCACGCGGGTCTATCAGGGCGCAACGCGTGGCGAGCTCGCCAGGCTCGTGGATCAGCTCCACGCTTTGATGATCGGACGCGACCCCGACCTGACCTTCGTCATCGACATGGACCCCGCCCGCGCCCTGGCCCGGAGCCGCGCGCGCCTTCAGGCCGGCGGGGACGGAGAAGACCGGTTCGAAAGCTTCGGACTTCCGTTCCAGGAAAAGCTCCGCGCCGGCTTTCTCGATCTCGCCCGGCACGTGCCGGACCGCTGCCGCCTGATCGACGGGGATCGCGCCGAAGCCGCCGTGGCCGCCGACATCCGCACAGCCCTCGGCGCCCTCGCCGCATGAGCCAGCCGCGCGAGGATCTGCCAGAGCCCGACCGGCGCGAAGGCGCCCCCCACCCGCGCGAGACCCCTCGGCTCTTCGGACAGGAGGCCGCCGAGGCCGAGTTCCTGGCCGCCGCCGCCTCGGGCCGCCGCCACCATGCCTGGCTCATCGCCGGGCCCGAAGGTATCGGCAAGGCAACGCTGGCCTGGCGGATCGCGCGCCACCTGATCGCGACACCCGCCACGGAGGCGGGCCTGTTCGGCGACGCCCCCGCGCCCGCCAGTCTCGATGTCGCGCCCGACCATCCCGTCGCCCGGCGCATCGCCGCCCTGTCGGAGCCCGGCCTCTTCCTGCTCCGCCGTCCCTGGGACCCGGACCGCAAGCGCCTGCGCCAGGACATCACCGTGGAAGCTGCCCGGGGTTTGCAGAGGTTCTTCGGGCTGAGCGCGGCCGAGGGCGGCCACCGGGTCGTGATCGTCGATGCCGCTGATGAGCTCAACACGAACGCCGCCAACGCGCTTCTGAAGCTGATCGAGGAGCCGCCCGCCCGCGCCACACTGCTCATGGTCTGCCACAGGCCCTCCGCGCTCCTGCCCACCATCCGCTCGCGCTGCCGCCTCCTGCGCTGCGCGCCCCTCTCCCCCGACGCGCTGACCCGTGCGCTGGCCCAGGCCGGGGCGGATCTGCCCGAGGGATCGGAGCAGATGGCCCGGCTTGAGCATCTCAGCGCCGGCAGCCCCGGCATCGCGTGGGATCTCTTGATGCAGGACGGGCTGGAACTCGACCGGGCGGTCGGCATGCTCTTTGCCTCGCTTCCCGGCCATGACCGGCGCGCCGCGCTCAAGCTCGCCGACCGGCTCGGTACCGCGGCCAAGGCGCCGGAGCGGCGGCTCTTCTACCGGCTCCTGTCCCAGGAGATCGCCGCCATCGCCCGCGCCGGGATCGTGACGCCGACGGACCCGCTCGACCCCGCATCATGGCGCCGCACACTCGCCCCGGGACCGGGGGCGGCACGGCACTGGGCCGAGATCCACCAGAGCCTCGGCGCCCGTCTCGCCCATGCCGAGGCGGTCAATCTTGACCCTCACAGTGTCATCCTTGATATGGTGCGCAGGATTGACGAGGTGGCGGCGCGCGCGGGCCGTCCGTGAGAGGCGCAGATGAGTGATGAACCCGCGCCGGGGGTCCGGCTGGTCGACAGCCACTGCCACCTGGTTTTTCCCGATTTCGCCGCAGAACTGCCCCAGGTCGTCGCCCGCGCCGCCGCGGCAGGGGTGACGCGCATGGTCACGATCTGCACGAGGCTCCGCAACGCGCCGGGCGTCCGTGCCATCGCCGAGGCGCATGCGCCGGTCTTCTGGGCCGCCGGCACCCATCCGATGAGCGCGGCGGACGAGCCCATGGCGACGGTGGAGGATCTGACCGCGCTGGCCCGGCATCCCAAACTGGTCGGCATCGGCGAGACCGGGCTCGACTATCACTACACGTCCGAAAGCGCGGCGGTGCAGGCCGAGAGCCTCGCGGTCCATATCGAGGCCACGCGCCAGACCGGTCTGCCGCTCATCATCCATGCCCGCGACGCCGACGAGGACATGGCCCGGATCCTGACCGACGAACATCGCGCCGCGCCCTACGCCTGCGTCATGCACTGTTTCTCCAGCGGCCCGGGCCTGGCCCAGGCGGCGCTGGATCTGGGATTTTATCTCTCGATCTCCGGCATCGCCGCCTTCCCGCGCTCGGACGCGCTCCGCGAGATCTTTGCCGCCGCCCCCCGCGACCGGCTGCTGGTGGAGACCGACGCGCCCTACCTGGCGCCGCCGCCCCATCGAGGCAAGCGCAACGAGCCTGCCTATGTCGCCCTGACCTCCGCCCGCATGGCAGAGGCGCTGGAGATGACGCCCGAGGCGCTCGCGCGGCAGACGACCGAGAATTTCGACCGTCTCTTCGCCAAGGCCGCGGCCTGGCCCGGCAGCGATTCGACCGGCAGCGGGGGCGTCGCCGCCTGATGGCGGATCTGCGTCTCACCATTCTGGGGTGCGGGTCCTCGGGCGGGGTGCCGCGGCTTGGCGGGATCTGGGGCGATTGCGATCCGGAGAACCCGCGCAACCGCCGCCGGCGCTGCTCGCTGCTGGTGGAACGCCGGACCGGTGACGGCACGACGCGGGTGCTGATCGACACCTCGCCGGACCTGCGCTCCCAGCTGCTCGACGCCGATGTCGGCACGCTCGACGGCGTGGTCTACACCCATGCCCATGCCGACCATGTTCACGGGCTCGACGATCTGCGCATGATCGTCTTCAACACGCGGCAGCGCCTGCGCGTCTGGGCCGACGCCTCGACCCAGACCGACCTGCTGACCCGCTTTGGCTATGCCTTCGTCCAGCCCGAGGGCTCGCCTTATCCGCCGATCCTTGAGATGGAGACGATCGCCGGCGACGTCACCATCGCCGGCGATGGCGGTCCGGTGACGCTCCGCCCGATCCGGGTGAACCATGGCAGCATCGACGCGCTCGGCTTCCGCATCGGCGGCGTGGCCTATCTGCCCGATGTCTACGAGATCCCCGAGGAGAGCTGGCCGATGCTCCGCGGGCTCGACTGCTGGATCCTCGACAGCCTGCGCCGCACGCCCCATCCCAGCCATGCCCATCTGGAAAGGTCGCTGGAATGGATCGCCGAAGCCGCCCCGGTGCGCGCGGTGCTGACCAACATGCATATCGATCTCGACTATGCCACGCTGGAGGCCGAGACGCCGCCCCATATCACACCAGCCTATGACGGGATGGTCCTGAGCTTTCCGGCCTGACCGGTGGGCGCGCTGATCGAGATCATCCTGCCGGTCTTTCTCGTGATCGGGTTCGGCTACGCGGCGGTGCGGCTGGGCTATTTCACGGACGCCGGCGTCGATGCGCTGATGCGCTTCACCCAGCGCTTCGCCATCCCCTGCCTGCTGTTTCTGGCCATCGCCGGGATCGATCTGGGCGAGGATTTCGACCTGCTGCTGCTGGCCAGCTACTATACCGGATCCATCGCGGTGTTCGTCCTGGGCATCCTCGGGGCGCGGTTTCTCTTCTCCCGGCCCTGGGAGGACAGCGTTGTGATCGGCTTCTGCTGTCTCTTTGCCAACACCGTGCTGCTGGGTCTGCCGATTGCCGGGCGCGCCTATGGCGAGGACGCGCTGGCGCCGGTCTTTTCGATCATCGCGATCCATTCGCCCTTTGGATATCTCCTCGGCATCACGACGATGGAGATCGTGCGCAACCGGTCGGGCAATGTGATCGGGGCCGTGCCGCGGATCCTCAAGGCGATGTTTTCCAACGCGCTGATACTCGGTATCGCCGCCGGGTTTGCTGTGAACCTCTCGGGCGTGGCGCTGCCTCTGGTGATGAGCGAAGCGGTGGAACTGATGGCCCGCGCCGGCCTGCCCGCCGCGCTCTTCGGGCTCGGCGGAGTGCTGGCGCGCTACCGGCCAGAGGGCGATCTCTGGACCGTCGGGTTCATCGTCACCCTGTCTCTCGTGGTCCACCCGGCCATCGCCTACGCCATGGTGCAGTATTTCGGCCTCGGCCAGGAGGCCCTGCGCGCCGCAGTCATCACCGCCGCCATGGCACCCGGAGTGAACACCTATATCTTCGCCGACCTCTATGGCCGCGCCCGACGGGTGGCGGCCACGAGCGTGCTGGTCGGAACGGCGACCTGTGCGGTCTCGGCCTGGATCTGGCTGCAGATCGTGTCCTAGAGCCCCGCCGTGCCACGTTCTGGCGGTCCGCGTCAGGCGCACGCGGTGCAGGGCGCGCCGGCGCCTGGATGGTTCGGGCAGACCCGAGGACCGCGCAAGGGGCGCTCCCTCCTGTCGGTCCAGCGCCGCTGACGCGCCGCCGGCC
>JBCDBB010000081.1:0-18109 GCA_039184415.1 Pseudomonadota bacterium
CTGCTTTCAGGAGATCAATGGACAGGAGCGCACCGGCGAGCCAAGAGATCTTCATGCCCTGCGCGCATTGCTCGCCGAGACGCGCTACGCCGGCCATGAGCTGATCTCGACCAAGTTGGCCGACGGATCGCAGGTGTATGACCAGCGAAACCTCGTCACCGCCTTTCCGCCAGGCTGGCAGGCCGAGGAGATCCGCCAGATCAATGGCGATGTGGTGCCCAACCCTGTCTATCAGCGGGTGATCGCCGGGGACGAGGAGCCAAAGACGCTCGGCTGGGAGCGCCCGCTGCTCTATACGCAGCTGCGGGGGCCGAACGGTACGCTGCTCCATGTGCTCAATGTCCACTTCAAATCCAAGCTCGCGACACGGGCCAGCGATCTCATGGAGGACCGATACACCTGGGCGTCCTCGGCGGGATGGGCCGAAGGGTACTTCGTGTCCTCCATGAAACGCGTCGGCGCGGCACTGGAGGCACGGGTCGTGATCGACGGGATCTTTGACGAGGATCCGAGTGCTGCCATTGTGATTCTCGGCGACTTCAACGCCGACAGCGACGAGGTGCCGGTGAATGCCCTGCGCGGACGGGTCGAGGACACGGGCAACGGCGCGCTGGCGACGCGGGTAATGATCCCTCTGGAAAACAACGTGCCGGAAAGCTCGCGCTTTTCGCTCTATCACAAGGGGCAAGGCGAGATGATCGATCATATCCTGGCCTCTCGCACCATGGTCCGCAGCTTCAGCCACACCGAAATCCACAACGAGATCCTGCCCGACGAGAGCATTGCGTTCGCCAGTGATCCGAAGTTTCCGGAGCCCGACCATGCACCGGTCGTGGCCGCGTTTTACGACGATCTGCTGACACAGACCGCCGGCTAGCTTGAGTTGGCCGCGGTCCCGGTCTAGGGCGGGACACTTTTCGGAGCCCTGCCCCATGACCCAGCCCATGACCGATGACCGCCTGATCGTCGCCCTCGATGTCCCCGACGCCCTGAGCGGTCTGAACCTTGTCCAGCGCATCGGACCCGCGGTGGGCTTCTACAAGATCGGGCTGGGGATGCTCACGGGCGGCGGCCTGGCGCTGGCCAATGAGCTGAAACAGGACCACGGCAAACGCATATTTCTCGACATGAAGCTCTTCGATATCGGCGCGACGGTAGAGGCCGCGGTGCGCGGGCTGGCGCGGTTCGATCTCGATTTCCTGACGGTCCATGGTGATCCTCATGTTGTGAAAGCGGCCAAAGAGGGCGCGGCCGACTCCGGTCTGAAGATCCTTGCCGTCACGGTTCTGACCTCGCTTGATCGGAAGGATCTCGACGCCTGTCTGATCCGTGCCGGGGACATCGCCGAGATCGTGGAGGAACGCGCGGCACGGGCCCTTGAGGCCGGCGCGGACGGGGTCATCGCCTCTCCGCAGGAGGCCGGGCCGATCCGCGACCTGCCGCAAGCGAAGGGCCGGCTGATCGTGACCCCCGGGGTGCGGCCCGCGGGAACAGACAAGGGCGATCAGAAGCGCATCGCAACACCGGCCGCGGCAATCGCGGCAGGCGCCGATCATATCGTGGTGGGCCGCCCGGTCTGGCAAGCCGCGTCTCCGCGCGACGCCGCGGAGACCATCCTCGACGCTTTGCCGCCCCGGGCAGCCTAGCGCGGATCCGGGCGCTTGCGGCAGGAGCCTGCGGCTCAGTCGTCGTTGATGTCGTTTTCGATCCGCCGAACCGATTTGGCGCCACCGGACAGCCATCGCCGCAGACCGATCCATGCCAGAACAGAAACGACAGCGAAGCTCAGCACAAGCAGCGTGCCCGAGCCGGCAATCCAGGCGGCGAAGGGCCCGCCCACGCCCAGAAGCAGTCCGATTGCGGCGGCGCCGATCGCAAAGCCCAGGAAGACATAGCCCGGGATCACCACCTCGAGCGCGGCCAGAACCACCGCCGCGATGATCCAGGTCCAGGGATCGCTGATCACCGCGCGCGCCCCTTAAGCATGGAGAACGCGTCGCCGAACGCCTCGATCGCCTGAGACGGCAGAACGACGGTCTGCTGCCCCTGTCCGGAGCTGATCTGGGCCAGCGCCTCGACCTGCTTGAGCGCGATCTGGTACTGCGCTGCCTCCAGCCCGGTTTCGGCAAGCGCCTCGGCCACCACCTTCGTGGCATAGGCTTCGGCCTCGGCTTCGACGCGGCGGGCCTTGGCGGCTTGCTCCGCAGCGTAGAGCTCTGCATCCGCCTGAAGCTCGACGGCCCGCTTCTGCCCTTCGGCTTCTGTTACCTGTGCCCGGCGCGCGCGTTCCGCATTGAGCTGCTGCAGCATCGCCTCGCGGGTCTGCTTGTCCAGCGCGACATCGAGGATCTCGACCCGAGTGACCTCGATCCCCCAATCGGTCACAGCCTCCTCGACGCTTGCCTTGATCGTTTTGATCAGCCGGGCGCGGTTCGCCTGAACCTCGTCGAGCTCCATCTTACCGATCTCCGCCCGCACGATTCCCGCGACCGTGGTGGCGATGGCGCCATCGACGTCTTTGATCCGGTAGACCGTCCGTTCCGGTTCGAGAATGCGGTAGAAGACGCTCGACTCCACCTGAACCAGTACATTGTCGGCGGTGATCGCGTCCTGACTGGCTGCGGGGAGCTGGCGCTCAAGGATCGAAACCCTGTGCGCCACGCGGTCCAGAAACGGAACGATCAAATTGAGGCCCGGAGACAGCACCGAGCGCAGCCTGCCAAACCGCTCCACCACGAACTTTTGTGACTGGGGAACGATCCGAACGCCCAGAAACAGACACAGGATGACCAGACCGGCAAGCAGCAGGCCCGCGATATTGGCCGTGCTCAGGCCCAGCACGGATTCGAAAGCACTTTCTAGTTCCGCCTGAGGATCCATGGATGTCCGGATTATCTGTTTCGTTCCGGCGGAGCGTATCGAAGGCCCGGACCCCGTTCAATGAGATCCGGGCCGAACCCGTGCGTTAAATGCGCAGCGGCTCTCAGTCTGCCAGAAGCGCGGTCCCGGCAACTGCGGTGGGGCGTTCAGCCTGTTCGGTCCCGTCGACCACCTGGCCGATGGTTGCCGCCGTCGCGCCCGACAGCGTCCAGCCGAGATGCCCATGCCCGGTATTGTAGAAAACCCGCGGGCTGCGGCCCCGTCCGACGCGCGGCATCATCGCCGGCATCATCGGGCGCAAACCAGCCCAGGGCACCACCTGCTCCGTCGAGACATCCGGGAAGTAGCGTTCGCACCACCTGATCAGCGGAACGATCCGATCCATGCGGATATCCCGGTTGTCACCATTGAACTCTGCCGTTCCAGCAAGGCGGAACCGGTCACGCCCCAACCGCGAGGTGACGATCTTGGCGTCATCGTCAAGCAGCGACACGGTAGGCGCCGCATTCTGGCTGGCATGGTCATGCAGGTTCACGGTGATCGAGTAGCCCTTGACCGGATAGATGTTCACGCGGTCGCCAAATCCGCGCGCCAGTGCCCGGCTTCCGGTGCCCGCGCACACGACGACGCGATCATGGCGGCGCACAGAGCCTTCGGCGGTCGCGATGCGCACCCCATCGGCCTCGGCCTCGGCGCTCGCGATCTCGCATCCCATGGCGAATTGCACGCCGCGCGCGCGCAGCCATTCGGCAAGGCCGAAGGTGAACTTGTGGATGTCGCCGGTGCTGTCGCTTTCGGTCAGGTACCCGCCCGCAAACTGCCCCGTCAGCTTGGGTTCCTTCGCCCTGACTTCGTCGGGGGTCAGCTCCTCGCGCTTCAGCCCGGCTTCGGCATAGAGCGCCGTGACCTTGCGGGCTTTCTCCAGTTCGGCCCGGGTTTTGTAGAAGTGCAGGATACCCGCAGGGCTGTGGTCGAAATCGACGCCCGCCTCTTCGGCCATGCCGGTCAGCACATGACGCGCCCGCATCGCCATGCGCGCGGTCTCGATGGTGTTTGTGCGGTAGCTGGGAATGGCGGCGAGGAACTCGGCCATCCAGCTCAGCTTGTGCCAGCTTGGCGTCGGGCTCACCAACAGCGGCGCATCGGCCTTGAACATCCATTTCAGGCCCTTGAAGACCGTGGCCCAGGAGTTCCAGACCTCGCCATTGCTGGCTGAGAGTTGCCCGCCATTGGCAAAGCTCGTCTCCATCGCGGCGTAGCGCTGCCGATCATAGACGGTAACCGCGTGGCCGCGGCGGTGCAGTTCGAAGGCTGTGGTGATGCCGGTGATGCCGGCGCCGAGGATGGCAATATCGGACATGGACGGTCTCCTAGCGTAACACGGCGAATTGCCGCGAACGCCCCCTCCGTCCTGTACCTGAGAGATTCACCCGACCAGACCATCCGATACGGGCTTGCTCCTTCGGTGGACGCCGCAACGGGGCGCCGCTCTTCGGAGTGTTCCTGTCCTAGACCGGTCCTGGTGCCTGAGAGTTTTCGGGGCGATTGCTCCTTCGGCGACGGCGATCCGCGCTCTCCCGGTCTGCGACTTGCATAGCATGGAATCATCGCTCAGAGAATGCCCGGTCACGTTGAAATGAAGGGCTTTTCCGCGCTGACGTGGCGTAAATATCACGCAGTCGGCAAACAAGCGCGCGCGACGGCCAGACGTTGTTTCAGAAACGGGATGCCGCGGGGGTGGCCGAGATAGATATCGGGGAGCATCAGGCGCCAGCCCTGCCCTTCGTCCCCAAAGCGGATTTTGCCAAGCTCCACGCGCTTCACACGCGCCAGAAAAAGCCAACCGCGCCCCGATCCCATCCCGAAACCGCGTCCCCAACACAGATCGCCCGGGACAAGCTCGAGCCCCAGCTCCTCGCGCGTCTCGCGCAACACGCAATCTACCGGCGTTTCACCCGCCTCACGGCCGCCGCCGGGGAAGTCCCACATGGCCCGGTATGGCAGGTCAGGTCGGTCGTCACGCAGAGTCACGAGCAAATGTTGCCCGACAAAGAGCGCAAGTTTCGCCCCGATAAAGGCGCGTCCGTCAAATCCGGCATATGACATTCTGCGGCCCGCTTCCCTTATCGCTCCGGTCCGCTCTAGACTAAGCGCGCGCATCTCGCATCCCGGATCCTCCCATGCCTGCCCTTTGTCGCGATTGTCTGACCCAGTTTGAGACCGGTCCGCGTTGCCCGGCCTGTGCCGGGCGTCGAGTCGTGGCGCATCCCGAGCTCTTCGACCTCTCCATCGCCCATATGGATTGCGATGCGTTCTATGCCTCGGTGGAAAAGCGCGACGATCCGGACCTGCGGGACAAGCCGGTGATCGTCGGTGGCGGGCGCAGGGGCGTGGTCTCGACCGCATGCTACATCGCCCGAATTCGCGGCGTGCGGTCGGCCATGCCGATGTTCAAAGCCCTCGCGCTCTGCCCAGACGCGGTGGTCGTGAAGGGCCGGATGGAACGCTACGTTGAGATCAGCCGAGAGATCCGCGCAATGATGGAGGCGTTGACCCCGGCCGTTGAACCGCTCTCCCTCGATGAGGCCTTTCTCGATCTTACGGGCACTGAACGGCTCCATGGCGCGCCGCCGGCGGTCATATTGGCGGGGCTGGTCCGGCGTATGGAAACGGATCTCGGCCTGACCGGATCCATCGGACTCTCACACAACAAGTTTCTGGCCAAGGTTGCCTCAGACCTCGACAAGCCCCGCGGCTTCGCCGTGATCGGGCAGAAAGAGACCGACGAGTTCCTGCGCGACCAGCCCGTCGAATTGATCTGGGGGGTCGGCGCCGCCGGAAAGGCCGCTCTGGGGCGTGCGGGGATCCGGACCTTCGCGGATCTGCTGCGGTGGGAGCGTAAGGACCTGATCGCCCGGTTCGGCACGATGGGCGAGCGCCTGTGGCATCTCGCCCGCGGTCAGGATGCGCGGCGGGTTTCGGCCCGCACGCCGATCAAGTCGATCAGCCACGAGACGACCTTTCACGAGGACACGGCTGCACCGGACCTGCTGGACGGGCATCTATGGCGGTTGGCGGAAAAGGTCAGCGACCGGGCCAAGGCACGCGAACTGGCTGGTAGGGTGGTGGTGTTGAAACTCAAGCGCAGCGATCACGGGTTGATTTCCAGGCGCCATGCCCTCGGCGATCCGACACAGCTTGCCGATGTTCTGCACGCCACAGCAGCCGAAATGCTGCGCAGTGCGCTCGATCAGGGTCCCTTTCGGCTGATCGGCGTAGGTTTGTCTGAACTCTGCCCGGCCGGGGCCGCCGATCGGACCGCGGACCTGCTTGACCCCGCCGCCGCGCGGCGCGCTGGTGCTGAACGGGCGAGCGACGCGATCCGCGCTCGATTCGGAAAGGACGCAATCGTCAAGGGGCGCGCGCTGCGCTAACCTCGCATCGGCCTTGCGTGTCGCCGCGGCCCGGCGACGGCCCGGATCCCGCTACTCCGCCGCGACGGGCAGTTCGATACGCCCGATATCAACGATCTCGGCCATAATGCGGGTCATCATGCGCTGAACCTCTGCGAACTCGGGTTTCTGCTCCATTGTCGCCTCGTCCATATAGAGGGCGCGATCGAGTTCGATCTGAACGCAGTGTTGACGCTGTGCCGGGCGGCCATATTGCTGAGCGATGTAAGCGCCCGCGAACGGCGCGTTGCGGCCAACTCTCAACCCCTCGGCGGCAAAGGCGGCCTCGATTCGGTCGACGATTTCCGTATCGGCCGAGGCACCGAAACGATCGCCCAGAACGACCTCGGGCGTGGGCGCATTGCTCCGGGTGAACCCGCCGATGGCCTCGTGCGGCATCGAATGACAATCGACGAGAACCGCTTTGCCAAACAGCGCCCGCTGCTCGCGCAGCAGGTCATCCAGCACGCTGTGGTAGGGCTGCCAGTACTTGGCGATACGGCGCCGAGCCTCGGTCAGGCTGAGCTTGCCGCGATAGATCGCCCGCCCGTTGGCCACGACGCGGGGGATTACACCGAGGCCCGATGTGACCCGCGGATTGTGTGCCACCCGGCGCACGCCGGTCACGAGCGCGGGGTCAAGCTCGTCCGCGCTGCGGTTGAGGTCGACATAGGCGCGGGGCACCCGGCTGAGCATCAGCGGCGCACCCAGACGCGGCGCATCCTCGATCAGCAGATCGACAAAAGCATCTTCCGAAGAGCGGATTGCCAGCGCATCGAGCTGTGTCGCCCGCAGGAAATCGGAAGGATACTGCCGCCCGCTATGAGGGGAGGCGAACACGACGCCGGTCAGGCAGGTATCTGGTCGAACAAGGCGATAGGGCACGGGCGTCTTCTTTTTGGGTCCAAGGAACATATAGCCAGATTCTGCCCACCGCCAAAACCCCTTGAACGCCCCATCGACTCCCATTATAGCCCAGCCACCGACGCGGAGCCCCCGCGTCTGTTTCGTTTTCAGGGTCATGGTGTGACGCATACGAGCGAAGCGGACAGGGATCGCGGCGGCGGGCGGGCGGTTAGCTCAGCGGTAGAGCACTACGTTGACATCGTAGGGGTCACTGGTTCGATCCCAGTACCGCCCACCATTCACAGGTTCCGCACACGCGGGATCAGGGATTTAACGGGGCGCGGACGCGCCGCGAGGAACAGGAGAGGACCATGAAGGTCAGAAACTCACTTCGCTCGCTCAAGCAGCGTCACCGCGATTGTCGCGTCGTGCGCCGCAAGGGCCGGGTTTATGTCATCAACAAGACCCAGAAACGGTTCAAGGCGCGCCAGGGCTGAGCCCGCACCGCAGTGACCGCGACAAAGCCGACCTTGGGCGGCTTTTTTTGTGATGGGCAACCGTCGATGTCAGCGCGTCATTGCTGTCGCCAGAATCTCGGCCAGAACGGACACGGCCAGCGTGCCAGGGTCGCGCGCCGAGGGGATCAGACCGACCGGGCCGCGCAGTCGCGCACGCTTTTCGGCGGAAACGCCCATCGCCTCCAGCATCATCAGCCGCGTGTCGCGCGCGCGCTGGCTGCCCTGGGCGCCGATATAGAAGGCCGGGGTTTCGAGCGCCCCCTCCAGGATCGGCGGCTCCCAATCATGGTCGTGAAAGAAAAGCACGATGGCCGTACGCGCATCAGGATCCAGATCCTTCGGAAACGTCTGCTCGGTGAGCATCCGCGTCTTGCAACCCGCCGACGCGCCCTCCGCCAGGGTTTCGGCATCCGGAGACAGCAGCAAGTTGGGATAGCCTGCCGACTGCACGAGCGCGGCGAATGTGCTGGCCTCCGGTCCTTTGCCGAAGACCAGAAACCGCAGGTCCGGCTCGGACCGCACCCGCAGCAGATCGCCCTCGCGTCCGGTCTCGCCGGTCTCTAGGAGCCGCATCGTACCGCTGGCGATCTCCACCTCCAGCGTGCAGGGCAGGCGCGCGTCGCGGTTTTCGGCCAGTTGCGTCAGCACGGCACGATCCGGGGTCGGCAAGAGCAGAATGTCGAGCCCACCGCCGCAGGGCAGCTGGATGTCGATAAAGGGCGAACCGCGGCCATAGCGCAGCATGCGCGGCTGTCCCTCGTCGCGCACACGCATCGCATGCACGGCGATGTCATTCTCGATGCAGCCCGAGGACAGTGTGCCGACACGGGTGTCCTCGGAAAATACAGCCATAGTGGCTCCGACAGGTCGGTAGGACGGTCCCTCGGTCCCCGCGATGAGCGCCAGCACCGCACCCTCCGGCGCGGCCAGATAGGCCAGAATGGGGTCCTGAGCCGGGTTCAGCATCGTGTTCAGAAGCGTCATACCGCACCTATTGACCGCCGGATGAGCCGGCGCACCAAGCCTGACACGCGAGGGCGAGCTTGGCATCCCCCTTTTGCGTCGAGCTTCACGACGCACCCGTCGTGCGCATGTGGCGGCAAAGGCGCGGGAACAGCGCATCGGGACGGCACATTCTTGACCCGCAACCGCTTTTCTTCCAAAGGCTTGTGACGCGGGTGCCGGCACCCACATGGCCGCCGGGATGGAGACGCGCTGACCGTTTGACTGCGCCGTCGCTGAACCGGCCCATGCGGATCGTCCCTCCCGGAATGCTCTTTGGGGAGGACCCGTGGCAAACCATCTTCACAAGGGCGACCTGCCCGATGATCTGAACCTGGGCCCTGTCGTCGCGATCGATTGCGAGACCATGGGATTGCGTCCAGGACGCGACCGGCTGTGCCTTGTCCAACTGTCGGCGGGCGACGGGGACGCCCACATGGTGCAAATCGCGCGCGGTCAGACCAGCGCGCCCAACCTGGAGCGTCTGCTGCGCGACCCGAGCGTTCTGAAGCTTTTCCATTTCGGACGTTTCGACATCGCAGCGTTGCAGAATGCCCTCGGCGCGCTGGCGGCACCGGTCTATTGCACCAAGATCGCCAGCAAGCTGATCCGGACCTACACCGACCGTCACGGGCTCAAGGTGCTGCTCATGGAACTGCTGGACATCGACATCTCCAAACACCAGCAGATGAGCGATTGGGGCGCAGAGTCGCTCACCGACGCACAACTCGACTACGCTGCGTCCGATGTTCTTTACCTGCACCGTCTGCGTGACCATCTGAATGCGAGGCTGGAGCGCGAGGGCCGCATGCGCCTCGCGCAGTCCTGCTTCGACTTTTTGCCCACACGGGCGCTTCTCGACCTGGAGGGATGGCCGGAAACGGACATCTTTGATCATTGAAGGATATGCCAAGCAGCTTTCAGGAGACCGGTCGCGCGGTCATCGCCACCGAGATCGCCGCGCTTCGCGCGCTCGAAGCAGCCCTCGACGCCCGTTTTGAGGCCGCGGTCGAGCTGATCCTGGCCGCCCGCGGGCGAGTGATCGTGTCCGGCATGGGCAAATCGGGCCATATCGCACGCAAGATCGCGGCGACGTTCGCCTCGACCGGAACACCTGCTCAATTCGTGCACCCGGCCGAGGCGAGCCACGGCGATCTGGGCATGCTGGTGCAGGGCGACGTGGTGATGATGCTGTCCAATTCGGGGGAAACGCCGGAGCTGTCGGACATGGTTGCCCATACCCGCCGGTTCGGCATCCCTCTGATCGGTGTGGCGAGCCGCCCCGAGAGCACCCTCTTGCGCCAGTCCGACGTCGCGCTGGTACTGCCGCAGATGCCGGAAGCTTGCGGGACGGGAATCGTGCCCACGAGTTCCACCACCATGACGCTCGCGCTTGGCGATGCGCTGGCGATTGCGCTGA
Organism: Pseudomonadota bacterium; assembly: GCA_039184415.1. Lineage (GTDB taxonomy): Bacteria > Pseudomonadota > Alphaproteobacteria > Rhodobacterales > Rhodobacteraceae > JANSYP01. The sequence continues at coordinate 10,119 of JBCDBB010000081.1, forward strand.
TGAAGCATCGCGAGTTCACGCCGGAACTGTTCCGCCAGTTCCATCCCGGGGGCAAGCTCGGCGCGCGGCTCTCGACCGTTGCCGATCTGATGCATGGCGGCCAAGCGATGCCCATGGTCGACCGGGAAACCCCAATGGGTCAGGCGTTGATAACGATGAGCCAGAAGGGCTTTGGCGTCCTGGGCGTCACCGACAAAGGCGGCGCACTCGCCGGGATCGTGACCGACGGTGACTTGCGGCGCCACATGGAGGGTCTGCTCGACCAGAACGCCGGCGACGTGATGACCGCCGGTCCGAAAACCATCGCGACCGACGCGCTTGCGGAGGAAGCGGTACGGATCATGCAGGACAAGCAGATCACCTCACTCTTCGCCGTCGCGCCGGACCGACCGGACCACGCGGCCGGTCTGATCACGATCCATGATTGCCTGAGGGCGGGGGTGGTTTGACGCGATGGCGCTTGGCGACAACGCATATTCCAAGCTTATCTCGGCGACCAAGGTCATCCTGCCGATCATTGCGCTCGGCATACTGTCGCTTTTGTTCGTCGTGTCACGCCCGGGGCGCGAGGGAGAGCCGTTGCGCTTTGTCGATATCGATATCGAAGAGCTCGCCAAGGACGAGCATTTGGCCCGGCCCGATTATCGCAGCGTCACCGAGACCGGCAGCATCCTTCAACTCGAGGCGGTCGAACTGCGCCCCGTTCCGGACCAGGACTCGGCCTACTCCGGCACCCAGCTTAGCGGCCAGATCGACCGGACGGACGGCGTCTCCTACACGATGACCAGCCAGAGCGGGCGCCTGGATGAGATCGCGGGCGTGGCCTGGATGACCGGTGATGTGCGCCTGCGCCGCGACGATGGCCATACGGCAATTTCCGACGAGATCGAGATTGCGACGGATCTCAGCCTGCTTGTTTCACCGGGACCAGTGCACGCCTTTGGTCCGCTCGGCACACTGGATGCCGACAGTATGGAGATGCGTGGCCAGCCGGATCTCGGCAGCGGCTCGGTTACCGTTTTCACCGGGAACGTGCGGCTGCTATACGATCCCAAAGGGGACGAGGAAGAGCCGAAATGACCATTGCACCCGCCTCGCCCGCCCTGGCCGCGGTCGCGATCTGCCTTGCTTTCGCGCAAGCAGCACCGGCCCAGACGACCGATGTCCAGATCCAGAGCGTCGATGAGGAGAACCAGCAGGAACCTGTTGAGGTCACCTCCGACCAATTGACGGTCGATCAAAACGCCGGATCCGCCTTATTCACGGGCGATGTGGTTGTCGTGCAGGGCGAAATCAGGATCAATGCGCCGGAGATGATTGTGCAGTATGTCATTCTGCCCGATGGTACGGTCGGTACAGAGGTCGACACTATTACAGCGACCGGCGGGGTTTTGATGGTCACACCGACGGAAGAGGCAGAAGCCGACAAGGCGGTCTACACCCTTGCGAGCGATGAGGTCGTGATGACCGGCAACGTGTTGCTGACCCAGGGGCCCAACACCATCAACGGCACGCGCATGGTCTGGGATGTCACGACGGGTGCGGGTCAGATGGACGGTCGGGTCCGCACGATCCTGCAGCCGGGCAGCGAGCAACAATGAGCGCCCATCTCACAGTCGCCACGGGCAGCGGTGGGCTGGAAGTACGCGGCCTGCGGAAGTTCTATTCCAAGAAGCCCGTGATCCGCGACGTGTCCCTGTCGCTCCAGCGCGGCGAGGTCGTGGCGCTCCTCGGGCCGAACGGATCGGGCAAGACGACCTGTTTCTACACAATCGCCGGGCTGGTGGCAGCGGATGGCGGCGAGGTCATCCTGGATGGACGCAATGTCAGCGATCTGCCGATGTATCGTCGCGCTAAACTCGGCATCGGCTACCTCCCGCAGGAAAACAGCATTTTTCGAGGCATGAATGTCGAAGACAATATTTTGTCGATTCTCGAGATCTCGGAACCTGATCGTCAAACCCGGCAGGTGCGGCTCGAAGCACTGCTGAGCGAGTTTTCGATCACACACCTGCGTGAGGCGAGGGCCGTGTCGCTCTCCGGCGGCGAACGCCGTCGTGTCGAAATCGCGCGCTGCCTGGCGGCGTCACCACGCTACATCCTGATGGACGAGCCCTTCGCCGGGGTAGATCCGATCGCCGTGGGCGACATCCGCACTCTGGTGCGGGAGCTGAAAAGCCGGGGAATCGGTGTTCTCATTACGGATCATAATGTGCGTGAAACTCTCAAGATCGTTGATCGTGCCTACATTCTGCATGATGGCATGGTTCTCATGGATGGAACCGCCGAAGATGTGATCGCCAATGAGAATGTGCGCCAAGTCTATCTGGGTCAAAGCTTCCGAATCGACTGACGCCGCCGGAGCGCCGGGCCCTGTGGCGGAACGTTGCGTTTTTGACTCGCGCGGGAGTTGACAAGACTCACCCCGGCGGCGTTTTCTGAACTCTATGATTTGCGCTGGTACCTGTTCGCGTCACGTTTTCCGTTTCGATCCGCCTTGCGCCGAGTCGGGAAAACAGGGTAGCGGTGCACTCCCACAGATGTGGCCCTAGGGCAGAACCCGACACGGCGGCTCGCCGCCTGTGAGATCGTGGCCCTAAAGCGGAGGACGTGCCATGCGATATCAGATCACCGGAAAGCATATGGATGTCGGAGAGGCGCTTCGGACCTATGTAACCGACGCAATGCAGGCGGTGATTGAGAAGTATGCCGAACGTCCCACAGACGCGATTGTCGTGTTCTCGAAGCGTGGGCACGAATTTCGCTGCGAGGCAACGCTGCACCTGTCCACCGGGCTGACTGCTCAGGCCCATGCAGCCGAACACGAGGTTTACGGCGCCTTCGACCAATGCTGCGAAAAGATGGAAAAGCAGCTGCGGCGCTACAAGCGGCGGTTGAAGGATCATCACCGTGAGCGCTCGCAGCCGGTTGAAGCCGAGGGCGCAGCCTATTACGTAATGGCATCTGATGGCGATGGCGCTGCGGAGGAACCGCAGTCGCTCGAACCGATGATCATCGCCGAGTTGGAGACACGAATCCCGTCGATTTCAGTTGGCGAGGCCGTGATGCAGATGGAATTGAAGGGCGCGCCGATCCTGGTCTTTCGGAACGAGACCTCCAGCGGCGTAAACGTCGTGTATCGGCGTGATGATGGAAATATCGGCTGGATTGATCCCGGCGGCACCCGTTGAAGCGTTACGAAGAGAGAGTTGTTATGGAACTCGCGTCTTTATTGAAGCCCGAGGCCGTCCGCGTCATTGGGAGAATGACCAGTAAGAAACGCCTTCTGCAGGAACTCGGGGAAACGGCTGCGGCCTGTTACGGTCTGTGCCCCAAGGACGCCATCGATGCGCTGCAGGACCGCGAGGTGATCGGCCCGACCGGTGTGGGTGGCGGCGTTGCCCTGCCCCATGCACGGATCAAGGGGTTGAAACACGTCGCCGGGGTGTTTCTGCGTCTGGAAAAACCCATCGATTTCGATGCGGTCGATCGGCAGCCTGTTGATCTAGTGTTCGGGCTCTTTGCGCCAGAGGAAGAGGGCGTTGGCCATCTCAAGGCGCTCGCCGTCGTGTCCCGGGCAATGCGCAATGCGGCAGTCTGTGCAAAGCTGCGCGCCAATGACATGCCGGTGACACTCCACGCGCTGCTGACGGACACGGAAAACACCAAGGCCGCCTGATTTATGCAGTAACTCACGAAAAAGCGCCGAGGCATGACGCCCGGCGCTTTTTTCTGGGATCCGAAGGTCCAGGGCGGTCGGGCTACTCGGCCGCATCCCGCAGCCGGATGAAGTCGTCCAGGAAGGTTGCGAATTCATCGCGCAGATCGTCCCGCGCGAGCCCGAACGCGACCGTTGCCTGCAAGTATCCCGCCTTCGAACCGCAGTCGAACCGCTGGCCCCGGAAACGATACCCGAACACACCGTCGCCATTCGAGATCTCGGCGTCGATCGCGTCGGTCAGCTGGATCTCGCCGCCGGCGCCGATTTTCATGCTGTTGAGGTTGTCCAGAACGCCGGGTGACAGGATGTACCGCCCGATCACCGCGAGGTTGGAGGGTGCCTTGTCCGCGGGCGGCTTTTCAACCATGCCCTTGACGCTGACAATGGAGCTGTGGTCGTCGCCGATATCCAGAACGCCGTAGGACGACGTCTTCTCATAAGGCACTTCCATCGCCGCGACCATGCAGCCGCCAGTCTGCTCATAGGCGTCCACCATCTGTTTCAGGCAGGGCACATCGCCAGTGATCACATCATCGGGCAGCAATACGGCAAACGGCTCATCGCCGATCAGACGGCGGGCACACCAAACCGCGTGGCCGAGCCCGAGCGCCTCACGTTGGCGGACATAGGCAATCGCGCCGCTGTCCATGTCGCTCTTGCGCAGCGCTTGGAGAAGCTTGGTTTTGCCTTTGTTTTCCAGCGCTGCCTCGAGCACCGGCGCGCCGTCGAAATAGTCCTCGAGAGCTGATTTCCCGCGCGATGTGACAAAAATGAATTCTTCAATGCCGGCGGCGCGTGCCTCGTCGATCGCATACTGGATCAACGGCTGATCGACCAATGTCATAATCTCTTTTGGGATCGACTTGGTAGCGGGAAGGAACCTCGTTCCCATACCAGCAACGGGAAATACGGCCTTGGTAACTTTACGTGACATGTCGCTCTCTAAACTTTGCTCACTCAGACTAGGATCAGTGTCCGTTTCACTGGTCGTTAACGGTGACCAACGTGCACTGGGGAACTCATTTGACTAGAACTTTACACATTTGAGCCGGGCTTGTCAGCCAAGCTGTGCTGCAAAACTCTCCGAAACTGTGCGCTAGGTAAACTTCCGCCGTGAATTCTGCGACTGCCTTGGACCTGCTCTGCATCATCCATCTATCTCGGCCAACCCTGCTTCGACGCGAACCACATCCTCGGGATTGTTGAGCTCCCAGAACTTTCGGCCGCGCCCCGCCACCGCCACGCAAAGAATGCGGTGGCCGTTTTCGATGAAGCGCAGCTGCTCCAAACCCTCGAGCCGTTCCAGCGGGCCGGTCTTCAGGGTAGGATAGAGCGCCAGCGCCCGCGGCCGGTAGGCATAGACGCCGACATGGTGCCAGACGGGGGTCAGGCCCGTAGGCTCGTAGGTCTCGGCGGTGAAGGGGATCACCTCCTTGGAGAAGTAGAGTGCCCGCCAATGGCGGTCGAACACGGCCGTTGTGCCGCCGACCCGGTCCTGGCGCCGGTCCTCGCGAAACGCCGCTAAGGCCGCCCCATCGCAAGGCAGGACCGGGGTTGCCACCTCGATCTCCGTCTCGGCGCGCAGGCGGGTCACCAGGTCTTCGACGAACCAGGGCGGGGTCAGGGGCGCGTCGCCCTGCAGATTGACGACGATCTCAGGCGTCTCCTCCAGCTCGGCAATCGCGACGGCGCACCGGGCCGTGCCATTTTCACAGGATGCCGGGGTCATCACGACCTCGCCGCCGAAACCCGTCACCGTTGCGGCGATGCGGTCGTCGTCGGTGGCGACGACCACCCGGTCCGCGCCGCGTACTGCCATCGCCGCATCCCAGCTGCGCTGGATCAGCGGCTTCGACAGCCCGTCGGGGCCGGTCAGCGGCACCAGCGGCTTGCCGGGATAGCGGCTGGACGCATAGCGCGCCGGGATGACGATCAGAACGGAGATGTCTCTGTCCTCCGCCTAGGCCGCCGCGCCAGGCTCTGCCGCGGCGAGGTGCACACCCGGCGCGTAGGCGATGAAGAAGGGGTTTTCATAGCCTGGCTTGCCGTAGGTGAGGGGCTCGTGTGTGTCGAAGCGGACCACCGCCCCTCCTGCCCCGGCAAGCACCGCATGGCCGGCGGCCGTGTCCCATTCCATCGTTCGGCCCAACCGGGGATAAATATCGGCCTCTCCGGCCGCGACGAGGCAGAACTTGAGCGACGAGCCTGCGCTCTTCATGTCTTCGACGGCGTAGCGACCGATATAGGCATCGGTGGATGCATCGCGGTGGGATTTCGACGCCACTACCATCAGCGCATCATTGTCGGGTACCGAAACGCTGAGCGGGGTCAGGTCCCCGACGGGCGCGCCGGACTTGTGCGGTCCCGCTTCTTCCACCGTGCTGCCATCGGCACGGGTATAGAAGAGCCGGCCCTTGGCAGGGGCATAGACGATGCCGCGGACCGGGTGGCCGTTCTCGACATAGGCGATGTTCACAGTGAACTCGCCCCGCCGCTTGATGAATTCCTTGGTCCCGTCGAGCGGATCGACGATCAGAAAGGACGCCGCGGACTGTGTATGCGTGCCCGCCTGTTCCTCGGTCACGACAAGCACATCGGGGAAGGCCTCGGTCAGTGCCGCAAGGATGAGCGCATCCGCGCGTTGGTCCGCCGCGGTGACCGGACTGTCGTCGCCCTTGGTCTGAACCTCGAAATCCTCGGTCCCGTAGACCTCCATGATTTCGTCGCCCGCGCGGAGCGCGGCATCACGCATTGTCTCGCTTAACTTCTCAAAATCCACCTGAGTGTCCTCGTCACTTGCAAACACGCTGCTTGATAAGACCTTATCAGAGCGTCAGATCAAGCGCCCAAAAGCGCGCGAGCATGCCTTTCACGCCGCTTCGGTGTCGTTTGACACGCATTTTCGGGCGGTTCAGACCGTTGGATGCTCAGTTCACCACGCGCAGGGTCAGATTCAGCCGCCCGCCCTGGCTGAGCAAGGTGGAGCTGCCGAACCGGATGCGGTCGACCCCGTGATAGGCCAGGCGCGCACTGCCCGCCAGAACGACCACGTCGCCCGAATGCAGCCAGCAGGACCGGCTCGGCGACGGTTTTTCGGCGCCTCCGACCCGGAACAGTCCGTCATCGCCAAGCGAAACCGACAGAACCGGTTGGGTCAGGTCGGCCTCGTCCAGGTCCTGGTGGAGCCCCATCCGCGCACCCTCCCCGTAGAAATTCACCAGACAACACTCCGGATCGCGCGCCTCGGGCAGCAGCGTGGCCCAGAGTAAGAGAAGCCGGTCCGGGATGGCGGGCCATGGCGAACCCGTTGGATGGCACCGTTCATAGCGATAACCGCTCCGGTCGGAAATCCAGCCGAAATCGCCCGCCGCCGTCATTCGGACGGACATCGGCCGGCCCCGCTGGGTCACCGGCTGAAAAAGGGGTGCCGCGCCAACAACGGCTCGAATTTCGGCCACCAGCGCGCGTTGCGCATCCGCGTCCAGAGCGCCCGGATAGATGTGTGCCCCATTCAGGTCGACAGTGGCAGCATTAGGGTCGGTCAATCGCATTCGGAGAAACCTTGACTTGAAGAACGTCAGCATTCATGCGGTAGGCTCGGCTTCGCGCGGTTGCAGGCTTTCAGAGCCACTCTTATATACCCCCGCAGACAAGGGCGGCGCGCGCCGCCTGAGACCGGGATCGGGGATTGGTGCCATTCTTGGGTCATCCCTGAACATCGCCAGAAGGATCATTACACATGTCAAAAGTCATCGGTATCGACCTCGGAACCACCAACTCATGCGTTGCCATCATGGATGGATCGCAGGCCCGGGTCATCGAAAACTCCGAAGGGGCGCGTACGACCCCCTCCATCGTCGCCTTCACCGACAACGAACGTCTCGTTGGCCAACCCGCCAAACGGCAGGCCGTGACGAACCCAGAAAACACCGTCTTCGCCGTCAAGCGCCTGATCGGACGGCGTGTCGATGACCCAGCCGTTACCAAAGACAAGGGGATTGTCCCTTACGCCATCGTCGATGGCGGCAATGGGGACGCCTGGGTCGAGGCGCGCGGCGAGAAGTATTCGCCCTCCCAGATCTCCGCCTTCATCCTTCAGAAGATGAAGGAAACCGCCGAGAGCTATCTCGGCGACGAAGTCACCCAAGCCGTGATCACTGTCCCGGCGTATTTCAACGATGCCCAGCGTCAGGCCACCAAGGATGCCGGCAAGATCGCCGGGCTCGAAGTGCTGCGCATCATCAACGAGCCGACCGCAGCGGCGCTCGCC
>JBCDBB010000082.1:0-18055 GCA_039184415.1 Pseudomonadota bacterium
GACGATGTCGGCATCCGCGGCACCGGACCAGGCTGCCGCAACCATCGCGCGGTCGAGCCGCCGCCGCGGTCGGAAGAGCCCCGGCGTGTCCACGAAGACGATTTGCGCCGCCCCCTCGATCGCCACGCCGCGAATGCGCGCTCGGGTAGTCTGGACCTTGTGCGTCACGATCGACACTTTCGCGCCGACCATCCGGTTCAGGAGCGTCGACTTGCCAGCGTTAGGCTCGCCGATCAGGGCGACGAACCCTGCCCGTTCTGCATCTTTAGGATCGCTCATCGCCTCTTTGTCCCTCCAGAGCGTCGAGCAGCGCCCGCGCCGCGGCCTGTTCGGCCTGTCGTTTCGACCCGGCGGATGCCGCAGCACTCCGCCCGTCCGCGAGCTCGGCGCGCATGGCAAAGACCGGGGCATGGTCCGGCCCGCTGCGCGCCTGCTGGCTGTAGACCGGGGGCGGCAGCTTGCGTGCCTGCGCCCATTCCTGCAGCGCCGTCTTGGGGTCGCGGGCGTCCTCCTCGACGCTCGCGATCCGGCCGCCCCAGAGCCGCAGGATCATCGCCCGCGCAGCCTCCAGCCCGCCATCGAGATAGACCGCCGCGATCACCGCCTCCATCGCATCGCCGAGGAGCGCCTCCTTGCGTCGACCGCCCGAGAGCATCTCGGACCGGCCGAGCCGCAGCACAGCGCCCAGATCGATGGCGCGGGCCACATCGGCACAGGTCTCCTTGCGCACCAGCGCGTTGAAGCGCGGCGCCAGCACGCCTTCCGACGCCGCCTCGTCGGCCCCAAGCAAGGCCTCGGCCATCACCAGCGCCAGCACCCGGTCGCCCAGAAACTCGAACCGCTGATTGTCTCCGCTGGCGGGTTTGGAAGCAGACCCGTGGATCAGCGCCTGACGCAGCAGCGAAGGGTCGGCGAAAGCATGTCCGATCCGTGCTGCAAAGGCGTCAAGTGCCGCGCTGCCGCTCAATCGAGCCTCTTGAAGAACCGGTCGCCGCGCCACGTCCAGAAGAAGAAGATCGACCGGCCTGCCGAGGAGAACATCACCCGGTCAGCCCGGCCGATCAGGTTCTCATAGGGTACAAAGCCGACCCCGCGCGCCGCCTGGGGCGTCCGGCTGTCGTTGGAATTGTCGCGGTTGTCGCCCATGAAAAAATAATGCCCCTCGGGCACCGTATAGACCGCCGTGTTGTCGGTGCGCTGGTCGCGGATCTCCAGGACCGAATGGCTCACCCCATTGGGAAGCGTCTCGATGAACTTGTTCTTCAGGCAGATCCCGCCGAGCCCTACCGGCGCGTTCGAGCATTGCGGCGTGCTCCCCTGGGGACCCTGGGGTTCAAAGATCTCCTCGAACACCCCGTCCGGGACCAGCTCCACCGCCTCGCCATTGATATGCAGAACGCCTTGCTTCATCTGGATGCTGTCGCCGGGCAGGCCCACCACGCGCTTGATGAAATCGGCATTGCTCTGGGGATGCCGAAAGACGACGATGTCACCCAGTTCAGGCTCCGCGCCCCAGATCCGCCCATTGATGAAGGTGCAGAGCGAAAAGGGGCAGGAATGCTCCGAATAGCCATAGGCCATCTTGTTGACGAACAGGAAATCTCCGATCAGCAGCGTATCCTTCATGGAGCCCGAGGGAATCCAGAAGGGCTGGAAAAACAGGGTTCGAAACAGCCCGGCGATCAGAAGCGCATAGACGATCGTCTTGATGGTCTCGACGATCCCGCCGTCTTTTTCTGCCGCACTGGCCATACCGTGCCCCCGTTGAATGACCCGCGCTTCATGGGGGCGGGGACGGGGGCTGTCAAGCGAACCGGCGCGCGGGGACTTGACCGCAAGCGCGCCGCTGACAGGATGCGCGAAACCGGCCATTTCCGGCCGTCTCAGCCCTGACGGGAGGTGATTTTGACCCTGCGTGCGCTCCTGCTCTTTCTGGCCATTGTCCTTCCAGCGCGGGGTGCCCTGGCCTGCGGCGATCCCGAGACGCCCTGCCCCGTGACCGGCGGGCAGTATTTCGTCGCGTTGCCGCAGGACGTCGTGTCACCGCCCGCGCTATTCTGGCTCCACGGATATGCGGCGAGCGGCAAGGCATTCCGGTCCAACCCGCGTGTTCTGGAGGCCGTCCTGTCGCGCGGCTATGGGGTGATCGCCCCGGACGGACAGCCCAACCCGTTTCAACGCTCCCACCTCGACTGGGGTGTGAGTGACGGAGTTCCGCTGGCGCGTGACGATATCGCGTTTCTCCAGGAGGTGCGCGCCGATGCCATCGCACGTTTCGGCATCGACCCCGAGCGTGTGCTCGTCGCGGGCTATTCCAGAGGCGGCGGCATGGCCTGGGACCTCGCCTGCGCCGATCCCTCCTTCGGCTTTGCCTTCGCCACCCATGCCGGCGGGTTCTGGGAGCCGCTCCCCGGGGACTGCGCAGGGCCCATCCGCCTGCTCCACAGCCATGGGTTCACCGACAGCACCCTGCCGCCCGAAGGCAGCGCAATGACCTTTTACGGTCAGAACTACACCGTCGGAGATATCTTCGCCGGCCTGGCGCTTTGGCGCGAAACCATGGGCTGCCCGCTTAACGCGCAGACAAGCGTTGCATCGCCCTACCTCTGGATCAAGGACTGGACCGGTTGTGCCCAGGGGTCCCTCAGGCTCGAGCTTCTGCCGGGTGGCCATAACCGGCGGCCCGACTGGCCGGGGGCTGCGATCGACTGGGCCGACACCCTGCCTCACGGATGACACAGCGCTTCACACCAGGAGCCGCGCCTCGATCACGACGAAAGCCTGCGCCCAGGGGTGGTCGTCTGTCAGCGTCACATGGATGATCGCCTCATGCCCCGGCGGGGTCATCTCGGCCAGACGCTCCGCGGCCCAGCCGGTCACTGCCATCACAGGCTGGCCGGTGTGTAGATTGCTGACGGCCATGTCCTTCCAGGAGATCCCCATGCGCAGCCCCGTCCCGAGTGCCTTGGAACAGGCCTCCTTGGCCGCCCAGCGCTTGGCATAGGTCCCCGCGACGTCCGCCCGGCGCTCGGCCTTGCGCTGTTCGGTCTCGGTAAAGACACGGTTCCTGAACCGATCGCCGAACCGTTCAAGCGTCCCGGCGATGCGCTCGATATTGGCCAGATCGGTTCCGACGCCCAGGATCATGCCGATGCCGGCCCCGCACCGGGCGCTCTTAGGCCTTGCCTTCCCAATTCGTGGCGTTCCCCCGGCGGGCTGGGAGGGATGCGGCAGGGTCGTGTCATCGCGCTAGCTTGAGCCGAGCCCGCCAAACGCCGCCATCTGCGCGTCAGCCCAGGCGGTGACGGAATTGCGTGTGACCGAGCCGCGCAGCAGTTCCATCCGCTTGCGCCGTTCCTCCTCGGGCATGTCGAGCGCGCTGAGCAATGCCTGATCCATAGAGCGGTGCGAAAACGGGTTGGTGATGACGGCGGCCGACAGCACCACCGAGGCACCGGCGAACTCCGAAAGCACCAGCACACCGTCCCCGTCGATCCGACTGGCGACATACTCCTCGCAGACCAGGTTCATCCCGTCCGCTAGCGGCGTGATCCAGGCGATGTCGGCGCTGCGGTAATAGGCGACGAGGTTCTTGAACGGGATCGGGGAGGAGATCAGCGACACCGGCTGCCACTCGAAACTGCCGAACGTGCCGTTGATCCGCCCGGCAATTTGCTCGATGCCCGACTGCACCTCTTCATAGGCCGACATGTTGCGGTTGGCGCTGACCGAGACATGCATCAGCCGCAGCTTGCCGCGGAGGTCCGGCCGTTCGGTCAGAACACGCTCGAAGCTTTCGAGCTGTTCGATCCCGCCCTTGGTGTAATCCGTCCGCCCTACCGATAGGATCAGCCGCGTCTCCTGTCCCAGTTCGGCACGGATATCGGCCATACCGGCGGCGGTTTCAGGCGCCCAGGCCTGTTTCTCGATGAAATCGACATCGACTCCGACCGGTGCGGCCACGACGCGTATCCGCCGGTCGCCATAGCCGATGATCACCGGCGCGCGACGGTCGCTCAGCGCCGTGCCATCGGTGGTGAACTCGGTGCTGACGGTCGCGCGCTCCAGCACCTCGACTTCCAGAAGCGATTGGGAAACGGTGACGAAGTTCGCCGCAAAACGGGGGATATGGAATCCCACCACGTCGCAAGCCAGAAGGCTCTCGATGATCTCCCGCCGCCAGGGCAGCACGTTGAACATGTCCGCCGATGGAAAGGGCGTGTGATGGAAAAAGCTGATCCTGAGATCGGGCCGCATCTGGCGCAGATAGCCCGGCACCAGCCACAGGTTGTAGTCGTGGACCCAGACCACAGCGCCATCGGCGGCCTCAGCAGCGGCGGCCTCGGCAAAGGCCCAGTTCACTTCGCGAAAGGTCGGCCAGTCGACGGGATCGTAGTTATAACGCTCCTTGAAACTATGGAGGATCGGCCAGAACGCCTCCTTGGAGGTGACATGGTAGAAGCTGCGCACCTGATCGGCGGTCAGCGGCAGGCGCGAAACGCTGTAGCTGCCATAGCTGTCCTCGATATCAATGACGCGCTCGAAGCCCGGGTTCGAGGTGTCCTTCGCCTCCTTCCAGGCGACCCAGGCGGCGTGGTTCACGCGGCCGAAGAAACTCTTCAGCGTCGGCACGATCCCGTTCGGGCTCTTGTTTTCACGCAGAACCGTCTCGCCACCTTCGTCGACCTCCTCATAGGGTTGCCGGTGGTAGACGATGACCAAATCGCTGGGCGCGTGGTTCGCTCCGTCACTGGATCCGTTTGCGGCCATGTCAGTCGATCTCCAACGGATGCATGTCCAGGGCCGCGATGGCCTCCAGAATCCCGGCAGCCCCCGGCGCCCTGGCGCGATGGACGTGATCATGCCCGTCGAGCGCGTCGAGCAAGGCGGGTTCGGAACGGCCGACCGCCACCGCCGGCAGGCCGCTGGCCAGCATCGACAGATCGTTGAGCGTGTCTCCCGCGGCCAGGACCCGCTCCTCGCCCACCTCCAGATGCGCGATCAGCCGGCGCAGGGACGGACCCTTGCTCACGCCGCGGGGCAGAACGTCGAAATAGCGGTTGTCGGACACCAGCCAGTCATGGCCCATTTCCTCCACCAGGTTCTTGGCCGCCGGGTCGAACCTGTCGGGGTCCATGTCGAAGCTCACGCGGTAGCGGAACGCGGTCGGCTGCAGGGTCAGTCCGGGATGCCCGTCAAGCACCGCGCGGACCTGCGCTCCGGCATCGCCCCACACAGCAGCGATCTCCTCCTCCAGGTGGGGAATGGGCGTTACGCCCGCGTCAGGCGAGACGGTCGCGATGGTCGTGCCGACGTCGCCCACCGCATAGTCAGGCCAGGGCACGCCACCATCGCACAACTCCCCGATGAACTCCGGATCGCGCCCCGTCACAAAGATCAGACCGACGCTGGCGCGGTTGTCTTCGATCCAGCCATAGAGCCGCGCGCGGTCGGCATCGCTGCCGCCCAGAAAGGTGCCGTCGAGGTCCGTCGCCAACACGAAACGCCGGTCTGCCAGATGTGCGCCGCCCATGGTCTACCCCCTGACGCCGTCATCTGCGGTCGGATGCGGGATCTCCAGATCCAGCGACTGCGGTTCCGCCTCGATGGGAGATGCCCAGAAATCAGCGAAGGTTCCCTTCAGGTCCGCGCCCTCATGCAGGATCGCATGCACCGCCGCGCAGATCGGCATGGCGATCCCAAGGCGCCGCGCAAGGTCGATAACGGAGATCGCGTTGACCTCGCCCTCGACCACCACGGGCTTGCCGCCGAAACAGTCCTCACGCGCGATCCCCTGCCCAAGCTGTACGCCCAGCGCCATGTTGCGCGAGGTTGTCGACGAACAGGTCAGCGTCAGATCGCCCGCGCCGGACAGGCCTGTAACAGTCTCGCGCCGCCCGCCGAGAGCCTGGGCCAGCGTCTTCATCTCGTCCATCCCGCGCACGATCAGCGCCGCGCGGGTATTCTCGGCAAAGCCCGCGCCCGTCATCATCCCGCAGGCGATGGCGATCACGTTCTTGACCGCGCCGCCCACTTCCACCCCGATCAGATCGTCCGAGACATAGGGCCGAAAGCTGCCGGAGCCAAAGCTGACCGCAAGCCGCGCCGCTGGGCTCGCCTCCGGATGCAGCCGGTCGCTGTAGGTGAAAGGAAATGCCACCGTGGCGGCGGTGTAGTCGCCTTGGGCCGCCTCGCGGGCAAAGGTCGGCCCGGACAGGGCCCCCACCGGCGTATCGGGCAAAACCTGGGCCGCCACCTCGCTCATCAGCAGACCAGAGCCCGCCTCGACCCCTTTGGCGCAGAGCACCAGTGGCACGCCGCGCCGCAAATGGGGCGCGATCTGGGCGCAAAGCTCGCGCACCGTCCGGGACGGCGTGACCAGCAACACCGCATGGGCAACCCCGACAGCCGCTGCGAGATCGGCAGTGGCCGTGATCCCCTCGGGCAGCGCGAGCCCGGGCAGAAAGCGGGATCGGCCGGTGCCGTTGACCTGATCCAGCACCGCCTGGTCACGACCCCAGAGCCGTACCTCGCGCCCCGCCCGGCGCGCCAGCGCCGCCAGCGCGGTCCCCCAGGATCCGGCACCCAGAACGGTCACACGGTCGAACGGTAGGGCGGAGGAAGCGGGTTGATCAGGCGTCAGGGGAGAGGCCGGGAAATCCATCCTGTGTCTATCGCACTGCAGCACCGGCGGCGCAACCGCACAGCCCTCCGACCCATCGGTTAACCGCGTTCAAAGATGACGCCCTCTCCTGCGCAAGGAATTCATACCCTGTTTACCCGCGCGCCGTAGCACCGACCCCGTGGGGGCCTTCTTGCAGCAAGAGGGCCAAGGTGGACAGACGACAGTTTTTGAGCACTGCCGGTGGCCTTGGGCTGGTCGCCGCGCTGGCGCCGAAACCCGTGGACGCGGCCGTGTCCTGTTTTTCGGTACACAATGCAAAACTGCGCTGCACCGCAGGGCTCCTGCAATCTCCGCCGATCGCGGCACAGCCCTGCCGCGCGCTCACCTGGGCGACCTGCCTGAGCTACATGCTCCAGGGCTATGGTGCCAATATCAGCGAACGCACCGTTCTGGACCGCTATGGCAAGGACGGCGCCTGCACCGACCCGATCGGAGACGAAACCGCGCTGCTGATGGGCGCCGCCGGCACCTGGCGCGACGATTACGGCCGCCGATTCCTGGTGCTGACCCGGCGCCTGCCGGATGTTTCTGCAGGTCACCTGCCCGTAGATGATGGCCGCCTGATCATCTCACGGCTGGCGCGCCAGCCGATCCTGTGCGGTGCCGCCGGGCATACCACGCTGCTCACCGAACTGGTCTATGACGACAGCATGATCACGCGGTTGAAAGTGACCGAAGCCACGGTCCGCGATCCCTGGAGCGAGACACCCCAGCTGCGCCCGCTGAACGATACGGAGCTGTCCAAACCCTTTTCCATGGTCTCGCTCAGCATCCGCCCACTCTGACCCGCCCCCGCTCCGACCGCAACCGCGACCCGCGCCGCACGGATTGTCCCGACTTGTCCCTGCTGGCTGGCGCCCCATTCTTGCCTGAGCACCGCAAAGGCAGGACCGATGACAGCAACGCCCGAGAAGAGCATCCGCCCCGACCATTGCGGCGGGTGTCTCTGCGGTGCCGTCCGCTATCACGCCCGCGCGACGCCGCTCTGGTCTGCCGTCTGTGCGTGCGACGGCTGCCGCCGCGCAACCGGAGCACCCCTCGTCGCGCTTTTCGCGATGCCGGACCCGGCCTTTCGATGGATGGCCGCCCGCCCGCGCTGGTTTTCGCCGGCAACCGGGATCTCGCGGGGCTTTTGCGGCACCTGTGGCACGCCGCTCTGCCATAAGACGACACGCTATCCCGGCGAGACGCGCTTTCACACCGCCACGCTCGACAGGCCCGACGCGCTGCCGCCAACGGAACGTCTCGCGCCGGGCGATGGCACGCCCGTTTGGACATGGCGGCTCTGCGCCTTGCCCACAGCGGACGGCCACCCGTCGTCACGATAGCGCTTGCACACGACCTCCCGGCGCGCTCTGCTGTCGGAGCCCACGTTCCGGAGTTCCCATGACCGACGCCCCGAAAGAAGACGCCGCCCGCCACGCCGCGAAAATGGCCAAGAAAAAAGCCTCGCGCGACAAGATCATGGCCACCAAGACCGACGAAAAGGGCCTGATCATCGTCCATACAGGCAAGGGCAAGGGCAAGAGCTCTGCCGCCTTCGGGATGATCTTCCGCTGCATCGCCCACGGCATGCCCTGCGCCGTCGTCCAGTTCATCAA
This sequence comes from Pseudomonadota bacterium, assembly GCA_039184415.1. Classification (GTDB taxonomy): domain Bacteria; phylum Pseudomonadota; class Alphaproteobacteria; order Rhodobacterales; family Rhodobacteraceae; genus JANSYP01. The sequence continues at coordinate 8,287 of JBCDBB010000082.1, forward strand.
GGGCGGCATGTCCACAGGCGAGCGCGACCTGATCACGGAGCGCTTCAGCGACGTCTGCCAGTTCCACACCATGGGCGAGGGTTTCACCTGGGAGACCCAGGACCGCGACCGCGATGTCGAGATGGCGCAGGCCGCCTGGGAAAAGGCCAAGGAACTGATCCGCGACCCCGCCAACCGGATGGTGCTGCTCGACGAGATCAACATCGCCCTGCGCTACGACTATGTCGATCTCGACGAGGTGGTGGCCTTCCTTCGGACCGAAAAGCCCGAGATGACCCATGTCGTGCTCACCGGTCGCAACGCCAAGGAGCCGCTGATCGAGGCCGCGGACCTCGTCACCGAGATGGAGCTGATCAAGCACCCGTTCCGCTCCGGCATCAAAGCGCAGATCGGGGTGGAGTACTGAGGCCGATCCCGCACCCGAAGCGCGGTATGTGTGCGTCGTCGCTTCGGTATGACCGGGGCCTTGTTGGGACCTGAGCGGCCCTTGCCCGGAATGAACCGAAGCCGCCCGACGCCCTAAGGCTCGTCGGCTTTCTTTGAACCCACCCCCAGCCTGCCGGGCGGCGGCGGGGCCGTCACCTTCGCACCTGTATTTGATGAGCTCACCAAAGCGCTGCTGGTACCGCACACCGCACTGTCGCTGATGCGTCTTCGGCGTTGAGACCGGCATGAACCTGTCTGAGGACCGGGCCATGCGGGCCTCGCCTATTTCCCGCCTCTAAGCTCCCGAGATATCGGACAAAGCCAGCCCAGGCGCAATCGCGGCGGGGTCCGTGATGAGCTCGATCAGGGCCGGTTGGCCCTCTGCCGCTGCCATGCGCGCTGCAGCAAAGGCTGCCGCGAAACTGGCGGTCTCCTCAACCCGGCCCGACCAGGCGCCGCAAGAGGCCGCGAGCGCGGCGAAGTCGGGATTGACCAGTGCCGTCCCGCTGACCCGCCCCGGATAGGTCCGCTCCTGATGCATCCGGATCGTCCCGTACTGCCCGTTGTTGATCACCAGCACGATCACCCCGGCCCGGTGCTGAACGGCGGTGGCCAGTTCCGCCCCGGTCATCTGGAAACAGCCATCGCCCGCGAAGGCGACCACCTCCCGGCCGGGATGGGCGAGCTTGGCCGCGATCGCCGCGGGCAGACCGTAGCCCATGGAGCCGCTGGTGGGCGCGAGCTGGCTCCGATGCGCTTTGAACCGGAAGTACCGATGCACCCACGCGGCATAGTTCCCCGCGCCATTCGTCACGATGGCATCGTCCGAGAGCTGCGTGCTCAGCCAGCGGACGATCTCGGCCATCTGCACCGCCCCAGGGTCGCGGCGGGGCTCCTGCCAGGTCTCATAGGCCGCCCGCAGCTCCCGCGGCCGCTGCTGCGGGCCGGGGGTCGCAGGCTGCGTGGCCAATGCTGCGATGAGCGCCGGTGCCGGTGCTGCGATGGCCAGATCCGTGTGAAGCACCTTGCCCAACTCCCCCGGATCGGGGTGAACATGGATCAGCCGCGCGGCCTCAGGGAGCCGGGTATAGCCCCCGGTGGTCACGTCACCCAGCCGGGTGCCGAGCGCCAGCACCAGATCGGCCTCCGACAGAGCTGCCAGCAGCGCCGGGCTCGCGGCAAGCCCCAGATCGCCCGCGTAGCAGGGATGGCGGTTGTCGAGGTAGTCCTGCCGCCGGAACGCCGCCGCCACGGGCAGGTTCCAGGCCGCCGCGACCTCGCCCAGCCCGCGCGCCGCCCCGGCTGTCCAGCCGCTGCCACCGACAATCGCCACAGGCCGCTCCGCCCGCGCCAGCTTACGCGCGACGGCGGCGGCCTCTGCTTTCAGCTCGGGCGCTGGCGGCGGCGGAACCGGCGCGCGGTCTGCCACATCGGCCACGCCCGCAAGCACGTCTTCGGGCAGCGCCAGAACCACCGGCCCCGGCCGGCCCGACTGCGCCACATGGAACGCCCGTGCGAGATACTCCGGTAGCCGCGCGGTGTCCTCGACCTCCGCCGCCCACTTGGCGAGGGGCGCGAACATCGCCCGGTAGTCGACCTCCTGGAACACGTCGCGGTCGCGATCACCCCGCGCGATCTGGCCTACGAGCAGCAGCATCGGCGTGCTGTCCTGGCGCGCCACGTGAACGCCGCTGCTGGCATTGCAGGCACCGGGGCCCCGGGTGACGATGGCGACCCCCGCCCGCCCGGTCATCTTGCCGTCGGCCTCCGCCATCATCGCAGCACCGCCTTCGTGGCGGCAGACCACCGTGTGCACCGGACTGTCATGGAGCGCATCGAGAACCGGCAGAAAGCTCTCGCCCGGCACGGTAAAGACACGTTCGACACCATGGGCTTCGAGCGCCGCCACCAGAATCTTGCCGCCGTGTCGCATCGTCCCCTATCCCTTTGCCACGCGGCGACTATCTTCCCGCGAGGTTTCGATCACAGGAGCGGTCAATGTCCACCCCAACCCTTCTCGGCCTGTGCGGTTCTCTGCGCCAAGGCTCCTTCAACCGCAAGCTGATGCATGTCGCCGCCGGTATCCATGGCGGTCCTTTCAGTGAGGGCAGTATCCGCCTGCCGCTCTATGACGGCGATCTGGAGCAGAACGAAGGCGTCCCTGCCGACGTGCACATCTTGGCCGAACAGATTGCAGCTGCCGATGGGGTGCTGATCTGCACGCCGGAATACAACCAGGCACTGCCGGGCGGGCTCAAGAACGCGCTCGACTGGGTCAGCCGGCTGAAGGGCAATCCCTGGCTCCACAAGCCCGTTGCGCTGATGTCAGCCGCGGCTGGCCGCGCTGGTGGGGCGCGCTCGCAGTTTTCCCTGCGCCTCGCGCTCGTGCCGTTCCGCCCCATTGTGATCAACGGGCCGGAGGTGCTCGTCGCGAACGCCTCCAAAGAGTTCGCCGAGGACGGCAGCCTCCCCAACGAGATGTATGTGAACGCCGTCACCGAGACGATGGATCTGCTCAAGGCCGCCGCCTGAAGGGAGCCCCGCTAGAGGTTGTCTGCAACGCGGAACCCTTCCGGGATCGCATCGTGCCCCTCCAGCACCAGATCGGCCATGACCTCGCCGACCTTCGGCGCCATGCCGAAGCCGATCTTGAACCCGCCATTGGTGATGAAAACCCCTGGCTTGAGGGGATGCGGCCCCAACATAGGCGCGCGGCTGCGGGCCCTTGGCCGCACGCCGGCCCAGCGCTCAAGCACCGGCGCATTGGCCAACGCCGGGCAGACCGCCACGGCGCGCGCATGCAGGGCATCGATCTGCGCGTCGGTCATTGCCGGGTCCTCGAAGGCCCGCTCGCTGGTGGAGCCGACCGCCGTCGTTCCGTCGCCATGCGGGATGATATGCAGCCCGTCAACAAATAGCTGTGGGGCGTTCGGCGCCGCGTAGTCCAGCAATACCGCCTGCCCCTTGACCCCGGTTCCGACTGTCTGTCCGAGCTCTGCGCCGAGCGCCCCGAGCCCCTCCCATCCGGTCGCCAGAACCTCGGCGCCCTCCGTCTCGGCCGTCGTCGCCACCTCGCCCCCCAGAGCCTCGATCGCTCCGGCCAGTGCGGCACAGGCGCGGCGCGGATGCAGCCGGGCGCTCAGCGTGTCCTCGATCAGCCAATCGGTGGGGCTCTCGGGCGCAAAGGGCCCCGCCTCCTGCCGCCGGATGATCCGCCAGACCGCGCGGCCCTGCCAGAGATCCGCGGCCCCCTCCGCCCGTGATTGCGCCAGCTCCAGCGCCCGCGCATCTGCCACTGGCTGCAGGCGCCCGCACCGCCCATATCCCGGATCGCGCCGCGCGCGCGCCGCCACGTCGGCCCAGAACGCCTTGGCCATCAAAAGGCTGTCGAACTGAAACGCCTTCTTCGCGTTCCAGTTTTCCGGCGTGTGCGGCGCCAGCGCACCGACGATCCCGCCGCTCGCCCCACCGCCCGGCCCGCGCGGATCGACCACCCGCACGCGGGCCCCGCGCCGCGCGCAGCAATAGGCGACCGACAGGCCGAATATGCCCGCCCCGCGCACCGTTACGTCCACGCTTGCCAATCGCTTGCCCCTTGCCCAGTGTCCCGGCGATGTCCGGCCTAGACCAGCGCCCCCTCCATGACCAGAACACAGCCGTCAGCTTTCGCGACGGCGTGCCTGTCTCGACGCGCTATGACGACCCGTACTATTCGCTGCAGGACGGCGCGGCCGAAAGCGCCCATGTCTTTCTGGCCGGCAATGATCTGCCCGACCGCTTCCGCGACGGGTTCCATATCGGGGAGCTCGGCTTCGGCACCGGACTGAACCTGCTCGTGGCCCTCACGGCCTGGAACGCCGCGGGTTTGCCCGGCACCTTCCAGTTCACCAGCTTCGAGGCCTTCCCGCTGACGGCCGCGCAAACCGCCGAGGCGCTCGCCGCCCAGCCGGTCGACCGCGCCAACGCCGCAGCTCTGATCGACGCTCTGGCCTCGGGCGCCACACGCTTTGCGCTCGGCGCGGCCGATGTGTCTCTGATCCTCGGCAACGCGCGCGATACCCTGCCCGTTTGGGATGGGCACGCCGATGCCTGGTTCCTCGACGGGTTCGCCCCGGCGCGAAATCCCGAGCTCTGGCGGCCCGGCTTGATGGCCGAGATCGCCCGCCATACCGCCCCGCAAGGCGGCTTTGCCACCTATAGTGCCGCGGGGTCCGTCCGCCGGTCGCTGTCAGAGGCCGGTTTCTCCGTCACCCGCCGCCCCGGCTTCGGACGAAAACGCCACATGACGAGCGGGCGCCTGCCATGACCTCCACCAGCTCTCCCGCCGGGACCGCCGGCACCCAGAACACCCGTTTGGGCATCCTGCTTATGATCGCCACCACGATGGTTTTCAGCCTCCAGGACGCGCTCTCCCGCCATCTGGGTGCGGAATACAACGTGCTGATGGTCGTCATGATCCGCTTCTGGTTCTTCGGTGCCTTCGCCCTCTGGTTCGTGCTGCGGCGCCCGGGCGGGCTGCGCAAGGCCGCGGCAACCGGTATGCCATGGCTGCAGATCCTGCGCGGCCTGCTACTCGCGGGCGAGGTCTGCGTGATGGTGGTGGCCTTTGTGCGCCTCGGCCTTGTCGAAACCCACGCGGTCTTCATCTGCTACCCGCTGATCGTGGCCGCCCTCGCCGGACCGATCCTCGGCGAACATGTCGGCTGGCGTCGCTACGGCGCGATCGCGGTCGGCTTTGTCGGCGTGCTGGTGGTGCTGCGGCCGGGTGCCGGTATCTTCGATCCGCAGGCCGGCCTGCCCTTTCTGGCTGCGTCGATGTTTGCGCTCTATGCGCTCCTCACGCGCTATGTCGCGCGGACCGACAGCGCCACGACGAGCTTCTTCTGGGCCGGGCTGGTCGGGGCCCTGGCGATGACGGTCGTCGGGATCTGGCAGTGGGAGCCGCTGGCCCCCCGCGACTGGGTCTGGATGGTGGCGCTCTGCATCTCCGCCGCAATCGGGCACTGGCTGCTGATCCGCTGCTACGAGGTCGCCGAAGCCAGCGCAGTGCAACCCTTTGCCTATCTCCAACTGGTCTGGGTCTCGATCCTTGGCGTCACGCTCTTCGGCGAACGGGTCACCCTGCCGGTGGTGATCGGCGCAGGGCTGGTGATCGCCGCGGGCCTCTTCACCTGGTGGCGCGAACGCCGGGCAGCTGCCTGACCGGCCACCCGGCCCTCATTCCCTAGGGGGCCGCCAGGTTCAGGCGCGTCAGCGCCTGCGCGGCCCAACGCGCGGGGGCGCGCCCGGCAGGGCGTGATCCTGCGGGGCGGGAGCCACCCCTTTGCCGCAACTCGATTTCCTACTGAGGAAATCCCCGATACTGTGCTATTCTGTCGCAGGCATGCGCGGCCGGGCAGAGGCCCGACCCACAACCCGGGGGGAGCAGCATGGTCAAGACAATCGGAAATCCTCTGACCTGGACAGCCGGAGCGGTCGGCTCGGCAGGAACCTATCTGGCGGACACGACCGGACGTATCGGCGGCAAGGCAGCCGCGGCGCCGCCGGTCATCCGCGACATGACCACGGACGACATCCGCATCGCGCTGCGCAAGGGGCTCGACGATTTCATGGCCTTGCGCAGCGACGTGATCTTCATGTGTCTACTCTACCCGCTGATCGGGCTCTGCCTGTCGCTCTTCACCTTCAACGCCCATCTCGCTCCCTATCTCTTTCCAATGGCCTCCGGCTTCGCCCTGATCGGCCCGATCGGCGCGGTCGGGCTCTATGAGATGAGCCGTCTGCGCGAGGCCGGGCGCCCGGCCGGATGGGGGGACGCATTCGCGCTCCTGCGCTCTCCCGCCATCGGCCCGCTTGTGGTCATGGGGCTCTACCTGCTGCTGATCTTTGCCATGTGGATGCTCTGTGCGCGGCTGATCTACACAGGGACAATGGGGGCCGAGGCGCCGGCCAGCGTCGGTGCTTTTCTGACCGATGTCTTCACCACGCCCCAGGGCCGGGCGATGGTCCTGCTGGGCATACCCGCGGGCGCGCTCTTCGCGCTGCTGGTGCTGACGGTAAGCGTGGTGTCGATCCCGATGCTGGTCGACCGCGATGTCGGGCTGCCCACTGCCGTCGCGACGTCGCTCAAGGTCAGCCGGCGCAATCCCAAGGTGATCGGGCTCTGGGGCCTGATCGTGGCGGCGGGGCTGCTGCTGGGCTCGATCCCGCTCTTTCTGGGGCTCGTCATCGTCATGCCCGTTCTAGGCCACGCCAGTTGGCATCTCTACCGGCGCGCGGTAGAGCCGATCCCGCAGCCGGACTGACCTCGCGACCCGCCTCGTCCTCATCCGCCTGCACCGAACCGGGGGTGGAACACCAGACTCGTCCAACCGGTGAGGTTCGTCAGCCGGCGGGCAAGACTTTTTCGCTTTTCTTTCGGCGGGAATTCACCTAAGCGCACGGTCTTCGGGCCTAAGCGCCCGCTGAAGCCTCTCCACGGGCCTTGCTGGACGACATCCCGGCTCGCGCCATCACCCTCAGTTCAAGGAGACCCCGATGTCGATCACAGTCGAAGAAAAAGCCCGCGTGATGAAGGAATACGGCACCAAGGACGGCGACACCGGCTCGCCCGAGGTCCAGGTGGCCATCCTCAGCTCGCGGATCGCGACCCTGACCGAGCATTTCAAGACCCACAAGAAAGACAACCATTCCCGCCGGGGTCTGCTCAAGCTCGTGGCCCAGCGCCGCAAGCTGCTCGACTATCTGCGCGGCAAGGATGAAGGCCGCTACCAGGACCTCATCAAGCGCCTCGGCCTGCGCCGCTGAGACTACGCCCTTGTCGGGCCCGCCGATCGGCGCGGGCCCACTTTGCGCTGGCTACATCTTTCCGGTCGTAATTCGTCCGGTCCTTCTCTGGGGCACCATCACCGACGGCGGGCCCCCGCAGAAAGGGTCCACACAGTCAGGGCGCGTCGCCATCTGCCTCTTCGGAACACGTGCCTTCGGGCGGACGCCAGAACACGCCCAATGCGTTCGGCGGCACACCGGCGAACAGAAACGCCACCACCAGAAAGATCGCCACTCGCCAGGATGGACCGCGCCATTCGGGCACCATCCCGTCGGCCAGGAGCCTAGATGCCTCCTTGAAGTCCCGGTCAAGCACGGCAAGACGCACACCGCCGATCGCCTGGGCCATGTTCGAAACCGTCACCGTCGTGTGATAGTCGGCTGCAAAGCATGGGATGCCATGCCCGCGCAATGCGGCCGCGAGAAACGCGAAATCCGCGCCGCCTGAGGCGCAGGCGATGTATCTCATTCCACGTCACTTTCCTTGCCGTTGCGCCCGGTCAGGTATGCGGCGTAGCCAATCGCCTGCCAAGGCCACTGCACCCCTCACCAAACAGTCTTAACCGCATCCCTTTCACAACAGTCTTAACTGAGATACACGCCGTCCATCTGAGATGTGGCATCCACAGCCCCGGGATGCGTGCAACAGGATACCAGGGGCCGGCGGCAATGGGGCCGCCTTGAAACCGGGGCCGCAGGGAACGCTCTGACTGGTCCAGTTAGGATACGATAGATGTTCGAAATAAGCAGAAAATCCATGCAGTGGGGCGACGAAACCCTCACGCTGGAAACCGGCAAGGTCGCCCGTCAGGCCGACGGATCGGTGATCGCCACCCTCGGCGAGACCTCCGTGATGGCCAACGTCACCTTCGCCAAAGCCCCCAAGCCGGGGCAGGATTTCTTTCCTCTGACGGTGCACTACCAGGAGAAATACTATGCCGCGGGCAAGATCCCTGGCGGATTCTTCAAACGCGAGGCGCGCCCCACCGAAAAGGAGACGCTGACCGCCCGCCTGATCGACCGGCCGATCCGCCCGCTCTTCGTGCCGGGCTTCAAGCATGAAGTGCTGGTGATGTGCACCGTGCTGAGCCACGATCTGGTCAACGACCCTGACATCGTGGCCATGATCGCGGCCTCAGCGGCCCTGACGATCTCGGGCGCACCCTTCATGGGCCCGATCGCGGGCGCGCGTGTCGGCTTTGTCGATGGCGAGTATGTGCTGAACCCTTCTGTGGATGACATGGATCAGCTCCGCAACAATCCCGAACAGCGGCTCGATCTTGTCGTGGCCGGGACCCGCGATGCGGTGATGATGGTCGAATCTGAGGCCTACGAGCTGTCCGAGGCCGAAATGCTCGGCGCGGTGACCTTCGCCCACGAATCGCTCAAGCCGGTGATTGATCTGATCGTCGAACTGGCCGAGGACGCGGCGAAGGAGCCGTTCGACTTCCAGGCGCCCGACTATTCGGAGCTATACGCCGCCGTTTCCGCGGCCGGCGAGACCCAGATGCGCGCGGCTTTCGCGCTGACCGACAAGCAGGAGCGCACGACCGCCATCGCGGCGGCACGCGAGGCGATCCTCGAGGCGCTCAGCGACGAACAGCGCGAGGATCCCAATCTCGGCTCCGCTTTCAAGAAGCTCGAGTCCTCGATCCTGCGCGGCGACATCATCAAGGGCGGCGCCCGCATCGACGGCCGCGCCCGCGATCAGGTCCGCCCGATCGTCTCGGAGGTGGGGCTGCTGCCGCGCACCCATGGCTCGGCGCTCTTCACCCGCGGCGAAACCCAGGGTCTGGTGGTCACCACGCTCGGCACCGGCGATGACGAGCAGATGATCGACGCGCTCCAGGGCACGTACCGCAGCAACTTCCTGCTGCATTACAACTTCCCGCCCTACTCCGTGGGCGAGGTTGGCCGCGTCGCAGGTCCCGGCCGCCGCGAGATCGGCCATGGCAAACTCGCCTGGCGCGCGCTCCAGGCCGTGCTGCCGCCGGCGACGGACTTTCCCTACCCGATCCGTGTCGTGTCGGAGATCACCGAATCGAACGGCTCCTCCTCCATGGCGTCGGTCTGCGGCGGCTCGCTTAGCATGATGGATGCCGGTGTGCCGCTCTCCGCCCCGGTCGCAGGCGTGGCCATGGGTCTGATCCTCGAAGAAGACGGCCAGTTCGCGGTCCTGACCGACATACTGGGCGACGAGGACCATCTCGGCGACATGGACTTCAAGGTCGCAGGCACCGAGAACGGCATCACCTCGCTGCAAATGGACATCAAGGTGGCCGGGATCACGCCGGCGATCATGGAACAGGCGCTGGCGCAGGCCAGGGACGGCCGGATGCACATCCTCGGCGAGATGTCCAAGGCGCTCAGCGAAGGCCGGTCGGAGTTCTCCGCCCACGCCCCGCGCATCGAGACCATGACCGTGCCCACCGACAAGATCCGCGAAGTGATCGGCTCGGGCGGCAAGGTCATCCGCGAGATCGTCGAGACCTCGGGCGCCAAGGTCGACATCAAC
>JBCDBB010000083.1:0-17251 GCA_039184415.1 Pseudomonadota bacterium
AACCGCTTGGCGACCTCTGCCTGCCGGATGCCGCCGACATAGTGCAGCCACGCCGCGCGGATGGACAAGGACCGCTCAGACTCTGCGGTGGTAAGCGCTTTGACCATCAAGGTACCTCCCTCTGCTGCGGCTGCCCGCCCCGACGCAAACCGTCAGCAACTCCTTAATGCGGCCGACCAGCCTCCTGCGCGGCCCCTAAAAAACACTGCAGCCGCGCCTGGGTCAGACCTTCAGATCCGCCGCGCCGCTGTCGATATACGGCGCCCAAAATGCCACGCTCTCCGCGATCTGCAGAACGACCTGGCGGTCGTTGGGCTCGCGTTCCTTGAAAGACAGCTCCAGACAGATCTCGTTGTCTGCTGCGCCGCCTTCGGTGAAAGCCTCCAGCAGCGCCTCAGGCTGGACAGCGCCTTTGGCATTGTACTCTGCGGTGAAAGGCCGGTGGCCGGATTTGTCCATCATGGACTGCTTGATATGGATGATCGGGCTCAGTTTCGGCACCGCGCGCGCCCAGGCGTATGGGTCGGTATCGTCCGGGTCTGGCGAGGTGACATCGCCATGGTCGATATCGGCCATCATCCACATCGGGATGGCCATGTCGGCGGCAGTTAGCCGATCCTGGAGCGCCCGGCACTCCGCAATGGTTTGGCCGAACTCGCGTCCGACGCTCATCGGCTCCCAGAAGACATAGGCGAGCCCGGCCGCCTTAGCGTGCTCGGCGACCTCGGCCCAGCAGTCGATGGCGATCTGCGTGAGTTCCTCGCGCCGACGAGGGTCATCAAAATCCCGAAATGTGAGGATCGCGAACTGCGTACCAACGGACATCCCACCGAGATCGCCGATGATGTCCGCGAAGTTCTTGAACCAGTCGACATAGTAGCGGCGCACGTCCCGGTCGGGATGCCCGAAATGGTTGAGCCGCCCATATGGCCCGGTCATGCCGCTGGTCACCCGCGCGCCGGTGCGCTGGAGCGCGCGGTCCATGGCACGGGTCAGGCGCCGGGTGACGGGCGCAGGCCAGCCCGGGTTGATGAACTCGTGCGTCAGCTGAATGTCGCGGATCCGGATGTCGCGGGCGATCGTATCGATCAGGTCATCCGGCTCGGCGAACCGGTTCACCAAGGGATTGGTGTTCAGCGACAGGGTCAGCCCCATGTCAGGCGGCCTCGGCATGGACGTCCTCGAACCAGGCCAGGAAATCCGTCTGCTCCGTCTCGCTCAGATGCAGGCGATGCTTGGTGCGGCGCCACAGGATATCCTCGGCGGTCTGCGCCCATTCGTGTTTCATCAGATAGAGGGCCTCGGCTTCGTAGAGATCACCGCCAAAATGCCGCCCCAGACCCTCGATCCCATCCGCCGCGCCGGCGATCAGGTCGATGCGCGTTCCGTAAAGCCGTCCGTAATGGCGGCGCAGACTGCGCGGCATCCAAGGATAGTCCCGCTTGATCCGGTTGCGGAAGCTCTCGTAGTCCGCGCCAGCCATATCGCCCCCGGGCAACGGCGTGCCGTCGGTCCAGTCCCTGCCCATCTGAGGAAAGAACCGCGCGATCTCGTGCATGCCGCGTTCGGCCAATTCGCGAAAGGTGGTGATCTTGCCGCCAAAGATGTTGAGCAGCGGCGCGTCTGCGGTTTCATCGAGGTCGAAGACATAGTCCCGGGTCACGGCAGACGGATTGCCCTTGCCGTCGTCGAAGAGCGGGCGGACGCCGGAGAAGGTAGTTTCCACGTCGGCCAGCGTCAGCTCTTCCTTGAAGTAGCGGTTCACCGCATCGATTAGATACTGCACCTCGGCTGGATCCGCCGCGACCTCTTCGGCGCGGCCTTCATAGGCGATGTCGGTTGTTCCGATCAGCGCCTTGTCGCGCTCATAGGGATTGATGAAGATCACGCGCTTGTCGTGGTTCTGGACGAGATAGGCCTGCTCGCCCTTCCAGAATTTCGGCACGATGATGTGGCTGCCCTTGACCAGCCGGACATTGCGGGAGGAGTTCGAGCCGGCCACCCGGGTGACGATGTCGGTGACCCACGGGCCGGCGGCATTCACCAGAACTCTGGCCTTAAACTCTCGTGTTTCGCCAGAGAGCGTGCTGGTCGTGGTCACCCGCCACCCGCCGTCTTCGCGCCGGGCTGATACGCACGGGGATCGGGTCAGGACGGTCGCACCGCGCTCGGCCGCGTCGACCGCGTTCAAGACGACCAGCCGCGCATCGTCGACCCAGCAGTCGGAATACTCGAAGCCATTGGTGTAGCTGTCCTTGATCGGGGCGCCTTCGGGGTCGCGCAGCAGATCGAGCGTCCGGGTCCCCGGCAGTTTCCGACGCCCACCGAGATGGTCGTAGAGGAAGAGCCCCAGCCGGACGAGCCAGGCCGGACGGTCCTGGGGCGAATGCGGCAACACGAAGCGCATGGGCCAGATGATGTGCGGTGCGTTGCGCAGGAGGACTTCACGCTCGATCAGCGCCTCGCGGACGAGCCGGAACTCATAGTATTCGAGGTAGCGCAGTCCGCCATGGACGAGCTTGCCGGAACGCGAGGACGTGCCCTCGGCAAGATCATCCTTTTCGCAGAGCACCACGCTCAGTCCCCGGCCGGCAGCGTCGCGCGCGATCCCCGCGCCATTGATGCCGCCACCGATGACAAACAGATCGACAGTGGGAATGTCAGTCATGCCGTCGCTCCCTGTGCGACGCGCAGACCATCCCAGACCGGGACCAGAGCCGTGCGCGATTGTCGGTACAAGGTGAAGAGGCGGTCATAGATCGGGACAAGCTCAGGATCCGGCAGTTCGGCAGGCTCCAGGAGGGGCGTCGTCCATTCGGCAATACAAGCGTCCATGTTCGGATACGCTCCGATGGCAACGGCCGCCATCATGGCACAGCCGGCCGCGCCGGCCTCTTCCCGTGACGAGACCCGCACCGGGGTGTCCAGTGCCGCCGCCAGCACCTGGCGCAGTGCCGCGGACCGGGCCGCCCCGCCGGTCAGGCGCAGTTCGGCGGGCATCGCACCCATGCTGGCGTAGAAGTCCCGCGCCGCCATCCCGAGGCCTTCGACGACCGCACGGACCAGATCCGGGAACCGGTGCGCGGCACTGAGGCCGATGAGGCTCGCCCGTGCATTCGCGTCGACAAAGGGCCCGCGTTCGCCCGCATCCGAAATGTAGGGATGATAGAGCAGCGCGCCCGGAGTCGTCGCTTCGAGCCAGCCGTCGACCCGCGTCACCAGTTCGCCATGGGACGGATGCGCGCCGAAGCTTGCGATGAGATCCTCCGCCAGAGCCAGGATCCAGTCGATATTCAGCGTCGCTGCCATGTTGGTCTGCACCTGGGTCACGAGGTCCGGGACCGGCAGACAAATGACATAGCCGGTCCCTTCGGCGTTCAGATGCACGTTGTCCGAGGTCACCGCACGCATATGCACCCCCGTCGAGCCGATGGTGGAGCAGGCCGCGCTGGCCGCGCCCGTATGGACCCCGGCCCCGAGCGCCGTCATCACCATATCGACATACCCCAGGGACACGGGCGTTCCGGCGGCCAGACCTGTGGCGACGGCAGCCTCGGCGGTCAGGGGCCGGGTCTGCTGCGCGCCCTCGATGATCTCCGGCAGAAGGGGACGGCGCGCCTCCAGCCCCAGGGCGGAGAGAACGGTGTCGCTGTACTGGCGGGTCCGGAAGTCGCCGAAAGTGAAGCTCGCCTCCGACGGGTCGGTCGCCCGGACGCCGGTCAGGTTGAGAAAGAGCCAGTCCTTGCAATGCAGCGCAACCTCTGCACGGTCGAGAAGCTCGGGGCATTCCGTCTGCATATAGGCCATCTGGCTGCCCTGCTGGCAGGTGTTCAGCCCTGTTCCGGTCGCCTCGAACCGCGCCCGCTCGTCGGGACTGCCGGCCAGCCGTTTCACCATTGGAGCGGCGCGGGCATCGAGCCAGAGCCAGGCATCCGCCACGGGCGTGTTGCCCGCTCCGACGAGCCAGGTCCCATCGCCCTGCCCGGTCAGGGCAAGTGCGGCGACCCGCGCGGCCAGATTGTCGATCTCGTCCGAAAGCCCGCGGATTGCGGTCGCGCAGTCCGACCAGGTCTGCGGCAGGGACTGCGTGGCGGACCCGTCCGGACCGGTCCTGTAGGCATTGCGCACCGAAGAGGATGCCACCTGACGGCCCGAAAGGTCGAAGGCCACGGCCTTGATGACGGATGTTCCGGCATCGACACCGATGATGAGGTCAGACGACCCGCCCATTGGCGCCCCCGACCGCAGTTCTGATGACCCGTTCCGGCACCGCATTCCCCCTTGTGCGCCGATTGTCTTTATCTCGTGCGGACAGCGCCTTCCGTACGCCCGGCGCGCCCTTGCGGCGCCATGGCACATCCTGATGTAGCACAGAATTTTTCAGAGTGTGATTTTTTTTGCAGACACAGAAATTTTTTTCACCTAAAGTCCGAGAAAGTGGCCCAAACAGCCTATTGGGTTGCCGAACGAACGGTGGGAGAGTGAACTCCCAAAGGCATGCCCGGGCAATGGCCTCGTGAGAACGGTGCATCGCTCAGGGCACGGCGACGGCCCGACGGGCGGTCAAAATGTGCCCCGGTCGCGCCGGGACAAAGACGGCCGAGGCCGCCATGTGGCCGGGCATGACAGGGGGGAGGCGATACGCCATGGCCAGCACCGGCGGCATGCCTGGTAGCGCAAACAGACCGAACAGGCGTAATCTGATCATTGCAGGTATTCTGGTTGTGATCGTGGCTGCCATGGCGCTCGACACGACCGTGGTGCGCATCGGCTCCAGTGAGGATGTCCGCGAGCAGGCGTTCGATCCGGACCGTTTCGGCAGCACCGAATTTCCCCGCATCCGCGAGTTTGTGACCAACCGGGCGCCCGATGCGCAGACCTTGGCGGCCGAACTGACCTCTGACAAGGCGGCCGCGGTCGCCGACTACGGCACCATGGCCGGCGCCTTTCCTGTGATGAGCGTCGCCCTGTCCGGAACGGTCGGCGAGGGGAGTTCGGGTGTGTTCAATGTGGCCGTCGACGGACTACCCGATGACGTCGTAGTGCGCGTTCAGACCGGCCCGGCCATCAATGGCACCGAGCTGCGAGACGTCACAGGCGATATCGAATTCAACGCTTTCACCAACCAGATCGAGTATCAGGATGCCGGATCGGGCATCAATCGCGCCATGGCCAGCGAGACCTTATCGGATCTCGACCGCGACAGCCTGACAGGCAAGACCATCACCGTCACCGGTGCCTTCACCCTGATCAATCCCAAGAACTGGCTAGTGACGCCGGTCACACTTGAGGTTGGGTCATGAAATCGCCCCGGACCGACGAATCTCCCGAGCGCACTCCCGACATTGCTGAAGTGGTCCTTGCCGCGCGCAATGTCGCCAAGTCGT
The DNA here is from genome assembly GCA_039184415.1 of Pseudomonadota bacterium. GTDB lineage: Bacteria > Pseudomonadota > Alphaproteobacteria > Rhodobacterales > Rhodobacteraceae > JANSYP01. The sequence goes on from JBCDBB010000083.1 coordinate 5,388, forward strand.
TCGGAGCGGTCCATGCACTGAAAGGCGTGAATTTCGACGTGCACCGGGGGCAGGTGACGACGCTGTTCGGCGAGAACGGTGCCGGGAAATCGACACTGATGAAGATCCTCTCGGGCGTGCATTTGCCGACAAGCGGCGAGCTGATGCTGGACGGCAAGCCCGTACAGATCCGGTCAACCGTCGAGGCCCGCGATCTCGGCATCTCGATCATCCATCAGGAACTCAGTCTCGCGCCGAACATGAACGTGCGCGACAATATCTTTATGGGCCGCGAGATCATGGGCCCGACCGGCATCGACTATGCATCAGAGGAAGAGGAGAGCCGCGCGCTGATGCGGGAGCTGGAAGAAGAAATCGATCCGCTGACACCGGTGGAAAACCTGCGGCTGGGACAGCAGCAGATCGTGGAGATCGCCCGCGCCCTGTCGGTAAACTCGCGCATCCTGATCATGGACGAACCGACCTCCGCGCTCTCGGCCTCCGAGGTTGAGGTGCTGTTCGGTGTCATCCGCGACCTCAAGGCGAAGGGTGTCTCCATCGTCTATATCTCGCACCATCTCGAAGAGGCGCTGACGATCACCGACCATGCCGTGGTCCTTCGCGATGGGATCATGACTGCCTACGCGCCCCGCGACGAGATCGATCTGGAATGGATCGTCCGCAATATGGTGGGCGAGAATTTCGACCTCGGCACCCCGCCCGAAGGCCACGAAATGGGCCCGCCCGCGCTGGAACTGAAGGGCCTGTGCGTTCCGGCCGCCTCTGGGTCGGGCTATGCGGTAAATCATCTCGACCTCAGCGTCCGTTCGGGCGAAGTCGTGTGCATCTACGGGCTCATGGGCGCCGGCCGGACCGAAATGATGGAATGCGTCGCCGGTCGGTTGCCCGCGAGCGCAGGTCAGGTCCTTCTCCATGGCAAAGAGGTTACGAACTCCACGATCGCGCAGCAGATCAGTGCAGGCCTCGTGCTCGTCCCCGAGGACAGACAGCGCGACGGTCTGGTGCAGACGATGAGCGTCGGGCGGAACCTGTCGCTGGCCTCCATAGGGCAGTTCACCCGCGGCCTCTTCACCAACCGCAGGGAGGAGGACGGCATCGTGGATCGCGCGATCCGCGAGGTCACCGTCAAAACCGAAGGCGCCAGCGCGCCCATCGGGTCGCTCTCCGGCGGCAATCAGCAGAAGGTCGTCATCGGCAAAATGCTGGCAACGAAGCCCTCGGTCTTGCTGCTCGACGAGCCGAGCCGGGGCATCGATATCGGCGCCAAATCCGAGGTGTTTCGCATTCTCGCAGAGCACGCCAAGGACGGCATGGCGGTGGTCTTTTCGACCTCGGAGGTCGGGGAATGCCTCGGCATCGCGCACCGCGTCATAGTCATGCGCCGTGGCAAGATCGCGGCCGAATTCACCCATGACGTCACCAAGGAACAGATCATGGCCGCGTCCGGCGAGAGCCTCGTGGCATGACAGACACGCAGGGAGATCCCAACATGACGGATAGCACGTCCGGATCGAGCGGGGCGAAGCCCGGTAGGCCCGGTGGCGTCAACCTCGTCCATCTGATCCTGGAAGGGCGGGCATTTTTTGCGCTGATCGCGATCATCGCGGTCTTTTCCGTCCTGTCGCCCAACTATTTCAGCCTCTCGAATTTTCTGATCATGAGCTCGCAGGTGGCGATCTTCGGGCTGTTGGCCATCGGCATGCTGCTGGTGATCCTGTCAGGCGGGATCGATCTGTCCGTGGGCTCCACACTCGCCCTCAGCGGTGTGTTCGCCGGGTTCCTGATGCAGGGGGTTGAGCTCGCCGCCCTGGGCGTCATCCTCTATCTGCCCGTCTGGGCGGTGGTGATCTGCACGCTGGCGGTGGGCGCTTTCGTCGGGCTGGTCAACGGCATCCTGGTGGCCTGGTTCAAGGTTCCCGCCTTCGTCGCGACACTCGGAACGCTCTATGTCGCGCGGGGCGTCGCCCTGCTGATGACCAACGGGCTGACCTTCAACGATCTCGCCGGCAGTCCCGAGCTGGGCAATACCGGGTTTGAGTGGCTCGGGTTCAACCGTCTCTGGGGGCGTGCCCTTCAGCATCTTCGTCCTGACCGCGGTCGCGATCGCCACTTATCTGCTGTTGACCCGTACACCCTTTGGCCGCTGGCTTTACTCTACCGGCGGCAATCCGAAGGCAGCCGAGCTGTCCGGCGTTCCCGTGAATTCAGTCTACATCTGGGTTTATGTGCTCTCGGGCATTTGCGCGGCGGTCGCCGGCATTGTGCTGAGTTCGCAGCTGACCTCGGCCGGCCCCACGGCTGGGACCACCTATGAGCTGACCGCGATCGCCGCTGTGGTGGTGGGCGGCGCGTCCCTGATGGGCGGGCGCGGCACCGTGGGCGGAACGCTGCTGGGAGCCTTCGTCATCGTGTTTCTGGGCGCGGGGCTCGTCATCATCGGCGTGTCGTCCTACTGGCAAACCGTCTTTACAGGCGCAGTCATCGTGCTCGCGGTGATGCTCAACTCCATCCAATACGGGGGCAAGGGGCGGCCCGGCTGACCCCACCCCCACCATATTCGCGGCTGTCCGGGACGAGGAGCCCGCGACGCGAAAACAGCCGGAGACGGCGCATAACCAACCCAAGGGAGACAGACTTCATGATCAAATTCACCAAGCGCACCCTGCTGGCGGCTGCCGCATCGCTGCCCTTCATGGCCGGGGCGGTTACCGCCGAGGGCCTCATCTCGATCATCGTGACAGACCCGGCGAACCCCTACTGGTTCACAGAGGGCGAAGTCGCCAAGGCAACCGCCGAAGAGCTGGGATATGAAGCGACGGTCGCGGCCCACAAGGGCGACACCAATGTCGAGTCGAACCTGATCGACGCCGCCATCACCAACGGGGCCAAGGCGATCATCCTCGATCCCGCCAATGCCGACGGATCGGTCGGTGTGGTCCGCAAGGCGACCGAGGCCGGTATCCCTGTCTTCCTCGTCAATGCCGAGATCAACGAGAGCGGCATCGCCATCGGGCAGCTGGTGTCAAACAATGCCCAGGGCGCGGCCATCGGCGCGGTGCAGTGGCAGTCGCTGGTGGGCGATGAGGCCAAGTATGTCGAGTTCTTCGGCAACCCGGCCGACAATAACGCGGCCACCCGGTCGAACGGCTACAACACCGTGATCAGCCAGTATCCCGGCCTCGTGAAGGTCGCCGAGGAAGTGGCCAACTGGGACCGGACCCAAGGCTACAACAAGATGCAGTCGATCATGCAGGCCCAGCCGGAGATCGATGCCGTAATCTCCGGCAATGACGAAATGGCGCTCGGCGCGATCGCGGCTCTCAAAGAAGCCGGAAGGCTCGACGGCGTGATCGTCGGCGGGTTCGACGGCTCGCCCGATGCGGTCGAAGCCGTCCGCAACGGCGAGATGGCCTACACCGTGCTGCAGCCGGTGGCCGTCTTTTCGCGCGAGGCTGTCATCCAGGCCGATCACTACATCAAGAACGGCACACCGATGGTCGATCAGGAGAAGCAGCTTTTCGATTGTATCCTGATCACGCCGGACAATATCGACAAGTATACCGGGCCCTTCACGATGTCCCAGTGAACCGTAACAGCGATACTAGAGAGAGAGGCGCCGGTTCGGCGCCTCTTTTCGTTTCGCCGATAACAGGGGGCGCTATCCGACTGGTTCGCGTTGCTTGACCGGTCCGACCCGATAGGTCAGCGGTGCATCTGCCTTGGCCGCATGAGTGTCGGCCTGGGCCTGAAGTGCCGCATGGTGCGGAGACTTGATGCACACCGGATCCGTCGCCGCGGCATCGCCCACAATCGCCATCGCCTGGCAGCGGCAGCCCCCGAAATCGACCGTCTTTCGATCACAGCTCCGGCAAGGCTCCTGCATCCAGTCGGTGCCACGATACGCATTGAACGAGCTCGACTTGTACCAAATCTCGTCGAGCGGCCTGTCACGGACGTTCTCAAAAGTCAGGTGCGGGATCGACTGGGCCGCATGACAGGGCAGAACCTGTCCGTCGGGCGCGACATTGAGCCCAGAGGTGCCCCATCCGCCCATACAGCGCTTGGGGAAGTCATCGTGGTAATCCGCCGGCACGAAATCGACGACGAGCGTGCCCTTCAGATCCTTGCGCGCCTGGACGACGGTCGCCATCGCCTCCTGCGCCTGCTCGCGCGTCGGCATGAGCGAGTCGCGGTTCTGAAGCGCCCAGCCATGGAACTGAACTGTCGCGACCTCGATCCGGCGGGCGCCCATCTCAACAGCCATCTCCAGCGCACGGGGCAACTGATGCAGGTTCCGGCGGTGCAGAACGACATTCAGCGTCAGCGGAAAGCCGATGGCGCCGATCCAATCGGCCACCTGCATCTTGCGTTTGAAGCCGCCCTTGTAGCCGCCAATCTCGTCGGCCATCTCCGGGTTGGTGCCCTGGAGCGAAAGCTGCACATGGTCAAGGCCGGCCTCGTCAAGCTCCGCCAAACGCTTCTGGCTGAGCCCGATGCCCGACGTGATGAGGTTGGTGTAAAGCCCCGCATCTCGCGCCGCGCGCACCAGATAGGTCAGGTCGCGGCGCGAGGCGGGCTCTCCGCCGGACAGATGCAGTTGGAGCACGCCCAGATCGGCGGCTTCGCGGAACACGCGCGCCCAGGTCTCGCTGTCCAGCTCCTGGTCGATCCGGGCCAGTTCCACCGGGTTGGAGCAATAGGGACAGGAGAGCGGGCAGCGATGAGTCAGCTCCGCCAGCATCGCGATAGGGGGTGGCGCCGTCATGGGATCACATCGAGAAAGCGGCGGTTGCAAAGCGCGTCAAGGAACCCGCCGCTGTCTTCCCGGATCTGGTCTGCGGGCGCGTTGTACTTGGCCGAGAGTTCCTGGATGATCTCGCCAAAGCTCCGGCGGCCATCCACCTCGCTCAGGATGGCGTGTCCAATGGGATCGAGGGTCACGGCACGCTCCGGCGCCAGCAGAACCCAGGCGTCGCGGACCTTGTCGAAATGCAGCCGCACACCGCGGGGCAGCGCGGGAACCTCGGTCACCAGCATCAGGACGCCCTCTGCCGTATCAGGAGCCCCTCGTCCGGTCGCCAGGCGCCAGGCGGAATGCGCGCCGGCTCCACATAAGCGCCCCAGAGCGCGTCAAGCTGCGACCAGAGCACGTCGGTTTTGAAGATCAGCGCCTTGGCGGCGGCATCCTGCTTTTCGGCCGTGTCAGCATGGTCGAGCACCCAGCCGAGGCCGAAGGCCACGTCCTTTGGTGCTTCCTTGAGCCGGTTCTTGAAGTAGGCCAGCGAACTGTCATCGGCGAATTCGTAGTTCTTGAGCAGCCCCTGGATACGGTTGGCATGGATCTTGGGTGCGAACAGCTCGGTCAGCGAGGCCGCGACGGCCTCCAGCAGGGTCTTTTCGCGAACGTAGCGCACGTAGGCATCCACGGCGAACCTGGTCGCCGGCAGGACGCCGTTGGTAGAGGCCACATAGTCCGGGTCGAGCCCCACGGCCTCAGCCAGCCGCAGCCAGCGCCGGATCCCGCCTTCATTATCGTCGGTGCCGTCATGGTCCTCAATCCGCGACCGCCACTGCCGGCGAAGGTCAGGATCCTCGACACGGGACATGAAGGCCGCGTCCTTCATCGGGATCGAGATCTGGTAGTAATAACGGTTGATCACCCAGGCCCGCACTTGATCCGGTGTGCAGCCGCCCCCATGGAGCAGATCGTGGAACGGATGCAGGTCATGGTACCGTTCGGCGCCGATCTGGCGCAGGCGGGCCTCAAATTCTTCGCGGCTCTGGGTCATAGGCTGATCTCCATTCCGTCCTGACCGATGGTCCATCCGGCGGCTTCGGCCTGCGCTTTCTCTTCGGAGTCCGGGCGCAGCACAGGATTGGTGTTGTTCATATGAACGAACACCCGGCGCCCGATGTCGAGACCGACAAAAGCCGCAATCGATCCGTCCGCCCCGTTCATCGACATGTGCCCCATGCGCTTGCCGGTCTTCTGGCCGAGGCCCGCGCGGACCATCTCGTCATCCTCCCAGAGCGTTCCATCGAAGAAGAGCAGATCCGCCCCCTGCAGACGGGCGCGCAAATCGTCGTTCAGAAGGGCGCAGCCGGGGATATAGTAAGCGCGCTGGCTTTCGCTCTTGAGCTCCACCCCGACGGTCTGATCCCCGATCAGGTCTGTCTGGACACTCTCCCCTTCGAGATAGAGCGGCACCTTGCCGGGCACGGGAAACAGCGTCGCGGTCAGACCCGGCGCCAGCTCGAACGGGGTCTCGAGGGCAATCGCCTCCCGCTCGACCACCGATGCGTTCAACGCGTCGAAGATGGGGTTCTGGGCCAAGACATCATGAATGCCCTGGGTGGCGAAGAGTTTGAAGGGCTGCATCTCGCGCAAGGTGAGAAGGCCAGCCACATGGTCGATATCGCCATTGGTCACGAGGACCGAAGAGAGGGGAAGCTGTCGCAGGCCGGTTGGAGAGAGAGACTGGGCCTGCGACAGCTGGAGTCTGATGTCGGGCGAAGCGTTCAGCACAGCCCAATTGGTTCCGTCACCTGTGACGGCCAGCGAAGACTGCGTCTGAGATGGTATGGTCCCGGCGCGTGCAAGGTTACAATTGGGGCATCCGCAATTCCATTGCGGAAGACCGCCACCCGCGGCAGCGCCGAGGATTCGCGCGCGAAAACGCATAAGCCCTCGCGCGCGAAGCGATTAGATCAGCGTTTCACGCTCATCTTCGTTTTCCGGGCCGTACATGTTGATTTCCATGCCGCACTCGATTTCGCGGATGACGGGTTTCGTCCAAGCCATATGGTCTCTCCTTCCACAAGTGGTTTTCTGCCCTATCAGAATTGGCAGAAGGTGGTGGAGCAAGCGACTCTTATTTTCTGAGAGCCTCTTAGACTTTGGTCTGTGTCCGGCGCGATTCCCGCTCTGAAACCTGTTTTTCCAGGCAAAAACCCCGACTTCGCAGTGTTTTGATCTCGTATCCGAAGTCCGCCTGGGACAGCTTCCTGCGCAGATATCCGATATATACATCCACGACATTTTCCGTACTGGCGCCTTCGGACTGCCAAAGCGCATCGTAAAGGGCTCCGCGCGACATCGGCGTACCGGTATTTTGCACCAGCAGGTCCAGAAGCGCGTATTCCCTCTCCGTCAGGGCCACGCTGTCCGCGCCGCGGCGCAGCGTGCGCGTTTCTGGGTCGAGCTGCGCCGGTTCGCTGCGTTGCGCGGCTATGCGGTTTTCCTGGACCCTCAACCGAGCCACCAGTTCGTCAAAGGAAAAGGGTTTGACCACATAATCATCTGCCCCGGCTTCCAGACCGGCGGTGCGATGTTCGACCTCCGACAGGGCCGACAGCATCAGGATCGGCAAGGTGACTCCGGCCTGCCGCGCCGCCCGCACCAGTTCGATCCCGTTGTCAGCGCCCAGCATGACATCGACGATCGCGCCTGCGAACTCTTCCGTGGTCAGCCGCTCCAGGGCCCGGTCGGCGCGGTTCTCGGCGACGGCGGTGTAATTGTGCAGCGTGAGGCCGCGCACCAGGGCAGATGTGATCTGGGGATCGTCGTCGATGATCAGCAGTCGCGGCGCCATATCGTCACTTTAGCCGCGCTCCAGGGGCAAGCGAACCGCGATTTTTGTACCGGGTGCCTCGCCAACCGCCTGGAGCCTTTGAACGGGACTGGTCAGGGAAATCTCTCCGCCCTGCGTTTCGATCACCCAGCGCGCGAGGGCAAGGCCGATGCCGAAGCCCTGGTCCTTGTCGCCGCCAGCCTGGCTGAACCGGTCGAACACGCGCGCCTGATCCGCCTCGGCGATGCCCGGTCCGTTGTCGAGCACTGCGATCTCCATCAGGTCCCCTGTCTGGCAGGCCACCAGTTGCACCCGCCCGCCCTCGCGGGCATGGCGGATCGTGTTGCGCACCAGCCCGACCAGCACCTGCCGCGCCCAATTCGGATCGCACCAGAGCGTCGCCTCGGGCAAGGGGCCGGTGCTCAGTACGATGCCGGCATTGTCCAGCTCCGCCTGAACCTCTTCGGTGACCTCTGTGACCAGATCCGAAACCTCAACGGGCCGTGGGTCGAGCGCCAGCTGACCGTTGTCCGATCGCGCGACCCGCAGAAGATCATCGATCCGCCGGTTCAGTCGGGCCGCACGAGCCTCGATGGTCGCGAAAGCCTCCTGCGCATCTGAGCCACCGGTTTTTCCAATCTGCGCCTCCATCAGGATGACGGTCAGGGGTGTACGCAGCTCGTGGCTGATATCGGCAAAGAGGCGGCGCCGGTTTTCGTCGATCTCGGAAAGCTTCTCGTTCGCCTCCCGCAGCTCCGCGGTTCGGGCATCGATCGTCGCGTTAAGCCGTGTCCATTCCATTTGCACCGCCTGCTTGCGCGCAGAGAGCCCCGCAGCCATCCGGTTCGTCTCGGAATAGAGCTGTCCGATTTCATCCTGACGGGTTTCAGGCAGCGCGATGGTGAAATCCTCCTGCCCGACACGGTGGGCCGCGGCCCGCAGCCGGTCGAGCCGGGCGAATTGCGGCCGGATCAGCCGGAAATAGAAGCCGGCGGCGAGCAGCACGCTGAGCGCAGCGATTCCGAGTGCCGTCAGGCTCAGTCTTTGGCGAAGTGTCTCGATCCCGTCGAGGATCGCGTTGCGAAACAGCACCTCGGTATTGACCGCCTGGCTGAGTAGCGGATCAAAGCTCGAGGCGAAGGAATCGATATGGGCGCGCAGACCCGCCTGGCTGTCATTGTCCGCCCCCAGCCCCCGCAGCGCGCTGTCGAGCAGCGCCTCCATCCGAGCCAGGCCGAGCGACTGTGTGCCGTAGCGGGATTGCTCATCCAGACCCAAGGCTTCCGCATCCCGCACCGCGTTCTGCACGTCGGTCTGCAGCTGCTCAAAAGTCGTGCGAAGCCGATCGACCACGGGCGAGACCCGCTCCATACGGATGTCCCTGGACTGGCCGGTCTGCACGGCCTCGGTGGCCACCACTAGAAAGGTCGCCGCCTGGGTGGAGAGCGTCGCGTAGCGCGCCATCCGTGTCTCGGACGCCAGCGCCGTCTCGAGGCGATCCGCCACCTGCTGCATGCCGATATAGAGGATCGCGGCGGTCAGCAGGCTGCCCGCACCCAGGACGGCCGCGCCGATGCCCAGCCGGGTGCGCAGCGACAGCGTTCTGGTCTTGACTGGTTTTGAGGACATGGCGTCTCATTGTTGTTCAATGCGTGAGCAAAAGCACATATCGGTCCGCTTCTCACAAGACCTACGGGCGTTCCGAGGGAATTTCTGCAACGGGCACTCTATGGCTGATCCTGTAAATGGCTCGGTCGAGGCCTGTCGTAGTGAGTAGAATCATGGTCGAACTGTTGTTTGTCGCGTGCCTTTCTGGCGCGCCGGAAGAATGCCGTGAACGGAGCATGCTGTTCTCCGATGTCACACCGATCCAGTGCCTGATGGGCGCGCAACCGCAACTTGCGAAATGGGTCGAAACCCACCCGAATTTCACCATCCAGAGCTGGAGGTGCCGCACCGTGTCCTTCGCGGAGCGGGACGCCTGAGGTCCTCCGCCCGCGCGAACTAGTTCACCGGGATGTGACAGCCGGACGCGTGCCGATGCGCTACGCATAGGACCTGCGTATCTGGGAGGCACGCGAGATGCGTCTGACGCGGCGGACATTGATGACCATCGCCGGAGCTGCCTGGGCCGGTCGCTGGGGGACGGCGCGGGCCCAGCCGGTAGAGCCTGACGCGGAACAGGTCATCGCGGAGTTTGTGGGAAACGCGCCCGTGCGGACCGGCGGGATCGCGCTGCAACTGCCGGATGTCGCCGAAGACGGGCACCGCGTACGCGCTGAAATCGACGCCCCCGGAGCCAGAGAGGTTCTGCTGGTCGCTCCCGCCAATCCCGTGAAAGCCGTGGTGTCGGTGGAGTTCGGCGAGATGGCGGTCACCCACCGTGTTGCCACGCGCATCCGGCTGGCCGGTCCGCAAGAGGTCGTCGCGTTGGGACGGATGCCTGACGGCAGCGTCCAGAAGGTAACGCATCGGATCGACGTTCTGGTCGGAGGATGCGGCTGATGGCGGGCGGGGTCAGAACCAGGATCAAACTGCCCGACACGGCGGCGGCCGGCGAGATCATCACAATCAAGACGCAAGTCACCCATCTGATGGAAACCGGCCACCGTCTGGACAGTGCCGGGCTGCCGATGCCGCGCTCTATCATCCACCGCCTGCACTGCACCTTCGACGGGGAGACCGTGGTCGATGTGGATCTGCGGCCGGGTATCTCGACCAATCCATTTTTCGAGTTCGATGCACGGGTGACGCGTTCGGGCCTGTTCGAATTCGCTTGGTATGATGATGACGGCTCCGTCTACACCGCGTCCGAGGCCGTCACGGTCACCTGAGCGCAGCGCGGCGTCGGAGGGTGGATGCGTCGCTCGGGACCGTCATCGGTTCCGGCGAGGATGACAGTGGCGACCGTCAGGAAGCGCATTTGGGGCATCCCGTGATGGTGAAAGGCAAGATGGGGACGCGGCCCGGCTGGTGAGAGAATTGAGGCCGCCCCTCGGACATGGGAGGAAAACAGATGACCCTGAACAGACGCAGTGTTTTGGCGGCAGGCGCAGCCGCTCTGGCTGCTCCGGCAGTACTCGCCCAGGGACAGACCCGGCCAAGGGTCGTCGTCGTGGGCGGCGGCGCAGGGGGTGCCACGGCCGCGCGCTACATCGCCAAGGATTCAGCCGATGCCATTGCAGTGACGCTTGTCGAGCCGTCGCGCATTTACGCCACCTGTTTCTTTTCCAATCTCTATCTCGGGGGCTTCAAGATCCTTCGCGAGATCACTCATTCCTACGGCCCGCTTGCCGCTGCCGGGGTCAATGTCGTCCATGACTGGGCGATCGATGTCGATCGCGCGGCCAGGACCGTGGCGCTCGCGGGCGGTGCGACGCTGCCCTATGACAAGCTGGTCCTGAGCCCCGGGATCGATTTCGTCGAGGGATCCGTCCTCGGCTGGTCGGTTGCGGCACAGAACGCGATGCCCCATGCCTATAAGGCGGGGTCCCAAACCGAACTGCTCAAGGCGCAGGTCGACGCAATGCCCGAAGGCGGTGTCTTTGCGATGGTGGCCCCACCCAATCCCTATCGGTGCCCGCCCGGACCCTATGAGCGGGTCTCCATGGTGGCCCATGTCCTGCGAGACCGAAACCCCACCGCCAAGATCATCATTGCCGACCCCAAGGCGAAGTTCTCCAAGATGGCGCTCTTCGAGGAGGGCTGGGCACGGCACTATCCGGGGATGATCGACTGGGTTGGAGAGGATTTCGGCGGCGGGAATGTTTCAGTGGACCCCGCCGCAATGACGCTCAGTATCGATGGAGACCTGCTGAAGGTCGATGTCTGCAACGTCATCCCGGCGATGAAGGCGGGCCGGATCGCCGACAGCGCAGGTGTCACCGAAGGCAATTGGGCACCCGTGAACGCCGCCGACATGTCCTCGAAGGCTGATCCGGACATCTACGTGCTGGGAGATGCCAGCCAGCAGGGTGATATGCCCAAGTCAGGCTTTTCAGCCAATTCGCAGGCCAAGGTATGCGCGAATGCCGTGCGCGCAGCCCTGACCGGATCGACGCAGTTTCCGGCGCGCTACGCCAACACCTGCTGGAGCCTGATCGACGCCGACGATGGCGTGAAGGTCGGGGCCACCTACGAACCGACGGCGGAAAAGATCGCGCGCGTGGACGGCTTCATTTCCCAGGTCGGCGAGAGCGATGCGCTGCGGCGCGCCACATATGAAGAGTCCGAAGGGTGGTATTCCGGGATTACGGCGGACATGTTCGGCACGTAAACCGCACAAAGGCTTTG
>JBCDBB010000084.1:0-16583 GCA_039184415.1 Pseudomonadota bacterium
GTGCCTTCCATCATCTGGCCGGTCAGCTTGAAGCCGATGACCTCGGGGATCAGCATGGAAATCGGCTGTCCGAGCATGGCGGCTTCCGCCTCAATCCCGCCGACGCCCCAGCCCAGCACGGCAGCGCCGTTGACCATAGTGGTGTGGCTGTCGGTGCCGACAAGCGTGTCGGGATAGGCCACTTCACGGCCATCCTGATCGGTGTCGGTCCAGACGGTCTGGGCGAGATATTCAAGGTTCACCTGGTGGCAGATGCCGGTGCCCGGCGGCACGACGCGGAAATTGTCGAACGCGGACTGGCCCCATTTGAGAAAGGTATAGCGCTCCATGTTGCGCTCATACTCGCGGTCGACATTCATCTGGAAGGCGCGCGGGTTGCCGAATTCATCGATCATCACCGAATGGTCGATGACCAGGTCGACGGGGTTCAGCGGGTTGATCTTTTCGGCATCGCCGCCGAGCGCTACGATCCCGTCGCGCATCGCGGCCAGATCCACGACCGCCGGCACCCCGGTAAAGTCCTGCATCAGCACACGCGCCGGACGGTAGGCGATCTCTCGCGGGTTCTTGCCTCCCATCTTGCCCCAATCCGAGAAGGCCTTGATGTCATCGACCTGGACGGTCTTGCCATCTTCGAAGCGCAGCATGTTCTCGAGCACCACCTTGAGCGCGGCGGGGAGCTTGCTGAACTCGCCCAGACCCGCAGCCTCTGCCGCCGGGATCGAATAGTAGGCGACCGACTGGCCGCCGACCGTGAGGGTTTTGCGGGTCTTTGAAGTGTCCTGTCCGACGGTGATGGGCATGGTGTGGCCTCCCGAAATCAAAAGTACTGCCATTGCATGTCATATGGCGCGCCGCGATGGGGCGTCGCAAGGGGGTGCGTCGTTTTGTATACCATTGCACACAAATGAGGATGACCCGTGCCCGTAACGTCGGACCCACGGGGAAATCTCAAAACGGTGATTGGCCTCGGCGCGGACGCTGCCATAGTTTCCGGAGGATATCGGGAGACCCAGCAGATCATGATGCGACATTTCATCGGCGGCGCTTTTGCGGCCCTAGGTCTTTTTGCGGCCTCGCTGCAGGCGGATGAACAGGTGCGCTCACCGGTGGTGGTGGAGCTTTTCACGTCGCAGGGCTGTTCGTCCTGCCCGCCCGCCGATGCGCTGCTGCATGACCTGGCCGAGCATGAAGACGTGATCGCGCTGTCGCTGCATGTCGATTACTGGGACTATATCGGCTGGAAGGACAGTTTCGCGAAGGCGGCCTTTACCGAGCGTCAGAAATCCTATGCCCGCTCGGGCCAGCGACCGTCCATCTACACGCCTCAGATGATCGTCGGCGGGCGCGATGCGCTCGTCGGCCATGACGCCATGAAGATCATCATGAAGATCGAGGAGCACAGGCGCGCCCCGAAGGTTGCCGTGATCAGGGTCGTCTCGCGCAATTCCGACGATTCCGTGGTTGAGGTGCGGCTTGAGCCCAGGGTCTCCAATGCGCCCGCCGGCGACGTGCAACTCGTGCGCTACACACCCAAAGCCTCGGTCGACATCCGGCGCGGCGAGAATGCCGGGCACAAGCTGAGCTATGCCAATGTCGTGCGCGAATGGACGAATTTGGGCCGCTGGGACGGGGCGGAGGCCGAGCTGAAGGTCGATGTGCCGGGTCCTGAGCCGGCGGTGCTGATCCTCCAGGCCGAGGGCCAGCGCGACGTGCTGGCCGCCGCGCGACTGAAATAGCGCGACGGACCCGCCGGCCAAAGGACCCGCGGCGCGCCTGCGGGGGCGTTGACGGTCACGCCGACGCCAGTCCTGGTGCAAGGCGCGGCACCTGATCGGGTTGCAGGACCGACCGTCGACCGCCTACGCTCCGCCCAGCCGCCGATCTCCGTCGCAATTCATCCATGCGGGCGCATCGCGGTTCCTTTGGCGCGAGAGACAGGAATGACAGTGCGATGCAGTTTCGGCCCCGATTGACTGTGCCCTCGGCGCTCTGCGCCGCTCTGACCTGCCTCCAGCCCGCCCCGAGCGCGGCGCAATCCTTTGATTGCACCAAGGCCGGCAACGAAACGGAAAAGACGATCTGCAGCGACCGGATGCTTGGTGCGCTGGATATGGGCATGTCCGACGCCTATTCATCAGCCGTTCAGACTGCACGGGGTTTGGGCGGCGGCGACGAAGACACGCTGCACAGGACGCAGCGGGCGTGGGTGCAGAACCGCAACCGTTGCGGCGCAGATATCTCCTGTCTCGCGGCATCCTACACCACGCGCCTGGAGCAACTGAACTCGGATTTCAGCCTCTGGAACAGTTGGACCGGCACCTATGACGGCCCGTTTGGCGAAAACCAGTTCACCATCTCTCAAAGCGATCCGCCAAACTACGACGTCAATTTCATCGGCGGATCCGAAAACTATACCTGCGGCCCGGTGACGGGCAGTGGCGTACCGAAGGATGGCCGTCTGGTCGTGACCAGCGACGGGGCCGACAGCATGGTCCTTCAGGCCGCGGGTCCTGGCCTCTTTCTGCCCGACAATCGCGTGAATGATGCACTCATATCGGACTGGTGCGGCATGCGCGCGCCGCAGCTTGTGGGTGCCTATTTCGGCCCCTCCGACGGGACGCAATGATCCGAAGACCCGGTCCGGTGCCCGTGACACCGATCCTCGCCACACAAGTCCCGGACCACTTGCGGCGACGGGCGCGTAGGGCATTCCGGCTCGCTTGACAGTACGCGAGCGGGACGCCAAGCCTTCGCTGATGCTCGATCTGCGCCCGGTCACCTATGTCATCGGCCTCCTTGTGGTGGCTTTGGGCGCTGCGATGCTCCTGCCCGCCGGGGCGGACATGCTCCTGCGGAACGGGCACTGGGATGCGTTCCTGCTGAGCGCCGTGATCTCCATCGCGATCGGTGCGACCATGGCGCTGTCGTCGGCCAACGGAGTGAGCCAGCGCCTCAACCTGCAGCAAACCTTTTTGCTGACCACCGGGGTCTGGCTCGCCCTGCCGGTCTTTGCCGCGCTGCCCTTTGTCTTCGGGGCGACCGAGGCACGCTATGTGGACGCGTTCTTCGAGGCGATGTCGGGGCTGACCACCACCGGCTCTACCGTCTTTGACGATCTCGACACCATGCCCAAGGGCATCCTGCTCTGGCGCGGTCTGTTGCAGTGGTTCGGCGGTATCGGGATCATCGTCGTGGCGATGGTGTTCCTGCCGGAGCTGCGCGTCGGCGGGATGCAGGTCTTCCGCTCCGAGGGGTTCGAGACCGATGGCAAGATCCTGCCCCGTGCGACCGAGATCGCGAGCCGGATCTCTAGCATGTATATCGCGCTGACCGTGATCTGTGCCCTGACCTATGCCGCGCTCGGCATGAACGGGTTTGATGCGATGGTCCATGCGATGACGACGATCGCCACGGGGGGCTTTGCCAATTACGACGCGAGCTTTGGCGGGTTCGGCCCGGGACTGGAATATGCCGCAACGCTCTTCATGATCCTCGCGGCCCTGCCCATGGTGCGCTATGTCCAGATCCTCGCGGGCGATCTGGGAGAGCTGCATCGCGACAGCCAGGTGCGCGCGTTTCTGGTGAGTCTGAGCGCCGCGGCGTTTGTCATGTTTCTGTGGAAATGGATGACGCTTGGGGGCGGTGAGGAGCCGCTGCGCAAGGTGCTCTTCAACACCACCTCGATACTGACCGGCACGGGCTATGCCAGTGCCGACTACATGCAGTGGGGGGCGTTTCCGGTCACGATCTTTTTCTTCATCGGGCTGATCGGCGGGTGCGCGGGATCCACGGCCTGTTCGGTGAAGGTGTTTCGCTATCAGATCCTTTTCTCGGCGGTGCGCGCGCAGATCCGATCGATCCACAACCCGCACGGGGTGTTCACGCCGCGATTCAACGGGCGCACGGTGACCGAGGATGTGCTGGATTCCGTCATGGCCTTTTTCGTGCTCTTCGTGCTCAGCCTCGGCGTGTTGTCCGCGGCTCTGGCGCTGACCGGGCTTGATCTGATCACGTCGGTCTCCGGCGCAGCGGCGGCACTGGCGAATATCGGGCCGGGGCTCGGACCCGAGATCGGACCGGCGGGCAACTTCGCGGGCTTGAACGACACTGCGAAATGGCTGCTGGTCGCGGGCATGCTGGTCGGGCGGTTGGAGCTCATGGTGGTGTTCCTGCTCTTCACGGTTCGGTTCTGGCGCGCCTAACGAGGTGGTCCGGCCAGACGCGCGGTTCCGATGCGCCAACCGTGGCGAGCCGAACCCTTGCCGGCTCGGCCAGCGTAGTGTGTCGTCAAGAGCGGCGCGCCAAGCAAACAGTTTTGGGAAAACCCGGTCGGGGCAAGACGAACGCCGAGGCCGCGATGGCCGGCCTCATCAAGTCGATTGCGCGGTCGCCTCTTCCATGACCAAGAGGATCGTCGCCGGGAGCGTGGTCCGGTTTTCCAGTGCACGGGCCTCGCCGGGTGCGAGTACGCAGGAATCCATCGGTCCGAGCCTCACCTCGCCGCTGTCCGTCCTGACCACCACTTCGCCCTCGATCACGAGATAAATCTTTTCCTGAGGCGATCCTTTCAGCGAGGTGCGTCCGCCCGGCAGCAGATGGGACAGGCCCATCCACATGGCCTTGGTCCTGCTCGCCTCCCGGCCCTGGAGCCGGAAACAGGCCATGTCGAAATGCTCCGGCGCCTCGTATCGGGGCGCCTCAATCAGCCGTGTGACCTGCATCTCAGGGCTTCAGGATGACCCGGTCGGGTGTCGAGCGGAGCACCGAGGCATAGGCCCGCGCCGCATCTCCGAGCCGATAGACAGTGTCGGGGTTAATCGGGAAGGGTTTGAGGAGACCCTGTTCAAATTTCGGCTTCAGCACGTCGAAGATCCTGGCGCCATGGACACTGTCCAGGGCAAGCGTGTCGACCCCGATGAATTTGTGGCGGCCGCGGAAGAAGGTGAAGATGTCGAAATCGACCGCCCGGTCGAAGGTAGAGATGAAGATCTGGCGGCCCTGTTTGGCGAGCGCCTTGTTCGCCATCTCGAAACAGGGGCTGCCGACGGTGTTGAAGACGATGTCCGCGCCGCGGCCGCCGGTTTCCTCGCGGACAAGGGCCGCGACGTCCTGCGATGAGCTGTCGTAGAACGTGATTTCGGAATTGGCGTGGCCGAGATAGTCCATCGGCTTGTATTCGACCCCGAAGACCCGGGCGCCGGCCATGGTGGCCAGCTGTATGGCGGCCTGTCCCACCTTGCCGTTGGCCCCGCAGACCAGAACATTGTCCCAGGGCTGGACGCCGCCGGCCTCGCGCCAACCCTCGAACGCGGTGATGAAGGGCACGCCGATTGAGCCGGCTTCTTCGAAGCTGAAGTTGTCCGGCTTGGCCCGCACGGCCGCCTGGGGCAGCGCCATGTATTTCGCGTGCCCGCCGTTCTGGGTGATGCCGAGCTCGCCGCCCCCGCCCCAGATCTCGGTCCCGATCAGGTGATCGGGCCCTTGCACGACGATGCCCGCGAAATCGCGGCCCGGTACGCGCGGCCAGACCGCGTGCGGCATATGGCCGAGCGAGGCCTTGACGTCGGACGGGTTCACCCCGGCGGCCTTGATCTCGACCAGTACCTGGCCGGGGCCGATGGTCGGCACGTCGGGTGTGATCACATCGATCTTGAGATGATCGAGATCGGGCGACTTTTCGGTGACCCAGAGCGCGGGACCGGCGGCGATCTTGGATTGGATGTTCATGACAGGTCTCCTTGCTGTGAGGGTCAGGACGCGAGTCCCAGGATCTCGCGGGCTTCGTGCGGTGACGCGATCGTACCGCCGAGCTCTTCGATGAGATCGCGTGCCCGCTCGGTCAGCTCGCCATTCCCGGCCGTCAGCCTGCCGCGGGCGATGTAGCTTGTGTCTTCCATCCCGATGCGGACATGGCCGCCGAGCAGCCAGGATTGCACCAGCATGGGAAAGGCCATCCGCCCGATGCCGAACCCGGTCCACCGGGCGTCGGGGGGCAGGAGGCCCGCGGCGTAGGCGAGCGTCGCCGGGGTGGCGGCGAAGCCGTATTTGACCCCGGTCACGATCGAGCACATCGCCGGGCTGTCGAGCGTCCCGTCAGCCAGGAAATCGGCAGCCATGGCGATGTCGCCGGAATCGAACAGCTCCAGCTCGGGCGTCACGCCGGCCTCGCGGATCACGGATGCCATGGCACGGACGGTGCGCGGGGTGTTGATCACGACCTGCCCGCCGGAGTTCATCGTGTTGAAGTCGAGCGTGCAGATCTCAGGCTTGAGCGCCACGATGTGCTCGACGCGCCTCTCCGGCGCCAAAAGCGTGGTGCCCGGACCGGCGACCGCCGGATCATCGTCGGACGGCACGTAACGCCCGCCGGGACCGGTGGTGAGGTTCAGGATCAGTGCGTCGTTTTTCTCGCGGATCAGCCGAACCGTCTCTTCATAGAGGCCGAGCTCCATGGAGGGTGCGGCTGTTTCGGGATCGCGGACATGGATATGGGCGATGGCGGCGCCCGCCTCAGCGGCCTCCAGGCAAGAATCGGCGATCTCTCGCGGGCTGGCGGGCAGGCCGGGATGGTGCGCGCGGGTGGCCAGGTTGCCGGTGACAGCGCAGGTGATGATGACATGGGGCTGCATCAGAGCGCCCTGCCTGCATCGACGGGAATGCGGATCCCGGTCGAAAGGGGCATGTGAGCAATGGCCGCGTAGATCGTGTCGGCCACATGGTCGGGCTGCGCCACGACGCCAAGTGGGGTAGCCTCACCGGCCTTTGCGATCTCTTCTGCCGTTCGACCGGGCACGAAGCCCGTCGCGATCATGCCGGGGGAGATCGAGAGCACCCGCACGTCCGGCGCGAGGGCGAGCGCGAGCGTATGGGTCATCGCGTCGAGCCCGGCCTTGGCCCCGCAATAGGCCACGGAAGACCCGAAGCCCTTGAAGGCCGCGATGGAGGACAGATTGATGATCACGCCATCGCCCGACGCCTTGAGCATCGGGGCAAAGGTCCGGATCGTGGCGAAGACGCCACGCCAGTTGGAGGCGAAAACCTCGTCGATGATCTCGTCGGTCAGCGCGTCGAGATCAGCATGGGGCACCGGGGTCGTCGTGCCTGCAGCATTGATCAGGATGTCGGCCGCGCCGAAGCGGTCAGAGACCGCGGCGCGCAGCGCACCGATGCTGTCGCTGTCCGTGACCGAGACGGGCAGGGCCGCGTGACCCGTGCCGGGCAGGTCGGCGGCGAGGGCGGTGGCGGTGTCCGCGTTCGACCGGTAGCCGACGACCACGCGCGCTCCGGCCTCGGCCAGCCGCCGCGCGGTCGCGGCGCCGATCCCGCCCGAGCCACCGATGATCACGGCCACTTTACCTGTCAGAGCGTCAGGCATCTTCGGTCGCCTTTTTCTTGCCCTTGATCGGAGGGATCGGGAATTTCGGCTCGCCCGGCTTCAGGATGAAGTCGTATTCACAGGTGTAGAAGGGCAGCGTCGCGCCCGGATGGTCGGGATGTGGCTCGGTATGTTTCACCAGCTTGCCGCAGATCTGTTTCTTCGCACCGAACACCACGTCCTCGGCCATTGCTTGGTCATCGTCGGTGAAGATCTGGGTGATGAGCGTCTTGTGCGCGGGCGCCGAGACGATGAAATGGACATGGGCAGGGCGCATCGGATTGCGGTTCTGCGCAATCAGCAGATCGCCCGCGGGACCGAAGGTCGGCACCGGGTAGCCCGCGGGCGCGATGGAGTGGAAGAGGTAGCGCCCGTCCGCCCCAGTCTGCTGGATGCCTCGGAGATTGTAATCGGCCTGGGTCGGGTCCTGGTTTTCGTAAAGCCCCTCGGGCGAGGCCTGCCAGATATCGAGCGTCGCGCCCGCCACCGGCGTGCCGTCGAGCTCCAGCACCCGGCCGGTGATGAAAAGTTCAAGGCCCGGCGTGTCCGACCGCGCGATGGTCTCGCCAAAACCGCAGGGCGGGCTCTCGCCGCGGTAGAAAGGGCCGAGAAGCGCCGACATCGTTTCGCCCTGCATCCCGTCATTGTTGATCAGATCGATCAGCGTCGAGATGCCCAGAATGTCGGCGGCCAGGACCGTCTCGTTATGGCTATCGTCGGTCAGCTGCCCGAGCCGCGTGATCCAGTTGAGCCCGAACTCGAACTCCTGCTCCGTGGGGCGCACCTCGCGGATGAAGGCGTGGGTGTGCTTGACGAGGGCGGTCATGATCTCCTTCAGCCGTGCGTCGTCGGTGTCGGCCATCGCGTTCAGCACCTTGGGCGTCACCTGGTCTTCACGGGAAATGATCAGATCGGTCAGCGCCGTGTCTTTTTCGGTCTGGGGCATCGCCGTCTCCTTTCGAGGGTTCTGGCCGTCGCCGAGGTGGCGGGCAGTCTTGTCTGTCGGCATCGCGGTCATTGCGCGACGCTCTGGGTGCGCCATTGCTCGATCAGGTCCGGCAGGAAGAGCGAGATCGAGGGCGTGTAGGTGATCACGATCAGTGCAGTCAGCAGCACCGCGAGCCAGGGCAGGGCCGCCTTTGCCGCCCAGAGCAGGCTCTTTTTCGTGATCCCGGCGGCGACGAAGAGGTTCAGCCCGACGGGTGGCGTCAGCAGGCCGATCTCCATGTTCACGACCATGATGATCCCCAGGTGGATCGGGTCGATCCCCAGCTCGATGGCAATCGGAAAGAGGATCGGCGCAAGGATCAGGATCACGCCCGAGGGCTCCATGAAGTTGCCCGCGATCAGCATCAGGACGTTGATCAGGAGCAGGAACATGAGCGGGCTGAGACCGGCATTGGTCACCGCTTCGGCGATGGTTTGAGGGATCCGTTCGGTGGTCAGCACATGGGCGAAGAGCATGGCGTTCGCGATCACGAAGAGAAGCATGATCGACACCTTCGCGCCTTCGAGGATCGTGTGCCGCACCTCGTGGTCGAAGGGCGAGAGCGCGATCCCCTTCACTGTGAGCGCGAGATTCCGGACGATGGAGGCGGGTAGAGCTTCGTCCGGCTTGCGCCAGGGCGTGCCACGGACAGGCCCCATGTCGCGGTAGCCCACGACGGCGATCAGGAAGGCGTAGACCGCAGAGACGGCCGCCGCCTCGGTCGGGCTGGCGATGCCGCCATAGATAGAGCCCAGCACGATGACGATCAGGAAGAGACCGCCGAAGGCGCTCAGGGCGGAGGCCGAAATCTCCTGCAGACCGGCAAAGGGCAGGGCGGGGAGGTTTCGGACCCGGGCGACGACGTAGATCGTCACGAGCAGCATCGCGGTGATCATGAGGCCGGGGATGAAGCCGGCCATGAACATCTTGGCGGCCGAAACCTCGGTCGCCGCGGCGTAGACGATCATCACGATCGAGGGTGGGATGAGAATTCCCAGCGTGCCGGCATTCATGACGACGCCGGTCGCCATGGTCTGGCTGTAGCCGGCGCGCACCATGGCAGCGATGCAGATGCTCCCGATCGCGGCGACGGTTGCCGGGGAGGACCCGGAGACGGCGGCGAAGAAGGTGCAGGCGAGAACCGATGCCATGGCCAGACCGCCGCGGAAATGCCCGACGAGGGCGGTCGCAAAGCGGATCAGGCGCTGGGCGACGCCGCCGGTCGTCAGGAATGCCGACGCGAGGATAAAGAACGGCACCGCGAGAAGGACGTATTTGGTCGAGGTGTTCTGAAAGAACTTGAGCGCCAGGGACGCAAGCGAGTCGCTGGAGAAGAACACGACCGAGAGAACGCTTGCCAGGCCCAGCGAAAAGGCAACCGGCATGCCGATGATCATGAAGAAGAAGAGCGACGCGAAGAGAAACGCGGTGACCATGGTTACTTCCTCCCCGCGTCGGGTTGCTTGGTCTGCGCGTCATGTTCGGCGAGAGCGTCGAGAGCTTCCTGGGCCTCATCAAGATGCTTGAAGCCATCGGCCTCGCCGCGCAGCACCGCGAGCAGCAACGCGACGAGCCGGGCACCCAGCAAGAGAAAGCACAGCAGGACGGCGGACTGGCCGAGCCAGCGCGGAATGGCGACGTCCTCCATCTCGATGCCGAGTTGGAACATGCGGCCGAGATATTCCCACGCCGCCACCGCAAGGATGCCGCAATAGAGCAGGCTTAGCCCGATGGCGAGCACCGCGACGGCCCGTTTCACCGGCCCGTCGAGCAGATTGACGACCGCGTCGACGGCGATGTGTGCGCCGACGCGGAGGGCGTAGGAGGCGCCGATCAGAATGAACCAGGCGCCGAGATACAGGGACACTTCCTGCGCCCAGATCACCCCCGTGCCAAACCCGAACCGCAGAATGACCTCCACGAATACGAGCAGCGTGAGTGCGACGAGAAGCAGACCGATCAGGGTCTCTTCCACAGCCTCCAACAACGCCTTCATTCCAAGCTCCTCCTCCGCCTGACGGTTATTGCGGGGCGTGGATCAGCTGCCGGCGTTGGCGGCGGCGTTGATCATGTCGGGACCGATCTCTGCCTCGAATTGCTCCCAGACCGGACGCATGGCCTCGACCCACATGGCGCGCTGTTCCGGCGTGATTTCATGCACCGTGGCGTAGCCCGAGGCTTCGACATTGGCGCGGCCTTCGGCGTCCTTGGCCGCAGAGAGCTCGTTGCCATAGGCGATCGCTTCCTGAAGCGCCTCTTCGACCACCGGCTTCACGTCGTCCGGCATGTTGTTCCAGAACTCTTCGTTCGACGCGACGAGATGCTCGATCACGCCGTGATTGGTGACGGTGATGTGGTCCTGCACCTCGTGGAACTTGCGCGAATAGATGTTCGACCAGGTGTTTTCCTGACCGTCGATGGCCTTGGTCTGGAGCAGCACGAAGACCTCGGAGAAGGGTTTCTTCAGCGGGGCCGCGTCGAGCGCGTCGAATTGGGCCGCGAGCACGTCCGACGACTGGATGCGGAACTTCAGGCCCTCGGCGTCGCTCGGCTCCAGAAGCGGTGTGTTGGCCGACATCTGCTTCAGACCGTTATGCAGATAGCCGAGACCGACGATGCCGCTGCCATCGAGAGACGTCAGAAGCTCCTGACCCTCCGGGCTGGCCTGGAAGCGCTCCACGGCCTCCATGTCGGGGAAGAGAAACGGCAGGTCGAAGAGCTGGAGTGCCGGTGTGTATTTCTTGAACTTGGACAGCGACACGGCCACGAGCTGGATATCGTTGAAGATCAGCGCGGGCAGCGACGCGTCGTCGGTATAGAGCTGAGAACTCGGGAAAACCTCCACATCGACGCGGCCGGGCAGCCGCTCTTCCACGAGCTCCTCGAACTTGAGCGCCATTTGGCCCTTGGGCGTGCTCTCGGCCAGGACATGGCTGAATTTGATCGTGATATCGGCGGCACTGGCCATCGACGTTGCCGCCACAAGGGCGGTACTGGCCAGGGCGGCGAAAGTGAACGAGCGCATTTCCGGGTTCCTCCATGAAGTGAGATCGATCCTGTTGTGCAATCGATTGCTTAGGGGCTTAGCAAACGGTTCGATGGCGGGTCAACGATAATTACGCAATCGATTGCATGATTGCGATAACAGCCTTATGCTGTAGGACGTTGGGGAGAATGGTTTTGAACAAGCGCGTGACATTGAAGGACATCGCCAGGGCGACCGGGGTTCATGTTTCCACCGTTTCCCGGGCGCTTGATCCGAATCGGCAGAAGACCCTGACCGAAGATGTGGTCGAGAAAATCCGCGCCACTGCGGCGGAGCTCGGCTACAGGCCCAACCGCGTCGCCTACAGCCTTCGGACCAACAAGACGATGACGATCGGGGTGATGATCCCCGACATCACCAACATGATCTTTCCACCGATCGTTCGCGGGATCGAAAGCGTGATGGAGCCGAGCGGCTACGCCGCCATCATCGTCAACACGGACAGCCAGCGCGGGCGCGAGGCGGAACTTCTGGAGATCCTGCGCGACCGTGGCGTGGACGGCATCATTCATACCGCCGCGTTGCTCAGCGAGCCCTCGATCGTCGACGCGGCACAGAAGGGGCTGCCAGTCGTCACGCTCAACCGGCGCAACGACGATGCGAGTATTCCTTTTGTCATCAATGACGACGCTGCGGGTGTTCGGGCGGTGTTCGAGCATCTGAGATCCAATGGACATGAGGCTATCGCCCATCTCGCCGGGCCATCGGACCTCTCGACGGGCCAGTTGCGTTGCCGCGCCTTTGTCGATGTCGCGCGGGATCATGGCGCGAGCAGCGCGGACCTGACGATCTCCGAAGCGCAGCGGTTCGACGAGGAGGAGGGCCTGCGCTGCACCTTCCACATCCTCGATACCGCGCCGGACACCACTGCCATTCTCTGCGCAAATGACCGGCTGGCGCTTGGCGCGCTTCAGGCCTTGCGCGACCGGGGCCTCGACTGTCCCCGGGATGTCTCGGTCACAGGGTTCAACGACATGCCTTTCCTGGACATGATCCCTCCGGGTCTCACGACGGTGCGGATCCAGCAGTTCGAAGCGGGCAGGATCGCGGCGGAGCACCTGTTGGCCATGCTGTGCGGAAACACGGCGCTGGTGCCGCACGAAACAATTCTGCCGGTAGCGCTGGTCGAGCGTGCAAGCGTTGCGGCGCCCCGGGCGCTGTGATCGGGTGATTGCCGGCCGCCGCTCAAAGTAGCTTGCAGCGCAACATCCTGTGGACGTGTGCGGTCAGCGACGGCGAAACAAGGTCGAATCCCAAAACGGCCTCGCGAAGCCGAGAAATCGAGCCGGTTCGGACCGGTCGAGCGGTCTGGACGCGATGCGACGGCGCTGGCGCCAAGCCTCAAGCTTTGGCAAGCGGAAACTCAAACCCGTCGATATCGACCAGAAACGCCTCAAAGAAGTCGGTAAAGGTCGCGACCAGAGGAGGCAGCGCCTCGTAAGGGGGATAGTAGAGCGATAGCCAGAGCGACGATACCGACCATTCCGGCAACACGTGTTCGACGCTGCCTTGCCGCAAACCGTTTGCGACAATGAACTCGGGTAGGACGGCGAGGCCGGCGTCGGCTTGCACCAGGGCATAGAGAAAATCGCCGTTGTTGCTCACGAGCTCGCTGCCGGCCAAGACGGTACGCCTCAGCGATCCGCGCTGCAGTTTCCAGGTCTCCGGCTCCTTGCCGTGCCCGTAGGATAGGCAGGTCTTGCGGTCGAGTTGCTCCGGGCTCTCGGGGCGTTCATGGCTTTCGAAAAAACCCGTCGAGGCGACCATGTAGCGCGGGATTTCGCAGACCTTGCGCCAGATGCTCGATTTGTCCTGCGGCGGTTCGGACACGCGCACGGCCAGATCGCAATCCTCTTCCAGGATGTTCACCAGCTGATCCGTCATGCGCATCACCAGCTCGATATTGGGATAGGCCAGGCGAAAGCTCTCGACCAGTTTCGGCATCAGCCGCTGGCCGAAAGACATCGGCGCGTTGATCGAAAGCCGGCCGCGATAGGGTTGGGCGTCCCGGTCGAGATCCTCTTTGATGCGGTCGAACTCTTCGATCAGAGGGCGGTAGCGGGCGGCGACCAGCGCTCCGGCCGAGGTGAGAGAGACCTGTCGCGTCGTGCGCAGCAAGAGCTGCTGGTCGAGCTCCGCTTCGAGCCGCGCAACGATCCGCGTCACGGTCGCTGGCGTCATGCGCAGTGCCTTTGCCGCTCCGGCGAAGCTTTGCTGCGAGGCCACTTCGAGAAAGACCCGGATGGGTTTGAGTTCCTGCATTCGCGATTATTACGCTCGTGATAATTATAAATGCAATAACATTATCATTATCATTCAGCCCGCGAGCCTTACTTAAGGTCACAGGAACACACGGACCGCTCGAGGCAGAAGATGGATAAGCTCGTCAAGGGTTTGCATCACGTCACATCGATGGCGACAGACGCAAACGAAAACAATGCCTTCTTCACAAAGACGCTCGGTCTGCGGCGGGTGAAGAAGACGGTCAATTTCGACTCTCCCGAAACCTACCACCTCTACTATGGCGACGAGGCCGGCACGCCTGGCTCGGTCATGACCTATTTTCCGTTCGGACGGATGCCGAGAGGGACCCGCGGCGCAGGCGAGGTCGGCGTGACCGAGTTTGCCGTGGCCCCCGGTGCCCTGAAATACTGGAAGACCCGCCTCGCGGGCCATGGTGTCAGCGGCCTGCGCGAGGGTCGTTTTCTCGGCGAACAGCGCCTGGAATTCGACGGTCCGGATGGCGAAAGCCTCGCGCTCGTGGAGAGCGCGCCGGGTGGGCGTCTGCCATGGACCGGTGGAGAGGTGCCGTCCGATGTCGGCATTCTAGGCTTTCGCGGTGCACGCCTTCGGCTGCGCGACACGGCGGCCACGGGCGAGTTGCTCCGCTTCATGGGGTACCGCGAGGACGCGAAGGCCGGGAATGTGACCCGCTACCGGATCGAGGGCGGAAACGCGGCGAACATTATCGACCTCGAAGAGCTGCCCGACGCCGCCCATGCCCAGCAGGGCGCAGGATCGGTCCACCACATCGCCTTTGCCGTCAAGGATCGCGCGGACCAGGCCGAGGTGCGCAAGGCGCTGATGGACACCGGATACCAGGTCACTCCGGTGATCGACCGGGACTATTTCTGGGCGATCTATTTCCGCACTCCGGGGGGCGTGCTCTTCGAGATTGCCACGAACGAGCCCGGTTTCGACCGCGACGAAGACGCAATGCATCTGGGCGAAGCGCTGCAACTTCCCGAACGCTATCGCCCGTATCGCGCGCAGATCGAACGCAAGCTTCAAACCATCGCCGAGTGACATCGATACCATGCCCGCCCTGCGCAAACCGCCCGGAGCGTCAGATTTACGAGGAGACCGCCCCATGACCTGGCAACCTTATGTCATCTCGCTCGCCGCCGGGCTCGGCGTGGGTGTGCTCTACGGACTTCTGACCGTCCGCTCGCCCGCGCCGCCGATCATCGCGCTGCTGGGGCTGCTGGGCATGCTGGCGGGCGAAGCCGCGGTGCAGTGGATCCGGGGACACCAGGACGTCCTGTCCAAGTGTCTGCATTCGAAATCCTTCGCCGTCGCCCGAAGCGATGCGCCCGGTGAAGACCGTCCCCCCAACGCGTAATCCCAAGCCCCAACGAACTGGAGAAGACCCATGTCCAAACAGGAAATGATCTCGCCCGAGAACGCCGCCCTGGTGTTGATCGACTTCCAGCCCGCCATGTTTCAAGGGGTGGAAAGCCATGACCGCCTGTCGGTGATGCACAATGTTCAGATCCTGGCAAAAGGCGCCAAGCTCTTCGGCCTGCCCACCGTCATTTCAACGGTTGCCAAGGACAGCTTCTCCGGCCCGTTCATGCCCGAAGTGACAGACCTTTATCCCGATCAGGAGGTCATTGACCGGACCTCGATCAACTCCTGGGTCGATGGCAATTTCCGTGCTGCCGTGGAAGCGACCGGACGCAAGAAGATCGTGCTGGCCGGCCTCTGGACCGAGGCCTGCGTCATGTTCCCGACCCTCGATCTTCTGCGCGAAGGCTACGAGGTCTACATCCCCGCCGATGCCTGTGGCGACATCACCCCGGAGGCGCATGAACGCGCGATGGATCGTCTGGTTCAGGCCGGGGCGGTTCCGATGAACGCACTCCAGTTCATTTTTGAACTGCAGCAGGACTGGGCACGCGGTGCGACCTATGACGGCGTCATGGAAATCCTGAAGGACCACACTCCCTACGGGATCCAGGTCCGTTTCTCCAAATGGGCGCTCGGCGAACATGCGTCAGAAGCAGGCGCGGCCGCAGAGTAATCGGCTGCGTGCCATGCCCGCGTCGGACCCAGGCCCCCGCCCCGGGGTTCTGGGACCGCGCGGGTCCTCCGCTTCAGTCCGGATCAACACCCCGAGCCTGCGCCGGCGCAAATTGAGCATTTGAAAGGACGTCTCTTATGTCAGCTCCTGACACCATCCTGTTTAACGGCAAGATCACGACGATGGACCCCGAACAGCCCGAGGCCAGCGCGGTTGCCATAGCCGGGGACCGTATCGTCTCTGTCGGGAGCGACACTGACATCCTCGCGCAGAAGACGGCTGCAACGGAGACGATCGATCTCGGCGGGCAGCGTGTGATTCCGGGCCTCATCGACAGCCACACCCACATCATCCGCCAGGGCAACAACTTTGCGATGGAGCTGCGCTGGGATGAGGTTCCCTCGCTCGCGGACGGGCTCGCCATGCTCAAGGCTCAGGCACAGCGCACGCCGGCCGGCCAGTGGATCCGGGTCGTTGGCGGATGGTCTGCCGACCAGTTTGCCGAGCGCAGGCTCCCAACACTGGAAGAGATCAATGCGGCCGCGCCGGACGTCCCGGTCTATGTCCTTCATCTCTATGACCGCGCCTGGCTGAACAAGGCGGCGTTGCGGGCGCTCGGGATCGATGATCACTACTATGAGCCATTCGTTTCGGGGCGGCTGGAGCGCGACGACAATGGCAACCCGACCGGTCTGGCCTTGGCGCGGCCCAATGCCCAGCCGCTCTATGCCCTGCTCGACATGGCCCCCAAGCTGGAGTTCGAGCAGCAGATCCTCTCGACCAAGCACTATTTTCGCGCGCTGAACGGGCTTGGCCTGACGTCATGCTCACAGCACAGCTCGGCGATCAAGGTCAGTTCCTCGCGTGA
>JBCDBB010000085.1:0-16542 GCA_039184415.1 Pseudomonadota bacterium
AAGATCCTGAAGTCCTGCACCCTGCCACTGACCGGCAAGGGCGTGGTCGACCGGATCATCACGAATCTGGGTGTTCTCGACGTCGCCCATAAGGGACTGCATGTCGTGGAACTGGCTCCGGGTGTCACACGCGCAGACATAGACGCTGCGACCGAAGCAACCCTTGTCTGACGAATTCACCAAAGAGCTCGACGGCTCCAAGGGCCGGTATGTGCTGGCCCGTGACGGGGCGGAGGCAGAGATCACGTTTTCGGTCCTCTCGCCGCAGACCATCATTGCCGATCATACCGGTGTGCCAGATGTCATGCGAGGCACCGGCGCGGGGGAAGCGCTGGTCGCCCATATGGTCGAAGATGCCCGGGCGAACGGCTTCAAGATCGTCCCGCTCTGCCCCTTCGTGAATGCGCAGCGCCGGAAACATCCTGACTGGGCCGACGCGTTCCAGGTCTAGCCGCCGCGAGATCGTTCTCAGCCGTGTTTGGAGCGGACGTCCAATCTACTTCCCAGCCGGCACCGGCTCGGAGCAACACCGACATGTCGGATCCTGTTTCGGCCGGCAGGGCCGACGCCCGCACACCCCCGGTCAGCAGCCTGCGTTTTCCCAAGGGTGTCAGCCCGGCCAGCATCGCGCGGCGCGCCAGCAGCGCGCTTTCCCAGCTGTGCTGCGCGCGGGCAAGAAAATCGAAGCCGCACTGACCATAGACCGCCGCCAAAAGATCCGCCTTGTCCGCGGCGCCGAGTGGACGCGACGGGCGCGCGCCAAACAGCAGCGCACCGGGGCAAAGCGCATCGCGAAGATGGGCAAGCATCGCTTCCGGCAAGAGGGAGATCAGCACCACGGGCGCCCCGAACCTCTGCCAGAGGCCGATCATATCCACAGCCGCGCGGCGCACCGGCAAACGCGGCAATGGCGCGCCAGGTTCCGCGAGAAGATCCTGCAGCGCGAATGACCGCTGCGGCGCATCCGTCCGGAGCGCGCACAGAACGGCGCCAGGACGATGCCGCAGCAGACCGCGAAACCCTGCACGGACCGGATCGCAGGCCAAGAGGCCTCCATCGACATCGACAACAAGCGGTGGCGGAGCGCGGCGAAAGGGGCGTAACGGCGGCACCATATGTCCTCGGCTATGATCGACCCCCGCGGTGATCGCCCCGCATCCTTCAAGGCCGGGTTAAACTCGCGCGACCGGGCCTTGCCTGAATGCAGCGAATGTTATCTTTCGCCCCATGGCACAGCTGACACCCGCCCTGTCCCGCTGGTTTGCCAGCCGCGGCTGGCAGATCCACCCTCATCAGGCTGAAATGCTGGCGCGCAGCGACGATCCCGCCACGCTTCTGATCGCGCCGACGGGCGGCGGAAAAACACTGGCGGGGTTCCTGCCGACGCTCTGCGACCTCGGCGACACCCCGCTGGACGGGCTGAACACGCTTTATGTCTCGCCACTCAAGGCGCTCGCTGCCGATATCGCGCGCAATCTCGGCACACCCATCGCGGAGGCCGGGCTGGCCGTCCGCGTCGAGGATCGCACCGGCGACACGTCCTACACCAAGAAACGCCGTCAGAGGGCCGACCCGCCCCATATCCTACTGACCACGCCCGAAAGCCTCGCGCTGTTGCTGTCCTATGAGGACGCGCCGCGCATCTTCGCCGGTCTGCAACGGGTGGTGGTGGACGAGATCCACGCCCTGGCCGAAAGCAAGCGGGGCGATCAGCTGATGCTGGGGCTTGCACGGTTGCAGACGCTTTGCCCTGACATGCGCCGGGTGGGCCTCTCAGCGACTGTCGAGGATCCCGCTTCCATCGCGCGGTTCCTCGCCCGGCACCCCGACCCTTGCGAGATCCTCCATGCCGATCCGGGCCCGGACCCCGATATCGCGATGCTGGAGACCGAAACGCATCCGCCCTGGGCGGGCGGCGGCGGGCGCTACGCGATCAAGGCCGTGCTGGACCAGGTCAGACAGCACAACACGACCCTGATCTTTCACAATACCCGCGCCCAGGCGGAGATTTTCTTTCACGAGCTCTGGCTGGCCAACGAGGACCAGCTGCCCATCGGCATCCACCATGGCTCGCTCGCGCGGGAGCAGCGCGCGCGGGTGGAGCAGGCGATGGTTGATGGCGACCTGCGCGCCATCGTCTGCACCGGCTCGCTCGATCTCGGCATCGACTGGGGCGATGTGGATTTGGTGATCCAGGTCGGCGCGCCGAAAAACGTCAAACGCCTGGTGCAGCGGATCGGGCGTGCGAACCACCGCTACAATGCGCCGTCCAAGGCGCTGCTCGTGCCGGCCAACCGCTTCGAGGTGGTCGAATGTCAGGCGGCGCTCGCCGCCGTACGCGACCACGATCTGGACGGCGATCCGCGCGGACGGGGGCCGCGCGACGTCCTTTGCCAGCAGATCCTGATCATCGCCTGTTCAGGGCCGTTCGAGGCCGATGGGCTTTATGCCGAGGTCACCAGTGCGGGCGCCTATGCCGATCTGACCCGCGCGGAATTCGATGCTTGCCTTGAGTTCTGTGCGACGGGGGGATACGCGCTGCGCGCCTATGACCGTTGGCAACGGCTCAAACAAGATGGCGACGGGCGTTGGCACCTGCGTGACCCCCGCGCAGCCCGACAGATCCGCATGAATATCGGCACGATCCAGGATACAGACACGCTGAAAGTGCGGCTTAGGAACCGCGGCGGCGGCAAGCCGCTCGGCGAGGTCGAAGAAGCCTTTGCCGCCACGCTCAGCCCTGGCGACACGTTTCTGATCGGCGGGCAGGTCGTCCGCTACGAAGGCCTGCGCGAGATGACGGTGGAAGTCAGCCGCAGGAGCGGAGAGACCCCGCGCATCGCGACCTTCATGGGCACGAAATTCGCTACTTCCACACAGCTATCAAGCCGCATTCTGCAGATGTTCCAGCAACCCGATTGGCCGGCCCTGCCCCATCACACCGATGCCTGGCTGCGGCTCCAGCGCGAGGTCTCCAAGCTGCCCGAGCCCGATCGGCTGCTGATCGAGAGTTTCCCCCATGAGGGGCGTGCACATACCTGCGTCTATGGCTTTGCCGGGCGCAACGCGATGCAGACCCTGGGCCTGCTTCTGACCCAGAGGATGGAGGAGCTGGACCTCGGCCCCATGGGGTTCGTCTCCACCGACTACGCGGTGCTGATCTGGTCGCTCGACCCGGTCGCCGATCCCGCGCCGCTCTTGGAGGCGACCGACCTGCGCGCGGCGTTTGAAACCTGGCTGGCGGGCAACGCGGTGATGAAGCGGACCTTCAAGGCCAGCGCGATCATCGCCGGGCTGATCGACCGACAGACCGCCGGGACGCGCAAGAGCGGGCGGCAGGCCGCCTTCAGCTCCGACATCCTCTACGACACGCTTCGAAAGTACGACCCCGACCATCTGCTGCTCCAGGTCACCCGCGAAGAGGCCCTGCGCGGACTGGTCGATTTCGGACGGATCGAGGAGATGCTGGCGCGCACGCGCGGCCGGGTCGATCACCGTGTCCTGCCCCGCGTCACGCCCCTGGCCGCGCCGCTCTTTCTCGAAGCGGGCCGCGTCCCGGTCAAAGGCGCCGCGCAGGAGCGGCTTCTGGCCGAGGAGACGGAGAAGCTCCTGCAGGCCGCTGGACTGACCGACATGGTGCCTGCCTCCTGAGCGAGACGTTGCGCGTGCGGGCCCTCGTGGTGTTAGTGTTCAAAAAAACCGCGAGGGGCATGACAGATGGCGGCAAAGAACACACTGGCGCTCGCCGGGCTCATGTGCGGTGCATTCGCGATCGGCACGGATTTCACCGGCGCACTGTTGCTTGTGCCGAGCATTGAGAGCGACTTTTCCGCCGACATCACGACGACGCAATGGGTGCTGAACATCTATGCGCTCACCTTCGCGATGTTCATGGTGTCAGGCGGCCGGCTGGGAGATCTTCGCGGCCACAGGCGCATGATGCTGGCTGGTTTCACGGTCTTCATCGCGGCGTCCTTTTCCTGCTATCTCGCGCCCTCCGTGGAATGGCTGATCGCCGCGCGCGCGGTCCAGGGCGTGGGTGCCGCGCTGATCTGGCCCTGCATCATCGCCAAGGGCGCCACCGTCATCGAAGGCGACAGCGGGCTGGGCCTGGGGCTCGTCCTTGCCGGCGTGACAGCAGGAAATGTCATCGGGCCGCTCATCAGCGGTCTCGTCGTCTCCTATGGCGACTGGCGGCTCTTCTTTCTCATCAACACACTGGTCGGCCTGCTCGCGCTGACGATCGCGGCGCTGCTTCTGGAACGTGAACACCCGCACGACGTCCAGGAGCGCATCGATTTCGGCGGCGTCGCGGTTCTGTCCGGCGCGGTCCTGTCGCTGATGGTGGCGCTGGACCAGGGCGCGGCATGGGGATGGCAGTCGCAGGCGACCCTTGCGCTCTTTGGTGTGTCACTCGTCCTGCTGATCGTGTTTCCATTCGTTGAAAAGCGCTCCAGAGATCCGCTTTTGCCTCTGGACATGCTGGGCAATCGCGACTTCGTCATCGCGCTCAGCGGCAACGCGCTGAACGTGCCTGCGATCTTCATCAGCTTTCTCTACTTTCCGCAGTTCATGACGAAAACACTGGCCTGGACGGTGATGGAAGCGTCCTATGGCATGACGCCCCTCATGGTCTTGCTTGCCGTGGGCTCGGTCCTCGCGGGCGTGCTTTACAAGGATTTCGGCGCGAAGCGGCTGCTGATCGCCGGCTATGCGCTGATCACGGCGGGAACGGTCTTTGTGATCCTTCTGAAGCCGGACTGGGGGTATGACGGCCTGCTGCCCGCGCTGATCCTGATCGGTCTTGGTGGGACGCTGACGGTGACGACATCGGGGACTGCGGCGGTCGGCTCCGTCCACCCGTCCCGCACGGGGCTGGCGGGCGGGCTGTCCTTCATGGCGCATCTGGTGGTCGGGGCCATCGGCGTGGCGGTTGCAACCGCGGTCATGGTGTCCGTCAGCGCCGCGACCCTCGCGCGGGAACTGACCGCTGCCGGGATCGCCCTGTCGGCGGACGAACAGCGCACCCTGAACGGCCTGGATCCCGACACACCCGAAGTGAAATCCCTGTTGTCTGGCCTCAGCCCGGAGGAGAGCGCCAAGGTCGGTCAGATCCTTGTGGACGCCTTTGCCAGCGGTCTCAGCGCGGCCTACTGGTGCGCTCTGATCCCGGCCGCTATCGGTCTTGTGCTCATGTTCGCACTGGACGAGAAAAAGCTCGAAGCGCCGAAAGCCGCCTGACCGGCAGTCCGCCATAGGCGATCGATCGGGGTACCGCGCGACAGCGCGGATGGAGGCTTGCACCGATCGGCGGAATCGTGTGTGAACGAAGCATGAACTCTTTCACCGTCGCCCTGCTGGACCATCAGCTGCAAGCCCGTCCGAGCGGCGCGCTCTGGTGGCCGGCGCGTCGGACACTCATCGTCGCCGATCTCCATCTGGGCAAACCCGCGCGCATCGCCCGGCGGAGCGGCGCCACGCTGCCCCCCTATGCCGATGCCGAGACGCTCGACCGGCTGGAGCGCGAGGTAGTAACCACCGGTGCGCGCTGCGTTGTGTCGCTCGGCGACGGGTTCGACGATGACCGCGCGGCGCTGGATCTCCCCGCCGACACCCGCGCGGTCCTAGAGCGGATCATGGCCGGGCGCGACTGGATCTGGATCCGCGGGAACCACGACCCCGCTCCGCCACCCTTCGGTGGAGACAGCGCCTTTTCACTGGAGATCGCCGGTCTGACGCTCCGCCACATCGCCGACCCGTCCGCCACGGGCGAGATCTCGGCGCATTATCACCCCAAGGCGCGGCTCAGCCTGCGCGGCACCAGCCTGAGCCGTCCCGCCTTTCTGGTCGATCGCGCGCGGGTGATCCTCCCGGCTTTCGGCGCCTATACGGGCGGGCTTGATTGCTGCGATCCGGCGCTGACGGGGCTTATGGCGCAAGATGCGATCGCCATTCTGACCGGGAAAAAGGCCATGCCCGTGCCTATGCCGCGCGACGCACCGGCAGCCCAACTTACGCCCGCGCCGCCCAGGCGTTTCGGATAGAGCCACGAATCTTTAGAGACCGAGCCCCGCAGGGGGTGTGAGACCCTTCTGGCGGCAGAAGGCCGTGACCGTGTTGGCCAGCAGGCAGGCGATCGTCATCGGACCGACGCCGCCGGGCACAGGAGTCATCGCGCCCGCAACCTCCCAGGCGCCGGCATCCACATCGCCCACGAGCCGTGTCTTGCCGTCGCCCGCATCGATGCGGTTGATGCCCACGTCGATCACCGTGCAGCCGGGTTTCAGCCAGTCCGCCTTGACCATTTCAGGCCGCCCGACAGCCGCGACCACGATATCGCCGCGCCGGACGACGTCCGGCAGATCCCGCGTGCGGGAATGGGCGACGGTCACGGTGCAGGACTGGCTCAGCAAGAGCTGCGCGACGGGACGGCCGACGATGTTCGAACGGCCGAGCACGACAGCCTCCATCCCGCTCAGATCGCCCAGATGGTGCTTGAGCAGCATCATCGAGCCGAGCGGTGTGCAGGGCACGAGTGCGGGCAAGCCTGTCGCCACGCGGCCGACATTCTCGACATGAAACCCGTCGACATCCTTTTCGACACTGATGGTCTCGATCACCTTCTGCTGGCTCAAATCCCCCGGCAATGGAAACTGGACGAGAATTCCATGAACACGGTTGTCGGCATTCAGCTCGCGCACGGTCCCCAGCAGCGTGTCCTCGGAAACGTCCGCAGGCAGACGGTGGGAAAAGCTCTCCATCCCCGCCTCGACGGTCTGCCGCTCCTTCGAACGGACATAGACCTGACTGGCGGCGTCTTCACCGACCAGAACAACGGCAAGGCCCGGTACATCGCCGGTCTGCTCTTTCAGCGTGGCGACATGGGCCGCGAGATCGGCGCGCAGGCCGGCGGCAAAACCCTTGCCGTCAATCAGGGTGGCTGTCATCTGCTCTTACTCAGTCTCTTGTCTCGGCGCGCGGGCCAGAACCCGCTCCTCCCGGGCTATGGCCCATTCTATCATCGTGCGCCAGAGCGCTTCGGACAATGCAGGGTCGAGACCCGCCGACTCGGACTGGACACGAACCTTGGTCAGAACATCTTCGATACGGTCCGGGATCCGCGCAGGCAGCCGCTCGCCGGGCTTGAGCTCCGCAGCGCGGTCGATGCAGGCCTGCCGGCGCCGCAGGAGTGCGACGAGATCCGCGTCCAGCGCATCGATCAGCAGACGCAGGTCCGCCATGGAACCGCAGCTCTTGGGATCGGTTCTGGTGTCGGAGAAATTCTTCATCCCACCACAGGTAGGTCAGTCATCCACGGCGTTGAATGCGGCAGAAACGACCGAGCCCCGCCCTGGAGGGCGAGGCTCGGCAACTCCTGTTGAAGCCCTAGTACGCCGGAGCGCACGCGGGTCAGGTCGGCTCCGGTGACATGCCGCCGGGATCATCGCCCGGTTTGGCGCGCGGCTTGGTCTTCGGGATCGCGGTGATCGACGGGACGTCGCCCGGCGGCGTGTCATCCTCGTCATCGCCACGGTCGAGCGGCTCGCCCTTCATAGCCTTGAGGATCTCCGGCCCGGTCAGCGTCTCATATTCGAGCAGTGCTTCGGCCAGCTTGTGGTGCTGATCGGCATGTTCGGTCAGGATTCGCTTCGCGGTCTCGTAACCTTCGTCGACGATCTTGCGCACTTCGGCATCGATCTTTTCCTGGGTCTCGGGCGACGCATTGGCCTGCCCCTGGTAGTTACCCAGGAAGGATTGCTGCTCGTTGGCATAGTCGATATTGCCCAGCTCATCGGAGAAGCCGAACTGCGTCACCATCGCCCGCGCGATCTTGGACACCTGCTGAATGTCCGACGCCGCGCCGGAGGTCACGTTATCCTTCCCGAAGATCAGCTCTTCCGCCACCTTGCCGCCCATCGCCATGGCGATCTTGGACTTGTATTTGGTGTAGGTGACGCTGAGCTGGTCGCGTTCCGGCAAGGACATCACGAGCCCGAGGGCCCGCCCGCGCGGGATGATCGTCGCCTTGTGGATCGGGTCATGCTGCGGGACATGGAGCCCGACGACCGCGTGCCCGGCCTCGTGATAGGCGGTGAGCTTCTTCTCGTCCTCGGTCATGACCATGGAGCGACGCTCGGCCCCCATCATGACCTTGTCCTTGGCGTTTTCGAAGTCCTCCATCGTCACGAAACGCCGGCCGACGCGCGCGGCCATCAGTGCCGATTCGTTCACGAGGTTGGCGAGGTCGGCACCGGAGAAACCCGGTGTGCCGCGGGCGATGATGCGCAGGTCTACATCCGGGCCCAGTGGCACCTTGCGCGCATGGACGCCAAGAATCTTTTCGCGGCCCTTGATGTCGGGGTTCGGCACCTGGACCTGGCGGTCGAAACGGCCGGGACGCAGCAGCGCGGGGTCAAGCACGTCCGGACGGTTGGTCGCCGCGACGATGATGATGCCTTCGTTCGCCTCAAAACCATCCATTTCGACAAGCAGCTGGTTCAGCGTCTGTTCGCGCTCGTCATTGCCGCCGCCATAGCCCACACCGCGGGATCGCCCGACAGCGTCGATTTCGTCGATAAACACGATGCAGGGCGCGTTCTTCTTGGCCTGTTCGAACATGTCGCGCACCCGGCTTGCGCCGACACCCACGAACATCTCGACGAAGTCGGAGCCCGAGATGGTGAAGAAAGGCACACCCGCTTCGCCTGCGATGGCGCGCGCCAGCAGCGTCTTACCCGTACCAGGGGGACCCACGAGCAGCGCACCCTTGGGGATCTTGCCGCCAAGCCGCGAGAATTTCTGGGGATTCCTCAGGAACTCGACGATTTCCTCAAGCTCGTCCTTGGCCTCGTCGATGCCGGCGACATCGTCGAAGGTCACACGCCCATGCTTCTCCGTCAGCAGTTTCGCGCGGCTTTTGCCAAAGCCCATCGCGCCGCCCCGGCCCCCGCCCTGCATCCGGTTCATGAAATAGATCCAGACGCCGATGAGAAGCAGGAAGGGCAGGAAGGTCATCAGCAGGGTCGTAAAGCCCGACTGTTCCTGCGGACGCGCATTGACGACCACATCATTGGCGATCAGCCGCTCGGTCACTTCGGAGCCCTGGGGCACGATGGTGACATAGTCGTTGCCATCATTGCCGCGGAAGGTGACCTTTTCGCCATCCACCGTCGCGCTGCTCACCTCGCCATCCTCGACGGCCGTCACAAACTCCGAATAGCTGATGGAGCGGGACGACATGGTCGACTGACCGCCGCTGAACAGATTGAACAGCGCCAGAATGAGAAGGAACAGAACAACCCAGAAGGCGATGTTGCGCGCGTTGCCCAAGGGGGAACTCCTAACAATTGGGTGCGGCGCAAAATGCGACCGCAGTTGTCTCAAAGATAGCCATGCGCAGGCTCAGTTCAATCCGATAGCAGAAATGCCGTGAAATCGGTCTTACCCCAGACCGGTTCGGCATGGCATTCAGGCACATCGTCAATCAACAGAGCGGCGTGCAAACGGCTGCTGTCCCAAAGCGCGGGGCTGGCAAGCAAGGTAGTGCGCTTGAGCCCGCTGTCACGCCAGCCGGGCCGCTCCGCCAGCCCCGCTTCTCCAAGTGCGGCCGCGGTCAGCCCCATGTTTTTCGGGCAGGTGATCCTCCATCGTCCGTCCCAAAGCCCCGGCGCCGGGACGTGCCCCGCGACGGCGGCGGGTTCGCGGCCGATTCGCACGCGCCTCGCATCCGCCTGGCAGAGGCAGCCGTGGAGCGTCGCCCGACCGCCGTCGGCCAGCGTCGTCAGGGTTCGCCGCAGCGCGTCGAATCGGGGTCGGTAGGCTGTCCCCGCGACCTGACAGAGCGCCCCGGCAAAGAGCCGCCAGCGGGTTTCGTCAGGCAGCGCGAAAAACTCCTCGCGTTCCAGCACGATGTCACCGGCCTCGACCTCGGCGATGCGCTCGGT
This sequence comes from Pseudomonadota bacterium, assembly GCA_039184415.1. Taxonomy (GTDB): domain Bacteria; phylum Pseudomonadota; class Alphaproteobacteria; order Rhodobacterales; family Rhodobacteraceae; genus JANSYP01. Next base: position 9,945 of record JBCDBB010000085.1, read on the forward strand.
TGCGTGCGCCGCGGCCTCCGCTAAAACGCGGCGCGCTGCCCGCATCCGCAGGGCCGTCTCCGCCAGCCCGTCGGCGGAAAGCCCCAGAGGCGTCATCTCTGCCAGCAGCCGCCGGGCACGAACCCGGTCATAGCGGGTGTCGTCATTGCTTGGATCCTCGGCCCAATCCAGACCGCGCCTTTCCAGCTCTTGCCGCAGATCAGCCCGGGAAACCTCCAGCAACGGGCGGAGCCATGTCAGCCCCGCCGCATGCCGTGCCGGGGACATCGCCGCCAGACCATCCACGCCAGAGCCCCGGGCGAGACGCATCAGGACTGTCTCGGCCTGATCGTCACGCGTATGGCCGAGACAGACATGGCTGATCCCTTGCGCCCGCGCCCAACTGGTCAGCAGGCCATAGCGCCCCTCACGGGCTGCAGCCTGAAGGTTTCCCCTACCGTCCCAGCCGGTCCAGTCCAGCGTTTCATGAGATAGCCCCAAATCTCCAGCAAAATCCGCGACAGCGGCCAGTTCACCCGCTGCTTCGGGCCGCAGCCCGTGGTCGATGCTGGCCACATTGAGCACAGCACTGTGACGAGCCGCCCAATCCGCCAAGAGCGCCAGCATCGCCATACTGTCGCCGCCACCGGAGACCGCGGCTCCGATCCGCGCCCCGCCCGGATCGGGCAGCGAGGCGTCCAAGGCGGCGTCGAGCGCGGCCTGCGGGGTCACTCGAAGCAGGACATGTCCGCGCGGGCCGTCTTGGCGCGTGCCGCAGCGGCGGTGTCGGGAAAGGTGCTGACCGCCTGGCCGAGCGTGAGGCAGGCCTCGGTCGTCTGATTGAGGTCGCGCAGAACCTCGCCGAGGCTGACCAGTCCATCGGCCGACAGCGCGGGATCCGAACCCTCGGCCAGGGTGTAGACCTCCAGATAGGCCCGGCCCGCGTCCGACAGCCGATCGAGCCCGCGCAGGGCCGCGCCCCGCATCATCTGTACCTCGGCCGTCAGCGGGCTGCCGGGATAGGCCACAAGAAATCTGTCCGCCGCGGCCAGCGCGTCGGCGTTGTTGCCCTCATCGAGCTGTTTCAGGGCCGCCTCATAGTCGGCGGTCTCGGCCATGGCGAACTGGACCGGCGCGTCGGCGGTCTCGCTGCTCGCCGGCGGCGCAAGCGTTTCGGGCGCAGGCAGCGTTCCGCCGCCGAGCGGGGCGGTCTGGCCGACCTGCCCCAGATCGCCGCCTTCCAGCTCAACGATCCGAAATTCCAGATCGCCCAGCCGCGTGGTGCCGTCGCGCACGATCTGATCGATGCGAAAGGCCAGCTCCTCGGTCTGGGCGGTCAGCTCGCGCACCTGACGTTCCAGCCCGTCGAGCCGCTCCAGCGGCCCGGTGGCATCGGCAATCGCACCCCCCTCGCCGGCCTGGTCGCTCGGTGCCAGCTCGCCGCGCAACTGCTGGAGCTCAACCCGAAGCGCCGTGAGCTCACGCCGCATATCCGCCAGCGTGTCGTCGCGGTCCTGCGCCGCTACAGGCAGCGCCAGCGCGACGAGCAGAAGCGCCACCCGAATCACGCGCCCGCTCCGGCCGCGATCACCGTCACCGCGCGGCGGTTGCGCGCGTAACAGCTTTCCTCCGAGCAGATCTCGATGGGCCGTTCCTTGCCGAAGGTTACGGTGTCGAGCCGAGCGTCGGCGACACCTCGGGCCACGAGGAATTCCTTGACCGCCGCGGCCCGGCGCGCGCCGAGCGCAAGGTTGTATTCCCGCGTGCCCTGTTCGTCGGCATGGCCTTCGATCACCGCGTTGTAGCCGCCGTTCTGGACCAGCCAGCCGGCCTGGGCTTCCAGTGTCGTCCGCGCCTGCGGGCTGAGCGTCGCCTCATCCACTGCAAAGAGCACCCGGTCCCCGACCGAGGCACGGAAGAAGGCCGGGCTGGTCGGATCCCCGGCGACGCCCGGCAGGGCGGTGGGCGCGCGGTTGGTCGGTTCGCAGGCCGCAAGGGCGATCGCGGCGAGGAAGAGAACGGCAAGGCGGGTCATAGGCTTGGTCCTGAAAGGCGCCCCTTCGGCGACATTGTTGGGGGCAAGTCAGCATGGCATGGATCGCTGCGGTTGCCCATCGCTCACTCCTGCAGCGGTGACCAGGCCGGGTCAGAGGCGGGGCCCGGCGTCGGCACGGGGCGCAGATTGCGCCCGGTGACATCCACGGAAAAGAGCTGCGCACCTCCGGCGGCACCGGGGGTTTCGCGCGTGAACATGAGCACCCGGCCATTCGGCGCCCAGGTCGGACTCTCGTCGAGGAAGGAGGCCGTCAGCAGCCTCTCCTCGCTGCCATCGGGGCGCATGACGCCGATATGGAATCGTCCGCGGTGCTGCTTGGTAAAGGCTATGAGATCTCCCTTGGGCGACCAGACCGGCGTTCCATAGCGGCCCGGCCCGAAACTGATGCGTTCGATCCCGCTGCCATCGGCCTGCATGACGTAGAGCTGCTGACTGCCCGAACGGTCGCTTTCAAAGACGATCCGCGCGCCGTCGGGGGCAAAGCTCGGCGCGGTCTCGATCGAGGGCGCTTCGGTCAAGCGGCTCCGAGTGCCGCCAGCCAGATCGAGCCGGTAGAGATCGGTATTGCCGCGCTCCGACAGCGACATGAGCACCCCCTGCCCGTCCGGTGTGAAGCGCGGCGAGAAGGTCATGGAGCCCGGCTGTTCGTCGAGCACGCGGGTCGCCAGCGTCTCGGTCTCGATCAGCGTCACGCGCGGCCGCCCCGTGGCGTAGGAGGTATAGAGCACCTGCCCGCCGTCCCGCGAGATCCGCGGCGCCAGCACGATGTCCCCGGGTTCCGTCAGATAGCGCGGGTTCGCGCCGTCATAGTCCATGATCGCGAGGCGCTTGTCGCGGGCATCCTTGGGCCCGCTTTCTGCGACGAACACCACACGGCTGTCGAAATAGCCACCCTCACCAGTGATGCGGGAATAGACCGCGTCGGCGACCTTGTGGGCCAGGCGCCTCCAGGCGCTCTCGTCGGCGGTGAATTGCAGCCCCTCGCCGAGCGTGGTCTCGGCGAAGATGTCGAAGAGCCGGAACTGGACGCTGTACCTGCCGTCGGTTTCGATCAGCTTGCCGGTCACCAGCCCCTGGGCATTGATCGCCTGCCAGTCGGCATACTGCACGGGGCTGTCGAGATTGCTCACTTGCGAGATGAAGGCGTCCGCCGGGATCGGGCGAAAGAGCCCGCTGCCCGCCAGATCGGCACGTACGACGCCCGCAATCTCGGCAGCGCGGGCAGCGAGCGCGGGATCGTCGGTCAGGAAGTCCGGCACCGCAATGGGCACCGGCTCGATGACGCCTTCGGTGATTTCGATGCGCAGCGGGCCACGCTCGCTCTGGGCCATCGCCGGCAGCGCTGCGCCGATCAGGATCAAGGTCAAAAGTACACGTAGCATCGCTCAGCGCCCCCGCATCCGGTCCGGGTTGAACACCATCTCGATCTCCTGCCACTGGGCGTATTTTTCGGGCGGCAGCGGGTAGCCCTCGCCGCCGCAGCGCAGGATGGCACGCCGGGCGACCTCATAGGCCTGCTGCGCGGCCGTCTCGGAGCCGCCTTCGAACCCGGCCAGCCGTAGACTGTTGGCGTCAGGCCGGCCATCGGGCGCCATGCGCATCCAGACGGTCACCGTCACGCGCGCCGCTTCGGTCGAGAGCGCGCCGAAATTCCAGCAGCGACCCACGGCGAGACGCAGCCCATCCCGCTCGCTCCCCGTGAGCGGCGGGCCGCTTGGGGACACCGGCGTCGGCGCGGGCGGAACACTGGCGGGCGGTGCGTCCAGGGCAGGCTCTTCGAGCGCCTCGGCCAGCGCGTCAGCGATGGCACTGAAGTCCGGCCGCTGTCCCGGGCGGGGCGCCTCCAGCAGGGCTTGAGGATCCGAAACGACCGGCTCCTCGGGCTCCGGCGCGATACGTTCAGCGGCCGCAGGGGGTGCCTCGGCAGGCTGCGGCGGCTCCGGCAGGGCCTCGGGCAGCGGCACCGGGTCCGGGCGCACGGCCTCTTGCGGCAGGTCGGAGCGTACCGCCCGCTCCGGCGGCGGCGGCGCGGGTAGGAGCGCAACCCGGTCGGCCGGTGGCGGAGGCGCCACAGGATCCGGGGCTGCGCTTTCCACCGGCGCGGGCGGCAGTACCGGCACGGGCGGGGCCGCGACCTCCAGCGCTTCGGGCGCCACCAGACGCACCGGGACGGCCTCGGGCACCGCCATCTCCGGATCAGGACGGGGGCTCAGATCCAGCATCGCCCAGACCAGGAGCGCCCCATGGCCGAGCCCGGAAATGACCAGCCCCACATTCACTCGGTGCCCCCATCGATCTCTGCGTCAAGCGCGGGCCCGCCGGGTTCGGTCACCAGCCCGATGGAGTTGAAGCCGCCGGCCGTCAGCGCGCCCATCACCTGCATCACCTGCGCGTAAGAGATACCGCCATCGGCGCGCAGATAGATCTGGCGGTCGCGCCGCTCCGCCGCGATGGCACCCAGCCGCGCCACCAGCGTGTCGGGCGCGACCTCGGTCTCCTGGATCAGGATCCGTCCATCGGCGGCGAGCGTGACGGTCAGGGGGGTCTCCTCCTCCGCAGGCAGGGGCGGCGCGGCGGTGTCGGGCAGATCGACCGCCACGCCGGTGGTCATCAGGGGGGCTGCCACCATGAAGATGATCAGCAGCACCAGCATCACGTCAACAAAGGGGGTGACGTTGATCTCTGACATCGGCGCCATTGCGCCGGAGCGCCGGCGCCGCTTGCGCTGCCCCGCCCCGCCGCTTTGCATGCCGATCGCCATCTCAGGCCTCCAGATCCCGCGAAAGCAGGGTGGCGAACTCGTCGGCGAAGACCTCGTAATTGCCCACCAGCCGGGCGCTGTCCGCCGCGAGCTTGTTGTAGAAAATCACCGCCGGGATCGCGGCCAGAAGCCCCAGCGCCGTGGCCAGCAGCGCCTCGGCGATGCCTGGGGCCACAACCGTCAGGTTGGTGCTGCCCTGGAGCGCGATCTGCTCGAACGCGTGCTTGATGCCCCAGACCGTGCCGAAGAGCCCTACGAAGGGCGCCGTTGCCCCGACCGTGGCCAGGAAAGAGAGCCCGTCGTTCAAGCGCTCAGCCTCGCGGGCGATGGCGACATCCATCGACCGGTCGATCCTTGTCACGGCGCCGGGGATCGCGCCGCCCTGGGCATCCTGGGATTTCTGCCACTCCGCCATACCGGCCACGAAGATACGTTCGCCCGCGTTCCCGGGCCGGTCGCCGATCTTGTCAAAGAGCCGGTCGAGCGGCGTGCCCGACCAGAAACTGTTGTCGAACTTGCGAAACCGGCGGCGCGCGCCAGCAAAGCCCAGATGCTTCTGGATGATGATCGCCCAAGACCAGACCGACGCTGCCACAAGCAGCACCATGACGATCTTGACCGTCAGCGTCGCGCGCTCGAAAAGCGCCCAGATCGAGAAATCCAAAGGGTCCATACTGCCCGCCTCAGAGGCTATTCTCAGCGGCGTTTGCGCCGTTTTGCGGGCAATCTACCCTATCGCGCCGGGGAGCGCCATGGAGCGCGCGTGCACAAGCCCGTCAGAGGAGCTGCGCCTCAAGCGACCGGCGCAGATCCGCCGGCAGGCGCGCGGGACGGCCATCGAGATGCAGGGCCGCAAGCGTCACTTCGGAGTCGAAACAAAGCGTGTCGCCACGCCAGACCTGCTGGTGGAGCGTCAGCCGCGCCCCCTTGACCAGCGTCGGCCGGGTTGTGATCACAAGCTTGTCGTCAAAGCGCGCGGGCGCCAGATAATCGGCCTCCACCCGGCGGACGGCAAAGACGATCCCGTCCTCATCGCGCAGCGCCGTCTGGTCGATGCCAAAGCCGCGCACATACTCCGTCCGCGCCCGCTCGATATAGCGCAAGTAATTGGCATAATAGACAATTCCGGCGAGGTCGGTGTCCTCGTAATAAACGCGTGTCTCGAACCGGTGCATGTCAGTCAGACTTCACCAGACCGGAAAAGCCCGCAACCGCCAAAAGCGACAGCGCCCAGCCCATGCCGATCTGGAGCCACAGGAAATAGCGGGTCCAGGGCGCATGCCGTTCATCTGGGATCCAGTTGGCCTGCATCTCCAGATCGACGATCGGCAGCAGCGTGTCGGCCGAGTAGATAAACGGGTTGAAGATCGGATAGCCCGCCGCCTCGGGCTGGTCAAGGAAACAGGCGAGTTGAGAGCCGTACGCGGCAGACCAGCGCACGGGCGGACCGCCGGTCTGGCGGACATAGTCCGGGTCGCAGGCCGCCCATTCCGGCGCGCGAAGGACGAAGGCGTTGTTGGGCTTCAGCACCTCCCGGTCGGCGGCGGAGGCAAAGACCATCGCGCCCAGCAGCCAGAACCCGAACAGCCACAGCACGGCGCGCATGGGGCGGTGGCCGTACCCGGCGGTGAGCGAGAGAACCGCGTCCCAGAACCAGTCAAACCGCAGCTTGGCATAGGGCGCCTCACGTCGGGCCCGTTTCCGCCGATCGGCCCGCAGCAGCCGTTCCTTTTTCACCAGAACCCGGCGCGCGTCGTCGGCATGGCCCATCTCGCGGAGGTCCGTGGCGAGGGGGTGGGGGG
>JBCDBB010000086.1:0-16312 GCA_039184415.1 Pseudomonadota bacterium
ACGCGACCGAGGGCGGGGCAATCAGGATCACCATGGTCGGGCGCAGTTTGCCCGGCAGCGGGTCGTGAAAGATCAGGCGGTTGAAGACCAGCGTCAGAAGGATCGCCCAGAACAGAAGCCCGACCGAGAAAAAGTACCAGCTGATCTCAAAGAGCCCCAGATGCGCCCCGCCCAGGGGCACGATCACGTTGGCGACCGCGGGGATGAACCAGGCCGGCGACAGCATCCCGGGCACAAAGGCGCGATGGGAAATCCAGGCCGATATGATGACGAGTGTCAGGATCGCCTGGATGAGGGCACCAAGCCCCCAGAGTATGGCGGAAAGACCCGGCAGGCCGTCCTGCAGCAGAAGCGACAGCAGCAGGACCGAGATGTTCGCCGCCGGAAAAAAGGACAGGCGCACAGGGTGATACCATTCCGCGGCGACCTGATCGGGATGCCTGAGGAGCTTCAGGACATAGAGGCCCATCAGCGAGATCAGCACCAATGATGCGCTCGCCATCACGAGCAGTGGCGTCGTCGCGAACCCTCCAGCGCGGAGCGCCAGGGCCAGGCCGAAGAGGCCCATCGTCACCCCGAAGAAGGTGATCGGAAAATGCTCCAGCCGGGCGGGTGCGGCCTCGGGCGCCGGTGCGTGCTCAAGGCTGCTCATGACCGGCTACCTGCCTGTCGCGCCATGCTCATCCCTCCGGCGCACGCTTGGTGCGCGTCGAACCCAGGAGCGATTCAAGCGTGTAGACGAGGATCGCCATCCCCATGGCGCCCACCGCGGCGACGGCCAGAAAGACGATGATGTCGACCGGACCGCCGAGGTCGGACAGATGCGACTCGGTCATCACCATGACGAACCACACGGCGAGAACGGCCCCGACCGGCATCGACAGCTGGGCGAGCAGGAACTTCCTCCAGCTCACCGAGCGGTCGCGCAGCAGCACATAGAGATAGCCGAGCGTGACGAGCAGAGCCGCCGCGACCATCACCCAGAAGAGCCCGCGGCCGAAGATCTCTTCGAATACTGCGACCATGGTGGAGAATGTCAGATCTTTCATCGGTCCCTCCCTAGGCCCGGCCACGGAGCATGGCGTTGTAAGTGGCTTTCAGCGCCACCTCCTTCATCAGCCAGCTGATCCAGAGTTCCTCCAGCGGCGCGATGACCCCCGGAAAGGAAGGCGTGAGGTTGTTCTGGTAGTCGAACTCCACCAGCATCGCGCGCCCCACGCGGGTGATGAGCGGACAGGATGTGTAGCCGTTGTAGGTCTGGGCCCCTTCGCGGCCCTCGATGGCGGCGACCAGATGATCCTCGACCACAGGCACCTGCCATTTCACGCTGGCGGCGGTCTTGCCCTTGGGCACGCCCGCGATGTCGCCCACGGCGAAGATCTCCGGGTGGCGGCGGTGGCGCAGGGTTGCGGGGTCGACCTCCATCCAGCCCTGATCCACCCAGCGGTCGGCCCAGCTGAGGTCGGACTGGCGGACGAAATCGGGCGCGCGCTGCGGCGGGATGACATGGAGATAATCGTACGCCATCTCGGTCTCGCCGCCGGTCTCGGACGTGAAGGTCGCGCGCCGGGCGCCGGCATCGATGGATTTCAGCGTCTGCTTGAACTGCGTGTCGATGCCGCGCTCTCCAAAGAGCATCCGGACCTTTTCGGCGACGATCGGCACGCTGAAGAGCGCGCCCTGGGGTGCGACATAGACCATGTTGGTTTTGCCCGCACTGCCGGCGCGGCGCGCGATGTCGTCGATCAGAAAGGCGTGCTTGAGCGGTGCTCCGGCACATTTCATCTCGGTCGCGGGCCGGGTGAAGAGCGCGGTGCCGCCCTCCTCGACGAACCTGGAGGCCGCGGCCCACGTCCGGGCGGCATAGTCCGGTCCGGCATAGAGCGCGCCGAGCCCGTTCTCGCCCACCATGTCGAGGCTGAAGCCCTCGATTGCCTCGTGGTCGAGGACGAGGCCGGATGCGACCACCAGCCAGTCGTAGGGCAGCGTCTGACCGCCTTCGGTCGCGACGGTCTTGGCCTCGGCATCGACGGCCGCGATGCGTTCCGGCACCCAGGTCACGCCGTTTGGCAGCCACTGGGCGGTGTCAGAGACGACATAGCCCGCAGGCTTCAGTCCGGCCGCGACCAGCGTCAGCCCCGGCTGATAGAGATGGTCCCGCCGGGGATCCACGATCGTGATCTGCGCCCCGTCGAGGCGGCGGACCAGCCGGTTGGCAAGCGCCGTGCCGGCGGCACCGGCCCCGATGATGACGATGCGCGCCGATGTCCGAACCGGGGCGGCCTCTGCCGGGCGCCCCGCGGCGGCGAGCTTCGCCGCCCCTCCTGCGAGTGCCAGGGACAGGAACTGACGTCTTTCCATTGGTCTTGCTGCCTTCGTTTCTATTGGTTGCAGCGGCGGGCCTTCGGCTATTCGGCGGCCAACCGCTTTGGCGGCAGTTCTACCAGGCCGGCCGCGTCCTCCTCGGCGAGCCTCCGGTCGCGCTGCAGCTCCAGCCACATGGCGTTCATCACGGCAAAGACCGCGGCCAGGGGCAGTCCGAGAAGCCAGGCGAAGTACCACATTGCGATCCTCCTTTCTCAGTAGAGACTGTTGGAATTGGCGGTGACCTCGGCCTCGGTGACCTTGCCCCAGAGCACCCGGTAAACCCACGCGGTGTAGGCGAGGATCAGCGGCAGGAAGATCACCGTGGAGATCAGCATGATGAAGAGCGTCTGGTGCGAGGAGGAGGCATCCCACACCGTCAGCGAGGCGTTCGGGTCGGTGGTCGAGGGCAGGATGAAGGGGAACATCGTGAGCCCCACCGAAGAGATCACCCCGGTGATGCCGAGCTTCGACCAGAGCAGCGTCGAAAGCTCGCGCCCGCTCCGCAGCCCGCGAACGGCCAGCGCCATGCCGACGAACCCCATCATGGGTGCTATCGCGATCCATGGCCGTGCCGCATAGGCGGAGAGCCAGGAGCCGCCCTGCGACACCTCGGAGTAAAGCGGGTTGGACGGGCCATCGGTGACGACCTCTCCCACCAGCGCGAAACCGGGAATGCCCGTGGCGAGCCAAAGTCCGGCCAGGGCGTAGCCTGCCATCGCCAAAAGGCCGGTCACGCTGCCGATCCGCCGCGCGCGGCGGGCGACAGGACCTTCGGTCTTCAGGCTGAGCCATGCCGCCCCGTGCGTGAGCAGCATCGCCAGCGACACCACCCCGGCAAGCAGCGCGAAGGGCCGCAGGAGGCCCGCGAACTTGGTCAGGACGGAGCCGTCATAGCGCGGCATCAGCATGTCATTGAGGTGGAAGGGCACGCCCAGCAGGACATTGCCCACCGCGACCCCGAAGAGGAGCGCCGGGATCGCCCCGCTGGCGCAGAGCGCCCAGTCCCAGGTGCTCCGCCAGCTGGCGCTGTCCCGCTTGGAGCGGTACTTGAAGGCCACGGGCCGGACGATGAACGCGGCGAGTATGACAAACATCGCCAGGTAGAAACCGGAGAAGCTGACCGCGTAGAGCGGCGGCCAGGCGGCAAAGATCGCGCCGCCGCCCAGAATGAACCAGACCTGGTTGCCCTCCCAGACGGGCCCGACGGTGTTGATCGCCACACGACGCTCCGTGTCGGTCCGGGCGACGAAGGGCAGGAGCGCGCCAACCCCCATGTCGAAACCGTCGGTCAGCGCGAAACCGATCAGCAAGAGCCCGAGCAGCGCCCACCAGATCACCCGCAGGGTTTGATAGTCGATGAGATCGTGGAGGATCATGGCCGCTACTCCGCCGGGGTTGCGCTGGCGCCGGGGAGAACGCTGCCCACGGCCGAAGCCGCGCGCACTCCAGCCGGGGCAAAGGGCCCCTGGCCGTCATGGGTGCGCAGGCGATGCTCGTGCCGGGCCTCCCAGGCGTCGGTTTCCTCGACATCCTGGAACGGGCCCTTGCGGATGTATTTCAGCATCAGCCCCATCTCGACGATGAAGAGGATCGTGTAGAAGATCATGAACCCGGCCAGCGTGATCAGAAGATCCTGCACGCTGAGGTGACTGGCCGAGAGTGCGGTCGGCAGGACGCCATCCACGGTCCAGGGCTGACGGCCGAATTCGGAGACGAACCAGCCCAGTTCCGCCGCGATCCAGGGCGCCGGGATGGCAAAGACAGCCCCCCAGAGCGCCCAGCGCGGATAGGTCTGTTCCCGGAAGGATGACCGCCAGAAGAAGTAGAGCATCATGCCGATGAACGCGAAGCCGAGGCCCACCATGATCCGGAAGGCCCAGAAAAGCGGCCAGACGGTGGGCACGGTGTCCCAGGCTGCCTGGGCGATCTGCGCATCGCTCGCCTCGCGCGGATCATCGACATAGCGTTTCAGCAGATAGGCATAGCCCAGATCGTCCTTGGTCTGGTCGAAGACCCGCCGGGCGTCGTCCGGCGTAGCCTCGCGCTCTGCCTGGATGACCATCAGCGCGTCGTAGGCGATCAGACCGCGACGGATTCTGTCGCCCGCTTCGGCCACGAGGGCGTCGATGCCCGGGATCTCCTTGGTCAGGGAGCGCGTGCCGATCATGCCCATGACCCAGGGGATCTCCACGGCATAGTGGGTCTCGCGCGCCGCCTGATCGGGAAACCCTACAATGGTAAAGGGCGCGGGCGCGTCGCGGGTCTCCCACATCGCTTCGATGGCGGCGAGCTTCATCTTCTGGGTGTGGCTGGCGGAGTAGCCCGACTCGTCGCCGAGCACGACGACGGAGAGGGCCGCAGCCAATCCGAAGGAGGCCGCGATGGTGATGGAGCGCTTCGCCAGCTCGATGTGTCGACCCATCAGCAGATACCAGGCCGAGACACCGAGGACGAAGACCGCGGCGGTCACGTAGCCCGCCGACACGGTGTGCACGAACTTCGCCTGGGCGACCTCGTTGAAGAGCACCTCGGAGAAGGACGTCATCTCCATGCGCATCGTGTCGGGATTGAACTCCGACCCCGCGGGGTTCTGCATCCATCCGTTCGCGATCAGGATCCACAGGGCCGAGAAGTTCGAGCCGAGCGCGACCAGCCATGCGACGACGAGATGCTGCCCCGGGGTCAGCTTGTCCCAGCCGAAGAAGAAGAGCCCGACAAAGGTCGCTTCGAGGAAGAACGCCATCAGCCCTTCAATGGCGAGCGGCGCCCCGAAAATGTCGCCGACATAGTGGCTGTAGTAGCTCCAGTTCATGCCGAACTGGAATTCCATGGTGATGCCGGTGGCGACGCCGAGAACGAAATTTATCCCGAAGAGCGTGCCCCAGAATTTCGTCATCTGCCGCCAGATCGGGCGGCCCGTCATGACATAGACGGTCTCCATGATCGCGACGACGACCGACAGGCCCAGCGTCAGCGGCACGAAGAGGAAATGGTACATGGCTGTCATCGCGAATTGCAGGCGCGACAGCTCGACGACATCTAGCTCCATTTTGCTCCACCTCGGATCGTTGCGTGCGGTGTACGGACCGGGACGGTCCCGTGGGCCCGACTCGGGCGCCGCAACGCTTTGAGCCGCTGTGTAGATCGGTCAGGCGGGGCGCCACGGTGACATCGTCACCAAGTCAGGAGGTGAACCGGACGGTTCTGTCGAAAATCGGATGATCCGCGCCCCGGTGCATGGCCACGATGATCAGTGCGTCCGGCAGGAAATCCCTGACGTTCCACAGGACCTGATCCGCCGTGCTGGCGTCGAGGCCCTCTGTCGGCTCGTCCAGGAGCAGGATCTGAGGTCGTTTAAGCAGGACGCGGGCAAGGGCGAGGCGCCGGGCCTGTCCACCGGACAATCCGGCCCCGCCTTCGCCCAACCGGGCCTTTAGCCCGCCCCGCGCCTTGATGTCCGGCGCGAGCATAGTAGCGTCGAGCGCCTGCCACATGCTGGGGTCGTCAAAATCGCCCGCGAGGGCCAGATTGTCACGCACCGTACCCGCGATGAGCGCGCTCCGTTGGGGCAGCGCCGCGACGAGGTCGCGCAACTTGTCCTCCGGCCACGCGCCAAGCGAGCGCCCCTTGATCGAGATCCCGGTGTCGTCGCCGAGCCCCGCGATCTGCATCAGCAAGGTGGATTTGCCGGCACCGGAGGGACCAGTGAGGACGACGGCCTCTCCGGGGTGGCAGACAAGCGTCCCCTCTGCGCGGGTCAGGGTCAGCAATGGGGCAGCGGTTGGTTCCAGCGCGGCCTTGGCCCGGGGCGTGGGAGCAGGCGGCGCCACGTGCGACGCGATGCGGCTCGCGGCCCCGGCCATCCGTCCGAGGTCCGAAAAGCCGCGCCGCAGCGGCAACAGCGCCTCGGCCAGCGCCAGCGCCACGAAAACCCCGATGAGTGCGCGCGGAGCGGAGATCTGGTGCGCCTCCAGCAGACGGGCACCGATCAGCAAGGCCGCCATGGCCGCGACCGCCGCAGTGATGGCGGACAGGAAGGCCGCATCGCGGTCGGCCCTGTCGAGCCTCCGTGCTGCCCGTCTGGACTGTCTGTCGAGCTCGTGAAGCGCACCCTCCTTGCGGGAGATCTGGCCGGCCAAGATCAGTGCCTCGCGATCCCGGATCATGTCGATGGTGCCGCGGCGCAACGCCTGCCCGGCCTCTTCGGCGGCTGCGGATGGCACAAGCGTGCGGCGTGCGAGCACGACCAGGATCAGCGCCGCCGCCGGAACGTAGCCGGCGAAAACCGCGAGGGCGACCGGCCAGCCGACGAGCCACGTCAGCGCGGCGAAGACGATAATGTGGGTGAGGAGAGCGGCAAGGACGGGCAGGACCAGCCTCAGGATCACACCGTCGAGCGCATCGACATCCGACAGGATCCGTGTCAGGGCGCCTTCGCTCCGCAATCGCATCAGACCGCGGGCATCGGTCCCGGCGTACCCACGCAACAGCACAACCCGTAGAGCGGCCAGAGCGCGGAGCGTCGCGTCATGGGTCAGCAGCCGCTCGCCATAGCGCGCAGCCGTGCGCCCCAGCGCCAGAAAGCGCACACCCGCCGATGGCCGGAAGACATCGAAGGCGATCCCCACGCCTGCAAGACCCGCAATCCCGGTCGCGGTGATGAACCAGCCCGAGAGCCCCAGAAGCGCCGCCCCCATCACCAGAACGGTGATCGATAGCACAGCCCCCCGCGCCATGGCCCACCGGTCCGCGCCGACGAGCAGCCCGGCGATCTGCCAAAGGGCCCTGGCCCTCATCGTGCGAGCTCCACCTGGCGGCCCATCGCGGCGGCGAGATACGGGTCATGGGTCGCGACGATCACCGTGCGGCCTTCGGCGTTGAGATCGCGCAGCGCGGCAATGATCCGCGCCGCTGTCTCGCTGTCGAGATCGGCCGTCGGCTCATCGGCGAGGATCAGGTCCCGCCTGCTGAGAATTGCGCGCGCCAGCAGCAGCCTGCGCGCCTCGCCGCCGGACACTCCGCCCCCGGTCTCGCCAAGGCGGGTTTCGAGCCCGTCTGGAAGGCATGCGACGATGGCGTCTGCCCCGGCTTTCCGGAGGGCGGGCCAGGGATCGCGGTCGGCACTCTCGCTATCGAGCCAGTCCCCAAGCGGTTCATCGGGGAAATGAGGGGTTTGCGGCACCATGGCGATCCGTGCCCGCCATGCATCTGCGGTGCCTGCATGGAGGAGCTGCCGACAGACCGTTATCCGGCCCGACGCGATCGGGGTCAGGCCTGCGATGGCGGCCAGCGCGGTGCTCTTGCCAGCCCCGCTTGGCCCGGTCAGGGCGAGAGTACCTCCGGCTGCGAGGCAAAGGTCCGGCAGCTCTACGGGCCGTCCGCGCATCTCCACGCGGACGTCACTGAGCGAGAGCGTGAGGGGACCGGCCAACGGGGAGGAGGTGTCGCCGCGTCCCAGGAATGTCACTCGGTCGGCCGCATCCAACGCATCCAGGTCGGCCAGAGCGGCATGACCCGCGGCGCGGTCGTGCCAGGCCGCGGCGAGGTCGCGGAGTGGCTGGAAGAACTCGGGCGCGATCAGAAGAAGGAACAGACCCTGGCCGAGCGTGAGCGGCGCTCCCCAGGATCCAAAGCCGATTTCTCCGAGCAGTGTGAAGCCGACGAAAACGGCGACGAGCGCGACGCCAAGGGCGGAGAACAGCTCCAGCACCGTCGAGGACAGAAAGGCGATGCGCAGAACGGCCATGGTGCGCGTGCGGAGAGTTTCGGCGCGGGTCTCGAAATCCAGTGCGGCCCGGTCGGTCGCGCCAAGCAACCGGATGTCGAGCATCGCCGACAAGCGGTCCATGACGATCTCGTTCATGGTGCCGATCTCGTCCATCTGGCGTCTGGAGGCGTCTTCGGCCGCCATCCCGACCAGCGCCATGAAGACGGGGATCAGCGGCCCGGCGATCAGGAGCGTGAGCCCGACCACCCAGGACTGCGAAATGGCGAGAACAAGCAGAAATGCCGGCAGCACAGAGGCCCGCATCATCGCGACCCGGTACCGCGTGATCCAGGGCTGCAGGAGCGGCAGTTTCTGGACGACCAGGGCCGCGACGGCGGCGGAGCCCGTGTCGGCCGGCGACCGCGCCTCGCGCCCGATCAGCGCCGCGCGCTCCCGCGCGATGGTCCGGTCCGCCGCCCGAAAGAGCAGGTGACCGGATAGATGGTCGAGTGCCGCGCGAAGAGCCGCGCATCCGACAAAGACCAATGCGGCAGTCCAGACCCGGTCCATCGGCGGCGCACCATGCGCCCAGCCAGAGACGACCCAGGCAATGGCGGCGGCCTGAAGCGGCCACAGCACGCCTGCGCAAACCGAGAGCCAGCCCGCAAGGCGGATCTCGCGCGCGACCGGGGCGATGATCCGGTCGCTGGATCGCCTGAAGGTACCTCCGATTGCGGGTGCCGCCTTAGGTGTCTGGGAGCGCGCCCGGTCTGTTTCAGCCGAGGCGCCGCTTGCGTGGGGCGATCTCGTTCTCCACCATCGGACCTGAAGCGGTTTCTCCAGGGCTGGCCGTGGCGGCACCAGACCGCGCCGGTGGCGGTGCCGACCCGCTGCTGTGTATGACAAGGCTCCAGACATTCCGGCGCAGTCCTGCCACGCGGACGTCCGAACGAACGGTGACTTGATCACTGAAGGGCGCGCGTCTGACCCGTCTCATCCAATGAGGGCAAGACCGGCACGCGGGCCGGCACGGCATGGCACCAGTTCGGGCGCGGTTCCCCGCACCGCGGGCCTGCGGCTGTCTCTATCCAGTCGGTCTGCTCTGACCAGCCGGTCTCCGTGCCGGGGCGAAACCCAGGTCGCGCGAACAGAGCGTTGAGCCGCGGGCCTGCGCGCTGGCGCCCTGCCTAGCTGGTCCGACGCCGGTCGGTCACCTGTCCAAGAGGTGGGCAATGAGTTTGGCGATCCGCGTCGTCCGCGTCTGCTGCCGTTTCGCGCTCAGCACGGGATGGAGAAGAGCTCGCTTCTTTCCCGCGCTTGTCGCATTCCACGCCTCGATCGCGCCGCTTTGCCGAATTGCGAGACGCACGTCTTCGGGCACGTCAACCACGTTCGGATCGGCCTTGCGCAACCGCACCTCGATGTCTTGGCCGGGCGCGAGAGATGCCTCTGCCAGGACTTTCTTCCCCGCGTAGAGAAAGGCCTGATCGATTGCGGGTGCCCGTGTGATCGCGAGGTTGAACGGATAGTCGTTCAACTCCACTTCGACCCTTGTCGCCGATTGCGCCTTCAGTTCGCGATAGACTTCATCCGGCAGAGGCAGAACGGTGTAGACGCCGTTGCCCCATTCCATCGGGACAATGCGCGCCTCGAACGAGATCCAGTCGCTCATGTGGTTTCTCCTCGATGACATCTTCCGGGCGGGTGCTGGACCAGATCTAGAGAGTTCGACGGCGACGGACAGAGTTGAGCGGGCCCTGCCATGGAGTGGAGAAGATCGGCGGACCGGTGGCAAAGGCGCGTCCGGACCCCTTTGTGGACATGTCAGCGAAACGGCAGGATTCGACGCATTTCGGACGGCACACCGGAACCGGCGCGCTGCGTGCGGAGCTCAAAAGACACCTCCGACAGCATGCCCGCCCTGTGCGCGGGCGCGCCGACCCGCGCGCGACGGGCCGATTGGACCACAAGCAGCGCGGGCGCCATGCCGGGTCACACGCCGGGCCGAGTGCCGGTTTCCGCACGGTATCCGGCCCATCGGGAATGCGACCACGGCCGCCTTCGCTGGATGATTGCGATGTCGGTCACATGTTCCGCCGCCGGCGGATGTCGTGTCCTGGCGCTGGTCCTATCCGTATAGGGTTCGTGGCACCTGCGACAACTGTCGCGATTTGGTCTGTCCGTTCGAATGTATGCTTGCCGCAACGCGATCCGGCAGGCATTTCCTAGCGGGACGGCAATGAAGGAGCGCACCGCTATGTTGAGCAAACCGGACGCTGCAGACGCCAAGGATCCGCAGGGTCCGGACCTCGAAACCGCGCCGATCGCAGATGTGCTCGCCGATCTGGGCACAAACCCCGCCACCGGCCTCACGGCGGACGAAGCGGCCGGCCGCCTGCAGACCTACGGTCCCAACGCGATTGTCGTCAAAGAGCGCAGCTTTTTCAGCAAGCTCATCGGCTGTTTCATCGGTCCGATCGCCCTGATCATCGAGGCCGCAGCCGTCATTTCTGCCTTTCTCGGCCATTGGGAGGATTTCGCAATCATCTCTGGGCTGCTGATCTTCAACGCGGTCCTCGATCTCTGGCAGGATGCCAAGGCCTCCAACGCGCTCGCCGCGCTGAAGAAAGGTCTCGCGCCAGAGGCCAACGCCCGCCGCGATGGCGCGTGGAAAACCGTCGGCGCGGCGACACTGGTCCCCGGCGATATCGTCAAGATCCGGCTTGGCGACGTCGTTCCCGCCGATCTGCGGCTGGTGGACGGTCAGTTTGCATCGATCGATCAGTCCGCGCTCACCGGCGAGTCGGTTCCGGCCGCGAAAGCGGTGGGCGACAGCGCCTATTCCGGAAGCGTGGTCAAGCAGGGCGAGATGCAGGGCGTGGTCATCGCCACGGGCGGGAACACCTTTTTCGGCCGCACCGCGAAGCTCGTGGCCGGGGCCGGATCGACGAGCCATGCGCAAAAGGCGATGTTTCAGATCGGCAACTTCCTTATCATCATGGCGCTGGTCTTTGCGTCTCTGATGGTCTCGGTTCAGGTCTACCGGGACATCGTTCTGGCCGACAGCTGGGCCTTGAACGATGCGCTCGAAATCCTGCAGTTCGTCCTGATCCTTCTGGTCGCCTCGATCCCCGTGGCCATGCCGGCGGTTTTTTCGATCACCATGGCGCTCGGGGCGCTGAGCCTGTCGAAACAAAAGGCCATCGTATCGCGTCTGGAAGCCATCGAGGAAATGGCCGGCGTCGACATTCTGTGCACGGACAAGACCGGGACGCTGACCAAGAACCAGCTGAAGCTCGGCGATCCGATCCTGCTGCAGGGTACGGATGCGCAGGACGTCATTCTGGCCGGTGCGCTGGCATCCCATGCGGAGGATCACGATGCGATCGATGATTGCGTGATCGCGGGCCTCGCGGACAAGTCGGTTCTGCAGACCTACAGCCAGACCGATTTCACCCCGTTCGATCCGGTCACCAAACGGACCGAGGCCACGGTGAAGGCCGCGGATGGCAGCGAGTTGCGCATCGCCAAGGGCGCGCCGCAGGCCATTGTCGCGCTGACGTCGCCGCCGCCCGACATTGCCGAGAAGGTCGCGAAATGCGTGGCCGATCTGGCCAAGAAAGGCAGCCGGTCGCTCGCCGTGGCGCGGTCGCGGGATGGCGGGACCTCCTGGGAGGTGCTGGGCATTCTGCCGATGTTCGACCCGCCCCGCGACGATTCGAAGGCCACGATCGATGCGGTGCGTGCCAAGGGCGTGTCGGTCAAGATGATCACCGGGGACGACACGGCCATCGCCATCGAGACCGCGCGGGAGCTCGGCATGGGCACCCGGATCCTGCCGGCCTCCCAGGCCTTTCCGAAGGACATGGACCCGTCCA
The DNA here is from genome assembly GCA_039184415.1 of Pseudomonadota bacterium. GTDB lineage: Bacteria > Pseudomonadota > Alphaproteobacteria > Rhodobacterales > Rhodobacteraceae > JANSYP01. The sequence continues at coordinate 11,953 of JBCDBB010000086.1, forward strand.
ATGTGCCCGATGCCATCGGCGATGCGATCGAACGGGCCGACGGGTTCGCCCGGGTCTTCCCCGAGCATAAATACGCCATCGTCAAGGCGCTCCAGGCCCGGGGGCATCTGGTCGCGATGACGGGGGACGGGGTGAATGACGCGCCCGCGCTCAAGCAGGCCGATTGCGGCACTGCCGTTTCCGGCGCGACCGACGCCGCCCAAAGCGCTGCGGCCCTGATCCTGACCGCGCCCGGGCTTTCGGTGATCAACAGTGCCATCGACGAGGCGCGCCGGATCTTCGGGCGGATCACAAGCTACACGATCTACCGTGTCGCGCTGACCATCGACATCATGCTGCTCGTCGTGCTGTCGACTGTGTTCCTCGGGTTCCAGCCGCTCACGGCCGTCATGATCGTCGTGATGTCACTGCTCGACGACATCCCGATCATGACCATCGCCTATGACAAAACGCCGGTCAGCCCGAAGCCCATCCGATGGCGCATGCCGCGGATCCTGTCGGTTTCTGCCGTGCTCGGCTTTTTCTGCGTCATCCAGTCATTCGGGCTGCTGCTCTTGGGGATGGAGTATCTGTCTACCCCCGAAATGCAGGCGCAGTTTCCCTGGATCGGCGATTTCGACCGCAGCCAGCTCCAGACCCTGATGTTCCTGCAGCTCGTGGCCGGGGGGCATCTGCTGCTCTTCATCACGCGGTGCGAAGGCTGGTTCTTTCGCAGACCCTTTCCTGCCGCGCCGCTCTTTTTGGCGATTGTTGCGACCCAGGCGCTCGCCATTGCAATGTGTGGCTATGGCTGGCTGGTCCCGGCCATCAGCTGGAACCTGATCGCGGTGGTCTGGGGTTACAACCTCGTCTGGATGATCCTGCTCGGCATCGTCCGGGTGGCGACGGAACGCCTGATCGACCATCGGACGGCCGCGCGGGCCCGCAGCGGACAGTTGGTGACGCTCGATCTTGCCAAGGTGCACCGTGTCCCGGGCGATGGCCGGCTCTGAACAGGGGGAGAGGATCGATGAAGCTCAGTACCGCTTTCAAGGTGACGCCCGGCGACAAGGTCCGGCTGAAGAAGATCGACCCCGGATTTCACGGCGCCCACGAGACCCATGCCGATGCGCTGGAGCAGCTTGACAGCAATCTGGACCGCATGGGGGAGCTGCAGGAGCTGCTCTATGCGGAGCGCAAGCATGCGCTGCTGATCGTGTTGCAGGGTATCGATGCGGCCGGCAAGGACGGGACCTGCTGGCACGTGCTGCGCGGCATGAACCCCCAGGGGACCCGCGTCACCGGTTTCAAGCAGCCCACGCCGGAGGAGCGCAGCCACGACTTTCTCTGGCGCATCCACAAACATACGCCGGCGCTCGGAGAGGTGGCTGTCTTCAACCGTTCGCACTATGAGGATGTGCTGGTCACGCGGGTGCACGACCTGGTGCCCCGGGCGGTCTGGAGCAAACGCTACGACATCATCAATGCGTTCGAGCGCGAGCTGGCTTTGCAGGGCACGACGATCCTGAAATTCTTCCTGTGGATCTCGCCGGAGGAGCAGCTGAAGCGCTTCAAGAGCCGGCTCGACGAGCCGACGAAGCAGTGGAAGATCAGCGAAGCCGACTATACCGAACGCGCCTACTGGGACGCCTATGTCAAAGCCTATGAGGCCATGCTGGCGAAGTGCTCGACGAAGACGGCCCCCTGGTTCGTCATTCCATCGAACCACAAGTGGTTCCGCAACCTGGCTGTGTCGGAGATCATCATCGAGACGCTCACGCGCCTGAAGATGAAGCGCCCGGATCCGACCGTCGACCTGAACGAGATCCGCCGAAAGTACCATGAGGCGGCGGAGAGCTAGTGGATCGAACCGGGCAGCCTGACGCCAGCACCGGTCCCACCGGCACCCGGCACGTCCGGGGACATCGGGTCCTCATACCACCGACGCGACGGCGGATTTGACCAGGGTTTCGACCATCGGTCGTCGGTCCAGGGATCGGCGCGCAATGGATGTCTCGAGCGTCAGGCCCGTGTCCTGTGAGACGAGGCAGGATTCAGTCCTTTCGAAGGGTGATGGATAGTCCTCTGTCACCGCGAAGGGTCCGAAGCCCGCCCGCGACAGGACGATCGCGCCCAGCATGGTATCGGCCTCCGCCGCCGGGTACTCCCCGTTCCCGCCATCCGACCTGCGCGCCAGTGCGCCCATCAGCACCGGCGCTTCCGCGCGCGGATAGGCCACCAGCGGACGGCGACCCATGGGATCGGGATCCCCGTCGAAGAGCTTCCGCGCTGGCGTCATGTCAAGGCATCAGAGTTGATCCACGTCTGACGATGCGCAGAAGCCTTGCGAACGCGGTTTGGATCCCGACTTGCAAAACGCTGCATCAGGCTTGATTTATCCGGGTCATTCGCGTCCAAGACGAAAATGTACGCGCCCCCGTTCAGTTGAAGATCGGCTGCGTCCAGGTTCTGTGAAGGGAAGCTCAGATTGAAGGGTATGGAAACCCCAATATGCGATTTCGACAATATAGGGTGTTCCGATTCATGAAAAAGCCTATATGTAGCGAGCGAAGCGTAATGCGTCTTACTCACTACAAGTCCAATACTCTATCTGCGCTTTGCTCACGCTCGGAGAGCCAGCAGCACTGGTAAGTCTAGGCTCTTGGCTAGCTTCCGCCGCAAAAAACGAGTGTCAGCGCACAGGTCGCGAATCTGTCCAGCCCCCCGCGTTTGGGCCACTTTTTGGCGGGTTCACTAGATCGTCTTAGGCAGGGGGGGGCGCAATCCTAACAAGACACTCGCCGCGAGTATATCTGCGGTCAGGCCATCGGTCCGCTCAGCAGACAGTGTTGCCATCGGGTGCATCGGTTCCAAAACCAGTTTCGCAAACTGGAAGACGCGGTCCGCCGAATTCTCCTGAGGCGCTCAGCTCGACACCTTGATGGCTGCACTACTTAGCTTTGGCTCAGCCCGTCATTAGCTGTTTGATCGCCCCGATAAATGTGGCGTCGTCCTGCGCTTTTCGGCGGTCAAGAAGATCCGTGGCATCCTTTCCTGCCCGGAAGCGCAAGCGGTTTCCATCTTGGTTCGCAGCCTCCCAGATCACCTCTGCCACAGTCTCCGGTTCTGACGGGTTGGCAGCCAGTGTCCCAAAGACCTTACCCATCGCTTCGTACACGGGGGCGTAGTCGGACAGGTTTTCGTCCATTGCCATGTCAAAGGAGCGCCCGCCGAAGTCTGTCTTGATCATACCCGGCTGTACGATGCGAACGCGGATGCCAAGCGGTTCCAGTTCAAAATGCAAGGCCTCTGAGAGGCCTTCGACGGCGAATTTGGTTCCGTGATACAGAGTGCCCAGCGGAAAAGTCATCTGCCCGCCGATGGACGAAATGTTGACAATCGTACCCGCCCGGTTTGCGCGCATGTGCGGCAGGACGGCCTTCGTCACTTCAAGCAAGCCGATCACATTTGTGTCGAATTGCCGCCGAACACGTTCCATGGAAAATGCCTCAAGCGCGCCATAAGCCCCGTAACCTGCGTTGTTGAGCAGGACATCGATCTTGCCGAAACGGTCGATACCGGCCTGGATCGCCGCATTTATCGAGGCCGTATCTGTCACATCGAGCCGCACGACGAGAACATTGTCGAGCGCGGCCAAGTCACCCGCATCATCGGGGTTTCGCATTGTGGCGATCACGTTCCAGCCTTTTGCCTGAAAGTGCTTTGCAGTAGCTAAGCCAATGCCGGACGAAGCCCCGGTAATCAGAATGGTTTGCATCCTTGGTCTCCTTCAGGCGTTGAGAGGTCGATCAGTGTGGCGACCTTCTTGACGCGCCGCTCGTCCGAGCATTGTTGCGCAAGTGCGCATATCGTGGCCGGACTGGTGCCGCGGGCTTTGGATGATGCCGCGTCACACAGCTTGCCCTATTGGTCGTGGGTTTCATCCTGACTGGGCGACACACCGAACTTCCTTGAATACTCGCGACTGAATTGCGACGGGCTTTCATATCCGACTTCAAAAGCAATCTGAGAAACAGGCTTGTCGCTGAAACCGATCAGCCGTCGCGCTTCGATCAGGCGCAGCTCTTTATGGAATTGGAGAGGTGTCATGGACGTGACCTCCTTGAACGCCTTGTGAAAGACAGAGACGCTCATTCCGGTCGCGGCAGCAATGTCGGAAACGACGATCCGCCCGCGAAACTCCTTTTGTATCTCGGCAATCGCAGTCGCAATTTTGCTTGCCTTCGATTCATTGTCCATTAACCGACGTAATCCACCGGCATGGCGGGCTCTCAGGATATGAAAATGAGCCTCTCGAATTGCCATCGGGGCGATCGCCTTTGCCTCCAGTGGATCCTGTGAGCATCTAAACAGTCGGATG
>JBCDBB010000087.1:0-16237 GCA_039184415.1 Pseudomonadota bacterium
CGTTTTCCGGCATTCATCCCGGTATGGTCGGCTCCTTCGCGGTGCTGATCCTGCTGACCGGCGCGCTCGGGTTCGGCGGCTGGTCGGTGTTGCGTGAGATTCAGAAGGTCGAGATCGCGCCGGTGGAAACCGCCCTTGGCACGACGCCGCCCGAACAGGCGCTGACGGGCGGTCCGCTTGCCGAAGGCTCGGCGGAACCGCCGCGCCTTGACGGAATTGACCGTCTCTACCGCCCGGAGACGCTCGATGTGCCGGTTTTGGTGGCTCGTGACGGTCCGATTTCGGCGCTCGATCCGCGCGAGCAGGGGGCCTATGTTGCGACCCTGCCGACACGAAGCCTCGCGCCCGCATCCGCCGCACCTCCCGGCGCGGCAGAGGCCCTCGCGGCTCGTGCGCAGGCGATTGACGAGGCCGTCGCGCAATCAGTGGCGCAGTCATCTGACCCCGCTGCTGCGACCGGTGAGGTTCAGGTGACCGAAGCGAGCCCGCCCGAAGTGGTGCTCTTCGCGCGCGAACCCGTGTGGGTGCGGGTGCGCAGCGCAGACGGCACCGTGCTGCTGGAGAAAATCCTCAATGGCGGCGAACGGTTCGTGCTGCCCCAGACCGAGGCGCCGCCGACACTCCGCGCCGGCAATTCCGGCTCTCTCTATTTCGCCGTCAACGGCCAGACCCTCGGTCCGGCGGGCCCGGGAACGTCGATCGCTCGGAACGTATCGCTCGGAGCATCCGATCTGACGGCGGCTTATGCACCGGTCGATCTGACCGCCGATCCGGATCTCGCCCGACTCGCCGAACTGGTCGTAGGATCTGAAACGCCATCGCAGGACTGAACCTCCCGTTGCGGGCAGGGCCGGGGTGACATATCTCTAGGGCAACGCAATTCGGGGCCCGTTCCATGTCGATCAACCATGTCCGCCCGTGGCGCAACATCTACCGGCGCACGTCCCGTCAGATCATGGTCGGGCCCGTTCCGGTCGGCGGCGACGCTCCGATTTCCGTCCAGACCATGACAAACACGGTCACGACCGACATCCCGGCGACCATTGCTCAGGTACAGGCCTGTGCCGAGGCCGGCGCTGACATCGTACGCGTTTCCGTCCCCGACGAGGCCAGCGCGCGCGCGCTCAAGGAGATCGTGGCCGAGAGCCCGGTGCCCATCGTGGCCGACATCCATTTCCACTACAAACGCGGTATCGAGGCCGCGGAATCCGGCGCGGCTTGCCTCAGGATCAACCCCGGCAATATCGGCGACGAGACCCGCGTCCGCGAGGTCATCAAGGCGGCCCGCGACCATGGCTGTTCGATCCGCATCGGCGTAAACGCCGGGAGCCTCGAGAAGCACCTGCTGGAGAAATACGGCGAGCCCTGTCCCGAAGCGATGGTTGAAAGCGGGCTGGAGCATATCCGTATCCTGCAGGACAATGACTTTCACGAATTCAAGATCTCGGTGAAGGCCTCGGACGTTTTCCTCGCTGCTGCGGCCTATCAGGGCATAGCCGAAGCCACCGACGCACCGATCCATCTGGGTATCACCGAGGCCGGTAGCCTCAACGCTGGTACGGTGAAATCTGCCATCGGCCTCGGCAACCTGCTCTGGATGGGGATCGGTGACACGATCCGGGTGTCGCTCTCAGCCGATCCGGTCGAAGAGGTCCGCGTTGGCTACGAGATCCTCAAGGCGCTCGGCCTACGCCACCGGGGCGTCAACATCATCTCGTGCCCCTCCTGCGCGCGCCAGGGCTTCGACGTGATCAAGACAGTTGAGACGCTCGAACAGCGCCTGGAGCATATCAAGACCCCCATGAGCCTTTCGATCATCGGTTGCGTCGTCAATGGGCCGGGCGAGGCGCTGATGACAGATGTGGGCTTCACCGGAGGCGGCGCGGGCTCCGGCATGGTCTACTTGGCGGGGAAAACCAGCCACAAGATGTCGAACGACGAGATGATTGATCACATCGTCGAGCAAGTTGAGAAAAAGGCCGCTGAGCTACAGGCCGAGCAGGACGATGTCGCCGAGACAGACCCTGAGACAGCTCGAGAGCCCGCCGAGTAAATGGCGGGTTAGGGGGCGGCGGCTCAGCCCTCGTCGCGCTGTGACAGCACGATTTCCTGCATCTGCGCGAGCGGCACGTAACCTCGGACCAGCTCATCGCCGACGATGAAGGTCGGCGTCCCCTGGATCGACAGCTGCTCCGCCAGGTCCCGGTTGGCGCGCAATTCTGCCACGACCTCGGGGTCGTCCATCCGTGCCATGACGGCATCTGCATCAAGCCCAAGCATCCCGGCGAGGTTCCGCAAGGTCTCGTCGGATGGCTCGCCGCGCATCGTGATCAGCGCATCATGGGCGCGCTTGTACGCATCGTCGCCTGCCTCTAGCCGGGTGGCGATGGCAAAGCGCGACGACAGGAGAGAGCCCTGGCCGAGGATCGGGAATTCCTTGACGATAAAGCGTATATCGCCATCCAACTCGATCAGTTCGGCAATCTCGTCATGGGCCTTGCGGCAATAGCCGCAGCGATAATCGATGAATTCCACCAGCGTCACATCGCCTTCGGGGTTGCCGCCCACCCAGGACCGGCCGTCTTCCAGAATCGCGGGCGCCAGATCCTTCAGAAGCTGCTGGTCGGCTGCGGCCTGGGCGGCCGTCTGGCGCTGCTCCAGGATGTCCATCGCCTCCAGCAGAACCTCGGGGTTTTCCAGCAGATAGGCCCGGATCTCTGCGCGCAGCGCATCGCGCTCTGCCGTATCGAGCTTGGCCGCCTCCTGCGCCTGAACCGGGGCCAAGCAGACCGCGGTTGCGATACACAGCGCTGCTGCCACGCGGTGAAGGGTCGGGATCATAGCTGCTTATCTCCGTGTTCTGTTCGGTTCGGTCGCCCGCATGATGTCCTGTGCTCGTGACCATCCGGGCGAGCCGACGGGCAGTTGGTCCACCGCGCGTGCGGCGTGCAATCGTGCGTCTTCGCGACGGCCCATTGCATCATAGCGCTGTGCCGTCGATAGCGAGGCCATACCGTTATTCCCGGTCCGTGCATAGGCCACGGCGAGATCGCGCAAAAGGCGCTGGTTGCTGCGGTCCCGGGCGCGCGCGGCCTCCAATGTCTCAAGCGCCTCTTTATCCGTGGCCGGTGTGTTCAAGGCCAGAAGGCTGCGACCGTAGCCCGCGAGGATCATCGGCTCGCGCGGGGCCAGTGCCGCGGCTTCACGATAGGCGTCGACCGCGCGCTCGGCATTGCCGCTTTCGATCTCCATCCAACCCAGCAACTCGTGAAAATAGGGATCTTCGGGTTTTGCGTCGATCAGCCCCCCGACCTCGGCCCGCGCCCGGGTCATGTCGGGCATCTTGTAATAGGCCATCGCGCGCTGGATGCGGGCATGGTGCGACATGTCGCTCAGCCCGACCCGGTCGAGCGTGTAGGACGGGCTGCGCAAATAGGCCGACAGTTTGCCGCGGGCGCGCTGGTACCAGTACTCCGTCTTTGTGCGGTCGGTGGTGCGGGGGCTTAGGACGGCGGCAAAGTTCTCCGCGGCCCGCGCGCGCTCGCGGCTGACAGGGTGCGTACGGGCCCAGGCCGATTGGCGTTCAGGTGCCAGAGCCTCCTGTCCGGCGAAGAGTTCGAAGACTTCCGCCATTGCCGAGGGTGGAATACCCGCGCGCGCCAGGTAGCGCAGTCCGGACTTGTCGGCGGCCGCTTCCTCGGCGCGGGTATGAGACAGGAACACGCCGAGAGCCGAACCCGCGGTGCCCTGGGCGATGCCGGCACCGAGCGCGGGGTTGCCCGATGCCACGCCCGCCGCGATGCCGGCGGCCAGTCCCAGCAAGCTGTTACGCTGCGCGTTCTGGGCATTCATGTTGCGCCGGACATAATGACCATTGGCGATGTGGGCGACTTCGTGAGCGATGACCGCCTGCAGAGCCTCTGACGATTGAAGTCGCAGGATCAAGCCCGCGTGGATGAAGACTGCGCGCCCGTTGGTCACGAAGGCGTTCAGTGACATGTCGTTGATCACCAGGATCCGGATCCGGCTCGCCGGCAGACCTGCGGCTTCGATGATCGGGCGGGCAAGCTGGTTCAGCCCATACTCCATCCCCGCATCGCGCAGAAGCCCGACGGCACGGGCCGGGGCGGGCAGGGCGACCAACATCGCAAGCCCCAGGGCTAGGAGGAGACGAAAAAGGCTCACCGAAGATCATCTCGCTTTGTTTGAGCGTACAACTGTCGCGAGCATCCGCGACCATGCCCTCAAGCACAACCCGCCGCAGAGACGAACTCCTACAGTTCCCCGGAACGTGATCTTGCCACCGCGTCCATGCCGTCCCAAGACCTCTGGCCAGAGCGGCCGCGGCAAGCTACTCTCGCGTCAAGAGCAGTACCAGACGCGGGACCAACACCGTGCCGGATTTTTCGAACCACTCCCTGCGCCGGGGCGTAGCCGTTGCATGTGCGGTCGCATTCTGTGCGTTCCCCATGGCAGCGATCGTGCTGGCACCCTTTCCTGTGATGGCTGAAAGCAGCGTTCGCAGAGGGCTCACCGATCTCGATGTGCTCCTGGCGCTCGCCCGGCCTGGGCCGTTTCGCGCCGCGCTGCTTGATGACCCGCCCCGGCTCGCGCTTGATCTGGAGGCGGCAATCGTGCCACCGAAGATCGACCGCGCCTTCCGGGTCGAACGGGGGGCGGGTGGGGCGATCCGTTTGGAGACCTCTTTGCCGAGCCCCATGGCGATCGAGCGTGCGACAATGACCGCGGCGCCCGACGGGCAGGGCGCGCAGCTCGCGCTGCGACTGCGGCGTGTCTCCTCGCGCGACTTCGAAGCGCTGGCAGTGGCTCCTGATCCGGCGACCCCGGCCGCTGCAGCCACCACTGCTGACGCGTCCCGGCTGACGATCGCGCTCGATCCCGGTCACGGAGGCAGCGATCCCGGTGCGACCCACGGCGACCTGCACGAGGCCGACCTGATGCTGACCTTCGCAGAGGAGTTGAAGGCTGATTTGCTTCGCACGACCGAGTTCGACGTCGTCCTGACCCGCACGGAGGATCTGTATGTGCCGCTGCGCGCACGCCGTGCACGGGCTCGACGGGCCGGGGCGGATCTGTTCCTTTCGCTCCATGCCGACGGGATCGAGTACGGCAGCGCATCGGGGGCCGCAATTTTCACGCATGGCTATGGTCCCGCGTCCGTGGTTCCCGATACCATCCGGGGCCACCGTGATGCGGTGCCCACCAGCGCGCGGGGCGCCCCACCGGCGCCCGTGCTCACCGATACCCCCTATCGGTCGCAAGATCTCGCTCTAGCAATTGTCGAGGCTATGGCGGCGGCGGAGCTTCCGCTCTACAAGCACCCCCGCCAGGAGGCCGATTTCGTGGTGCTGCGGGCGCGGGACATGCCCTCTGTGCTTGTAGAACTCGGGTTTCTGACCGAACCGGCCGACCGTGCGCGTATCGTTGATCCCGGTTGGAGGGCGCGGATGGCTGCCGCGCTCCGGCGCGGTGTGCTACGATGGGCACAGCGCGACGCGTCTGTCGCCGCAGTGCAGCTGCAGTGACGCCACGCCACAGTTGCGGCGGAAGAGACAAGTTGTGATTTTGATACCTTTCCCGGGCATCGTAGGACGGGAGCATCAGGCAGACGGAAGGGCGACGGCGTGATCCGTTTCATTTTGGCATTCTTCGGCGCGATCTTCAGCTTCGTGACCATTGGCGCGGTACTCGGGGCAGTGATCCTGGGCGCGATCCTTTGGATTTATGGCCGCGACCTGCCCAAGCATGAACAGCTTGCCCAGTACGCGCCGCCGACGATCAGTCGAGTCTACTCCAACGAAGGTGCGCTGATCGACGAGTTTTCCGTCGAGCGCCGGCTCTTCGCGCCCTCCAGCGAAATCCCAGACCTGATCAAACAGGCCTTCATCTCGGCGGAGGACAAGAATTTCTATACCCACCAGGGCTACGACCCCGTGGGCATGGCCTCGGCCATCGTCGATATGGCCCAGGGAGGGCGCCTGCGCGGCGCCTCGACCATCACGCAGCAGGTGATGAAAAACTTCCTGCTCTCCGGCGACCGCTCCGCCGAGCGCAAGATCAAGGAACTCATCCTGGCCGTGCGACTAGAGCAGACGCTGACCAAGGAACAGATCCTCGAACTCTATTTGAACGAGATCTATCTGGGCCAGAACAGCTATGGCGTCGCTGCCGCGGCCCAGACCTATTACAACAAACCGCTGTCGGAGCTGAATATCCAAGAGGCCGCCTACCTGGCAGCCTTGCCTAAGGCGCCCTCCACGCTCCATCCCGTCCGGGCCAAGGAAAGCGCGACCCAGCGGCGCAATTTCGTCCTGCGCGAAATGTACGAAAACGGCTACATCACCCAGGCGGCCTATCAGGACGCTCGGGAAAAGCCCCTGCGTACTGTGCAGAACGGCGACTACGAAGGCTTCCGCAGTCAGCGCCCGCCTCGGGGCTATTTCACCGACGAGATCCGCCGCCAGCTGAGCCGAGATTTCGGTGCCGAGGAGTTCTTCAGCGGCGGCCTTTCAATCCGCTCCACTTTCGATCCGGAACTCCAGGACCGCTCGGCTGCCGCGCTCCAGCGCGGGCTGGAGAAATACGACCGCTCCCGCGGCCTCTGGCGGGGAACCGGCAAGACGATCGCGGCCGAAATGCTTGCCGACGAGACGCAATGGCGCGCCGCGCTCGCCGATATCGAGGTCGCCCGCGATATCGAGGGCTGGGAGGTTGCGGTGATCCTGGAGACCTCCGGCGACACTGCCACGCTCGGGATCGAGGGTCTGCCCCGTGAGGACAGCCAAGTGGTCCCGGCCAAGGATGTGCAGTGGGCCCGCCGCCCGGGCCAGAGCCGCGCGCGCGTGCCCGGCGATCTGGTTTCGCCTGGCGATGTCGTACACGTCCGCCGCATGACCAGCGACGAGGATGGCAGTTTCATCCGTTGGACACTGCGCCAGGTGCCAGAGGTCGAGGGCGCCTTCGTTGCCATGGATGTCAATACCGGCCGCGTGATCGCCATGCAGGGAGGCTTCTCCTACCAGCATTCGGTCTTCAACCGCGCCACCCAGGCCGCGCGACAGCCGGGGTCGAGCTTTAAGCCCTTCGTCTACGCTGCCGCCCTGGACACAGGCTTCACCCCCGCCACCATCGTCGTTGACGCGCCCTTCGAGCACCGCGTCGGCAACACAGTCTGGCGGCCCAAGAACTATTCCAACAAGTTCTACGGCCCCACGACCCTCCGTACCGGGATTGAAAGGTCGCGGAACCTGATGACCGTGCGTCTGGCCAAGGAAATCGGCATGAGCACGGTCGCCGACTATGCCGAGAAGTTCGGGGTTTACGACAAGGGCGAGATGCTGAAGTACCTGCCGATCTCGCTCGGTTCCCAGGAAACCACGCTCTACCGCATGGTCACCGCCTATTCTATGTTCGCCAATGGCGGCGAGCGGATCTATCCCACTCTGGTCGACCGGGTGCAGGACCGCTACGGCAACACGATCTACCGCCACGATCCGCGCAAATGCGTCGACTGCGCCTCGCCGCTGGTGCCGCGGGGCCAGGGCCCCCGCATCGTGTCAGAGCGTGAGCGTGTGATGGACCCGATCACCGCCTATCAGATCACTTCGATGATGAAGGGCGTTGTCGATCGCGGCACCGCGGCGCGCACCGTCAACCTGTCGGTGCCGACCGCGGGCAAGACCGGCACGACCAACGAGGAAAAGGACGTCTGGTTCATCGGCTTCACCTCCAATATCGCGGCCGGCTGTTATATCGGCTTCGACCAGCCCCGTCCCATGGGCAAGGGTGCGGCCGGCGGCACCATGTGCGGCCCGGTCTTCAACGAGTTCATGGAATATGCCGTGGAGGAATTCGGCGGCAGTGACTTCAAGGTGCCCCCGGGGGGAACTTTCATCAAGATCGACCGGATCAGCGGCGCGCGGCTGTCCAGCAGCGCCAGCGGCCCCAATGTCGTGGCCGAATACTTCCGCAATGACGGCGACGAGCGTGTGTTCGCCAGCGGTGTCGTGGTCGATGGCGGCTTCAAGATGGGCTCGGGCTTGCCGCTTTATTCCCGCCAGGAGGCGCTCACCGGCGTCAGCGAGATTGTCACCTCCACCGGCCAGCGGCGCAGCATCCCGCGCAACTCCGGCTTCGGCACGATCAGTTCCGGCGGCCTCTACTGACCAACACGAAAGACGGTGCTCCAGATGATTGCCGAGACGGAGGCGGCCTTGCTGCCCTCCGGGGCCCACGCTATAGCTGTGGGCCGCCCCCGGCGCCCGTTTGCGCCCTGCAATCCGTGAGATAAACATGCGTGCAGAGACCCAGAACGCTGTCGCCGCCGTCGAAAAATCACTCGATCTGCTGGCCCAGCGGATGACCCGCGAAACCGCGGATCACCGGCTGGAGGAATTCAACGCGATGGCCGAGGACCCCGACCTTTGGAACGATCCCGCCAAGGCGCAGAAACTCATGCGCGAGCGGCAGATGCTGGTCGATGCGATGTCGACCTATGACGGGATCAAGCAGGACCTCTCCGACAATATCGAGCTGATCGAGATGGGCGAGGCCGAGGGCGACACGGAGATTGTGGCAGAGGCCGAGGCCGTGATCGCGGCCCTGGTGGAAAAGGCCGCGCAGAAGGAAATCGAGGCGCTGCTCGATGGCGAGGCCGACGGAAACGACACGTTCCTGGAGATCAACTCCGGCGCCGGCGGCACGGAGAGCTGCGACTGGGCGGCAATGCTCGCCCGGATGTATGTCCGCTGGGCCGAGGGCCATGGCTACAAGGTCGAACTGCAGTCGGAGAGCGCGGGCGAAGAGGCCGGAATCAAGTCCGCGACCTACAAGATCAGCGGGACGAACGCCTATGGCTGGCTGAAATCGGAAAGTGGCGTGCATCGCCTGGTACGCATCAGCCCCTATGACAGCGCTGCGCGGCGCCACACCAGCTTCAGTTCGGTCTGGGTCTATCCGGTGGTCGACGACAATATCGAGATCGAGGTAAACCCTGCCGATATCCGGATCGACACCTATCGCTCGTCTGGTGCGGGCGGGCAGCATGTGAACACCACCGACTCCGCGGTGCGGATCACCCACAACCCGACCGGCATCGTCGTCACGAGTTCCGAGAAATCCCAGCACCAGAACCGCGACATCGCGATGAAGGCCCTGAAGTCGCGGCTCTACCAGATGGAGCTGGAAAAACGGACCGCCAGCATTCAGGAGGCCCACGAGGCCAAAGGCGACGCGGGCTGGGGCAACCAGATCCGCTCCTACGTGCTCCAGCCCTATCAGATGGTGAAGGATCTGCGCACCAACGTGGAGACCTCGGACACCCAGGGCGTTCTGGACGGGGATCTCGACCGGTTCATGGCTGCGACGCTCGCGCTCGATGTCGCGGGCAAGAGCCGGGCAGAGGCCCAGGCCGCGGATTGAACCCGCGTCTTGCGCAGAGCCGCAAGTGCGACCTGCTCAGAAATGAGGCACAGATCAGCCGGAGCGGCCGTTGAGGTGCCCGGAGGCAATGGAGGTTTGCGGCCTGGCCATCGCTCGCGATAGTTGAGTGAGACCGCAAGGAGCATCCATGTCCGAAATCCTCGATGTCTGTGCCGATCTCGACCGCGTCACGTTCGAACCGGGTGAGGTGATTCTGGCCGAGGGCGACGACGGCGGATCTCTCTTCATCCTGATTTCCGGAGACGTCGCGATCGCGAAGGGCGATGTCCATCTGGTGACGGTGTCGGAACCGGGCGCGGTCTTTGGCGAAATGGCGGCGCTTCTCGGTGGTCCCTACAGCGCGACGGCGACCGCCGTGACGGATGTCCATGCGCGCCACTCCAGTGATGGCGCCGCGCTGTTGGCCTCACGGCCCGTGCTCGGCATGCATGCCGCGCGGGTTCTGGCCCGGCGCCTCCATGCGGCGACGGCCTACCTGGCCGACCTCAAGACGCAGTTCAGCGATCGCAGCGACCATTTCGGAATGATGGACGTGATCCTCGAGGCGCTGCTTCAGAAGCAGGGCACCGCGGCCGACCAGACGGTCAAGCCACAGCAGGACCCGCGGCTCTGAACCAGTCGGGCAGGGTGTCCAAAGGCGCCGGCGCCGCGTTCTCGCCGTCCAGCGCAACGATTTCATTGCCATAGATCGAAAACCACAACGCGGTGGCTTGGTCGAGATCCAGAATGACATGTGCGGGCGTGGCCCCAGGCTGTTGTCCAGCATTGAACACCCATGCGCTGCCCAGTTTGTGCACCCAGCTTCCGTCCGGCACGAACGGCGCCTGGTGGACATGCCCGCACAGCACATAGTCCGGCCGGAACGCTTCAATCCAGTCCAGTAGGGCGGTGTCCCCGTAGTGTCGGCTTCCGGCCCAGCTGACCGAGCAATCCGCAGGTGGAGCGTGGTAGGCCCACAACCAGCTCTGCTTCGGGTATTCCGTATCGCGGCTCAGCTGGTCGGTGACACCGTCGCGCGTTGCCGGACCGTCCCACCAGGGCAGGACCGAGACCAGCATGGTGCCGAGCACCCGACTGTCCCCGTCGCAGGCAAACTCGCCGTCTCGTCGCTTCAACAACCAGTCCGCCACCCGTTCCCCGGATCTGTCGCAAGTGGCGGTGAGATCGTGATTGCCCGAACAGACAAACAGGCGGGATCGTGCGCTGAGCTTCTCCAGATAGGCATTGATCACGAGAATCTGCGCGTCGATCGGTACGTGAGAAGCGCTTTCCAGCAGATCTCCTGCCAGCACGACGGCGTCGAAATCTGCGGCGACAGACGTGAGCCAATCGAACTGGGGCAGGGCGTAATGCAGATCGGCCACCAGCAGTATTTGCATCACACTCGTCTGCCGCCGTTTTGCATACTTCGCCCCAGCGATAGCGCAAGCCATGCCCTCCCGCAAAGCCCATGTTTGGTCCCGCCTTGGCGCGGCCTCTGACGCGGGGAAGGCGCCTGAAAAAGCGGCGTTCTGCGGCAGTGGCGCATTTGACAAGGCAGGGCCCGGCACGGCACGATTGCGCCATGATATCCCGTCCCGCATTTACTGCCGGGCCTTGGATGAGAAGGAGCCAGATATGCCATCCGATCAGACCGTCGAGATCGATGCCCCGCCCCCGCCCCCAGTTCTCAGACCGATTACCGAAGACACCATAAAAACTGCGCTGCGCCAGGGCTTCGCCGATTTTAAGGCCGCCCCCGCCTACGGCCTCTTCTTTGGCGCGGTCTATTTCCTCGGCGGGATTCTGATGTGGGCACTGGCCTCCTATACCGGGCATGCCTTCTACCTCATCCTCGCCGCTTTTGCCTTTCCATTGATCGGTCCGTTCGCGGCCATCGGCCTTTATGAGGTGAGCCGACGCCTGCAGGAGGGGGAAAAGCTCGACTGGGGTGGCGTGCTCGGCGTGGTTTTGGCCCAGAAGGACCGCCAGATCCCCTTCCTGGGCGCCGTGATCGTCTTTATGGTGATGGTCTGGGTGCTTCTATCGCGGATCACGGTGGCGCTGTTCCTGGGCACTGGCCGTGTTCAGAACCTGTTCAGCTCGATGGACGCGCTCTTCACAATGAACGGTCTGCTCACGCTCTTTGCGATCGCTGCCGTCGGCGCCGCTGTTGCCTTCCTGATCTTTTCGATCTCGGTCATCGGCATGCCGATGCTGCTGGACCGCGACATGGATTTCGTCACTGCGATGATCACCAGCTTTGAGGTCGTGACGGAGAATCTCCGGCCGATGCTGATGTGGGCGGGGATTGTCGTGGTCTTCCTCGTGGTGGGGATGCTGCCGGCCTTCCTTGGCCTTCTGGTGGTCCTACCGATCCTGGGTCACGCCACTTGGCACATCTACAAGGCGGCTGTGGAGTAGCAACAGCTTCCGAGAACAGGAAAGGGCTGGCGCCTTACGCGGCGGCAGCCCTTTTTCATTGAGCAAAACCTATGTTGCGAGCCTCGCGATATCTAAAAAACCTTAGGTTTTGAGATCTCCGGTCCGGCTTATCTCCAAACGCGCAGCCAGCGCGCGAAGTGATGTTAGCCCGTAGCTGCCGGAGCCGCGGCGGGTGATGCGGCGGGCGCGGATTTCGTCCCGCCACCACTGGCCAGCGGGTCTTCCTGACGCTGCACGGATCCCTCGAAATGGGCGCCGCTCTCAATCGCTATGGTCTTGTGTATAATGTCGCCTTCGACACGTGCTGTTGCAGTCAAGCGTACCTTGAGCCCACGAACCCGCCCGATCACACGGCCGTTGACCACGACATCGTCTGCGATGATCTCGCCCTTGACCGTCGCGCTTTCGCCGACGGTCAGCAGGTGGGCGCGCACGTCACCCTCGATCTGACCTTCGATCTGAATGTCGCCCGAGGTCTTGATGTTGCCCTGGATGTGCAGATCCATCGACAATACAGACGCTGGCGGTTTCGCCTTGGGCGGCGCCTTGGCAGCAGGGGCGGATGCGCCGGCCGCCGGTTTGTCGCCGGGTTTGTCGGTTTCCGTGGTCTTTTCGCCTTGTTCGTTGATCTTGCTCTTAGAAAACATTTCGTGCCGCCTTGAGATAGCTTTGCGGGTTTACCGGCTGCTCTCCAACCCGCACTTCATAATGCAGATGTGTGCCCGTTGAGCGCCCGGAATTTCCCATAGCACCGATCTGATCGCCGCGCGAGACCCTTTGACCCACCTTCACGGTTATGGAAGACAGATGCGCGTAGCGTGTGTGAACCCCGAACTCGTGCTGGATCTTCACCAACCGTCCGTAGCCCGATTGCCAGCCCGCATGAACAACCACACCGTCGCCGGTAGCGAAGATCGGCGTTCCGTAAGACCCCGCCCAATCCATCCCGGCATGCAGTCGCGTGCCACCCCGTATCGGGTCGCGTCGATAACCGAAGCCCGAGGTCTGGCGGACGCCGGCCTGCACCGGCTTGGCAAAGGGGAGGGTCTGGGCCGCGGCGCTGAAGAGCGCAATCTGTTCCATATGGGCCAGGATCTCGTTGGCGCGCGCAGCCATCGGATCGTAGCTTTCGCCGCCGCTTGACGAGATCGCGATCGGCTCCAGAGGGCCGCCCTGGCCGGTGTTTCGATTGCGCATCTGCTGGAGGATCTGGTCGGGAGGCAGGCCGACCTGGGTAAACATCCGTTCCAGCGGTTCCATCGACACACTGACTGCGTCTTCAAGCTGGGAAAAAATCCTGTCCGCCTGCTCCTCGGCCAGTTTCGCCTCGTGGCGCAAGCGGGCGATTTCAGCAGCGGCTTCGCTGCTGGTGCCATCCAGACGGTCTCGGTCGTCGGCGGTTTCGGCCAGCGCTGTAGTCAGATAACCCAGCATCGCCTCGGTGCGCTCCAGGGCCAGCATTTCGGTCTCCGGTGCATCGCTTTTGACCACTGCGATCTGCTGTGCCAGCCGGTCTCGCTCGGCCAGCGTCTCCACCAGCAGGCGGCGGAGCGCTTCGGTGCCGCGGTGGGCCTCCTCCAGCGCCATATGGGTGTCGAGCATGGCATCCTGCTGTGCGGACACCTTCTCCAGTGCGCGGGCATAGAGCGCCTGGGCATCGGCAGCCTCGGCCACGCGCCGGGCGCGTTCCTCGGCCAGGGCATTGAGACGGGTTTCGTATAGCGCACGGTCATTGACCGCCAGGTTGCGCAGGTTCGACCCGGTCATCAGACCGATCATCACCATCGACGTCGCGGTCACCATCCAGACGACAAGAGCGAGACCGCCCGTCCAAGCGACAATTTGCTGGCCGGGGCCCAGGCGGACCACGCGTGTCGTGTCTTCGGATTTCAGAAAGATTCGCTTTTCAGGAAAAAGTCGGTTGAGCAGGCTGCTCACCCCGCGGCCGGTTGTCTCCGACATATGTGTCTGCCCCGTCTCTTATTCCTCGCGCGCGACTATCGGTTGTGGTGCCGGAAAGTTCCATGCGCAAAACCGTCCAACACCTCGGACGCGCAAGTTTCCGCCGATTGAATTATTTGCGTTTTTTTCACGCAGACTGCATCGACCGGCTCAGCGCGGAGTACCTTCGGCGAGCGGCCAGTAGAAGTCCGGAGGAATGCCGGCCTCGGCGCGCTTTTCCTCGTTGAAGGGTGGCTTCAGCGCGCCATGGAAATTGCGTTGCACCAGCGCATGGAACGCCACCTTGGGGTCTGTGTCGTCTCGTCCGCAAAGAAAGTGGAACCTTTTACGAACCAAGCTCTGAGTACATACAGTAACCAAAAGTTATAAGAGTTTACAATGGCTTATGGCAAATCCTGCATAGACAGCTGATCTAGGCTTTTCCCTGGGGGCTTGAACCATTACACCCTATACAAGATCCAAAAAAACGCCATTTTATCATATACTTGATAGGTATAGAACTGTTAGTGTGGTGAATACGCCGGGCGTGACCTTTCCGCGCTTCACGTTGGCAGAGACTGGCTACGAAACTGATCGGTCCGGCTACTTCGTGCTGGGCGGCTTCGCAGTCCGAAACAATAACGGGGTCGTACTGGGCCTAAGCATGTTCCTACGCGCCGTCTCGCAGAACCGCCTGGGCAAGAAGTCGGCGCAATCCTGGGCAACGGACATCAAGCAGTGGGTACGGTTCGTCGAGTTCGTGCAGGTGGGTCGAAAAGAACCTCCTTACGAGTTCGACCTGATGAACGTGGACGAAGAAACGCTGAAGCACTACGGTTACTTTTTGAGCAACCACGCGACATCGCGAGCGGATTGTCAGCTTACCACCGCTACCGTCCGCACCAAACTCTGGCGCGTTTGCGCAATGCAGCAGTGGTTTGCGGATAATAGATGGTTTTATGGGGATCTTGGGGCCCGAGCGGAGACTAAAGCCAAATGGCGATCCGCTCGCGCCACCGGTTTCTTGGACCACGTCCACAAGCGTCAAGCTGTTGTCGGATCCAAGAAGGGGCCTATGGGCTCTCAATACGCGCTCAGCGTGGAGGCACAACAGCCTAACCGTTTGCCAAGGGCGCTTACGCAAAGCGATCTTCGGGCTGTTGAAAGTGCGAACAAGGCGCGTCTCAGATCCGCAGCGGAAGGCTCGCCCCGTTACGATCAGTATGTTCGCGATGAGCTGATTTTCAACGTAGGCCGGTTCGTCGGGCTGCGGGTTGAAAACCTATCTGATATTCCGGTTGCCAAGATCTTGGCCCTCAGGCTCAACGACCTGCGGGATGCCGACACGATAGCTATACCAATGATCGGAAAGGGCGGCCGCAAAATCCACCCTCGGTTTCCAGCGGCCCTTCTTCGGCAAATGCAAGCTTATGCTGAAACTGCACGAGACCGTGCCATAAGGCGAAAAAAATGAAGGACCAGAAGGGCCTCTTTGTGGCCCATGTCGGCCGCACGACCGGAGTGCCGATTGGTATTCGAGCGATACAGAAAGCCATGAGTGATCTGTTCGTCGAGGCAGGCCTCTCCACCCCAGAATTGATGCGGAATCAGGATGGCTCGCCGATTAAGGACGAGCATGGACGTCCACTATATCGGGCACAGTCACGGTATTCCATCCATGCATTGCGGCACACATGCGCGATGCGAAGCTACTATGCGATGTACGAGACAACAGGTGATCGCCTGAAGGCCATGAGCGTGGTGCAGAGCCAACTCTGCCATGCCGATATGTTAACGACAGAGAAAACCTATGCGGAGCTAAGTCGCCGTTTTCCAACTTGGGAATCGCTCTCGTGCGGGCTTGATCGAGAGCGGGTTGCGACGGACTCCCTCATGGCGGACGCGGACTTTCTGGAGTTGTTGGAGTGAAAAACGATCAATTCGAAGTCGGCTTGAGCAAGCTGTATGAAGAGCAGCAAAGCGAACAGCAGAACCAGGATAAGAAGGCTGTCGCCCCTGTATGGCAGAAGGCTTGGATTGTACGGCAACCGGAACTCAAACTCGCTATTCGCAATCCGAAGGGCAGCGCCGAACCTTGCAAGGAGATCGGGGTATCTTTTCTCTCAGGGTTGGGCCTTCAAGGCGTTTTGGAACAAGGTATTGTGCAGCTTGCGGTCACTAAGAAACCCACCAGTACGCATTAGAGTATCAGCGATATTAAAAACGGGTTCTGCGCATTCCTTCGGCAGAAGACTGACGGAGCGAATTCCGAGAGCTTCAACGCCCGGTTCCGGGACGAGCTGCTGAACAGGGAGATCTTCTACTCGCTTAGAGAGGCTCAGGTCATCATCGAAGGCTGGCGCAAGCACTACAACACGAAACGGCCACACAGCGCGCTAGGATACCGGCC
>JBCDBB010000088.1:0-16024 GCA_039184415.1 Pseudomonadota bacterium
CTGTATTGCCGCTCGGACGGCGTGCGTGGTCGTGGCGCTCCCGTGACGAACCTGTCCCATAGTGCCTCCTTCCATTCCAACGAATGGATCACACCATCAAACCGTGGGATCAAACATCTAGGGCATTCGGAACACAGTGCGAAATTCTACGACCTTCGCACCATGGCAGAGCCATATCCGCTGGTGTTAGCGTCGGACATAACCGCTCCGCTTTAGGTGATTGTTATGGGAGACGCCGCGTCGCGCGAGGACAGCTTGGGGTTCCGGACCGCCTTGATCGTAGACGATCACCCCTTGTTCTGTGACGCCCTGTCAATGACGCTCCGGCTCAGCGCCGGGATCTCGGAGGTGCGCAGTGCCGAGACGCTCCAGAATGCCTTGGAGCAGATCGAGGCCGGCTGGCAGCCCGATGTGATCATGCTCGACCTGAACCTGCCCGATGTCGAAGGGCTTGACGGCCTCGTCCGGCTCAAGTCCGCGGCGGGCGCCGTGCCGATTGTCGTGGTCTCCTCCATGGATGACAACCGAATGGTAGCCTCGGCCTTGCGCGCGGGTGCTGCGGGTTTCGTGCCCAAGCATAGCCAGCGCGGCGTCTTCCGCGATGCCTTTACCACGATCGCCTCGGGCGGCACCTTTGCGCCTCAGGGATTCGTACCGACCGGCGATGGTGCCGATGCCCGTACCGACGCCGAGACGGCGCTTGACCGGCTGTCGCTGTTGACCCGGCAGCAGGCGCGCATCCTCGACCTGATCTGCGAGGGCAAACTGAACAAACAGATCGCCTATGATCTTTCAATTGCGGAAACGACCGTTAAAGCGCATGTTACGGCGATCATGCGCAAATTGTCCGTGCAAAGCCGGACACAGGCGGTCTTGCTGGCTCAACAGGCGAAATTCGCCCATGTGATGCACGGAGATCAAGCCGGGGGATAAAACAGGGAGGGCGCATCGCTGGGAATGGAAACCGAGCTTACGCGTCCTGACGTGCAGGCTGCTGCGGGGCCTGCGATGCCCTCGGCCAGCTGCATCTGGTCTGACCCCGGAGGCCTCAGCAATCTGGCGCGCGAACTCAACGCCCCGCCGGGCAGTCTGATCCTGCTCTTCGTCAGTCCCAACGCCGATGCCTACCGCGTCTGCCGCAGCGCCGAGCGCGCCTTCGCCGAACATGAGGTGATTGGCTGCACCACTGCGGGCGAGATCACCAGTGAGGGTTATGACGAGGGCAAGATCGTCGCCGTGGCACTGCCGAGCGACCGGTTCGCCTGTGACACTGTCCTCATCCCCGACGTCAGCGAGATCGACCGGCACGAGATGGCCAGCAAGCTCCTGCGCCGCCGTCGGGCGCTGGCCGACCGCATGCCGGAATGGGAGACGGAGTTCGGTTTCACCCTCATCGACGGGCTGTCGATGCAGGAGGACGCGGTGCTCAGCGCCCTGGCGCTCTCGCTGGGTCCGGTCCATCTCTTCGGCGGTTCGGCAGGTGACGGTGTGGAGTTTCACTCGACCTTCATGATCTACCACGGACAGGTCTTGCGGAACGCGGCGATTCTGACCCTTGTGCGTACAGCCTGCGAAATACGCGTTTTCAAGTTCGACCATCTGGTTCCCAGCCCCAGCCGCATGGTCGTGACCCGAGCCGACCCGGCCCGGCGACTCGTGCAGGAGATCAACGCCGAGCCCGCGGCCGAGGAGTATGCCCGCATCCTCGGCATGGCGCCGGGCCAACTGTCGCCGATGACCTTTGCCGCGCACCCGGTGCTGGTGCGGCTGGGCGACCAGCACCATGTGCGCTCGATCCAGCGCATCAACGATCAGGGCGAACTGGTGTTCTTTTCGGCGATTGACGAAGGCGTGGTCCTGACCCTTGCGGACGCAGAGCCCATGGCGGCGCATCTGGAGCGCCAGCTTGCCGGTCTTTCGGAGCCCCGTCCGCCGGATGGTATCCTCGCCTTCGACTGCATCCTGCGTCGGATCGAGGCCGAGGAACGGCAGCTCAGCGGCGAGATATCCAAAATTCTGAAATCGCACAAAGTCATTGGCTTCAATACGTATGGCGAGCACTTCAACGCGATGCATGTGAACCAAACCCTGACTGGACTGGCGGTCTATAGCCCAGAGCCCCGAGACGACACGTGACGGACGCGCTGATCAATCCTCAGGACTCGGTCGAACGGCAACGCGACAAGCTGCTGAAGATCGCAACGTCGCTGATGCGCCGGATCGAGCAGACCGACAGCGACCACAGTGCCGGATACGCCCATTTCCAGCACGCGGTGCAGTTGGAGGATCAGGTGCGAGCCCGCACCCGCGATCTCGAGGAAACGCTGGAGCTGCTCAACCGCTCCAATACCGAGCTCAGCGTCGCCAAGCGGATTGCGGAACAGGCGCGCGCCGATCTGTCGGGCGCCATTGAGGCGGTGCAGGAAGGCTTTGCTCTGTTCGGCCCCGATGAGCGGCTGGTGATGTGCAATTCGCGTTTCGGCCAGCAGATGCCGGACATCCAGAACCGGTTGGAACCGGGTCTGAGTTTTGACGAGTACGTCAATCTGGTCAGCCGGTCGGATCATCTGTCACTTCCGCTGGAGGACACGGTGGAGAGCTGGGTCGCCCAGCGGCTGGAGCGGCATTGCGACGATTGCGTTGTCTTCAATGTACGCCTGACCTGGGACCGCTGGCTTCAGGTCAGCGAACACCGCACGGACCAGGGCGGCACGGTGATCCTGCATACCGACGTCACCGACATGATGCGGATGGAGCGCCAGGCGCGCGAAAAGCTCCTCGACGACCAGGCCCGCATCATCCGCGCGACCCTCGACCACATAAATCAGGGCGTGTGCATCTTCGACGATCACGGGCTGCTGATGGGCTGGAACCAGCGCGTGGGAACGCTGCTGGCGCTGCCGGCAGGGCAGTTCATGCTGGGCACCCGGTTCGAGAAACTGCTGGCGCAGATCGAAAACCGGCTGACCTTTCCCGACGCGACGGCGCATCAGCGGCTCAAGGACTGGGTTGCCTGTACCGACCCGCGTCCGGCCCTGTCCTTTGAGGTGCGGCGCGGGGCGCGCGCGACGCTTGATGTGTTCGCGCAGGAAACGCCCGACCGCGGGTTCGTGATTTCCTTCACCGACGTGACGGCGGAGCGCGAAGCGATCCGGGCCATGTATGACGCCAACGAGTCGCTGGAAAAGAGGGTGCAGGAACGGACGCTTGCGCTTGAGGACGCCTTGTCCCAGGCCGAACGCGCCAACGCGTCGAAGTCGCGCTTCGTCGCCGCCGCCAGCCACGACCTGCTGCAGCCGCTCTCGGCAGCCAAACTGTTCCTGTCGAGCCTTGAGGACGGTGTCGCCCCTCCCGAACAGGTGCAGGACACGATCCGGCGCACCCGTGGCGCGCTCAACAGCGTGGAGACCATTCTGGGCGCGCTGCTCGACATCTCCAAACTCGACGCCGGACTCGCAGCGCTCGAACCCGGGCCGGTCCCCCTGGGCGTGGTGCTCAAGACGCTGGCCGAAGAGTTCGCCCCGCTGGCGGCGCGCAAGGGGCTTGAGTTGCGCATCCTGCCCTGCAGCGTTCTGGTCGAAAGCGATGCCGCCTATCTGCGCCGCATCCTCCAGAATCTCGTAGCCAACGCGGTCCGCTACACCGATGAGGGCCGCATCCTCGTCGGCGCCCGGCGCAAGGAAGGGTCGGTGCGGGTCGAGGTCTGGGATACCGGGCGCGGCATCCCGATTGATGAACAAAAGGCGATATTCCGCGAGTTTCACCGCGTCCGAGAAGGCGGCGGCGGCAGCGACGGGATGGGTCTGGGGCTCGCCATCGTCGAACGGGCCTGCGGCCTTCTCAACCATCCGATCGATCTCTGGTCCGAACCCGGGCGCGGCAGCGCGTTCTTCGTCAGCCTGCCGCTCTGCTCAACCGCAAAGGTTCATGCCAAAAGCGTGCTCGACATCGCCCAACCGGTGCAGAGCACCCTCGACAACATGATCGTTCTGTTGATCGAAAACGACGAAACTGTCCGCCGCGCGATGACGCTTCAACTCGAGAAATGGGGCGTCAGCGTCCTCGACGTGAACGGCCCGCGCGAGGTTGATGAGCTGCTGGGTGAGCTCGGCATCCTGCCCGACCTCATCATCGCCGATTACCACCTCGATGACGGGCTGACCGGCCTCGATCTGCTCTCAGCCATCACACAAGAACATGGGGCAATCCCGTCGATGATCGTGACCGCCAACCGCTCGCCGGAGTTGCGGCGCACCTGCCGCACGGCCGGAATCAGCCTGCTCTACAAGCCGCTCGATCCCGGACAACTGCACGCTCGGATAATGGATCTCGTCGAGATCACCACCCGCGGCGCAGCCTAGCCACGCCGCGCCCGAGCTTCGCGCGGACGGCCTAGACCGGATCGAGCGCCGCCATCTCTTCCTCGCTGAAAACCCGTGAGCGGGTCAGGAAACGCTGTTCGCGTCCGTTGTCGAGGCTGAACATGCCACCGCGGCCAGGCACCACATCGAGGATGAGCTGCGTGTGCTTCCACGCTTCGAACTGCGGTCCGGAAATCCAAACCTCGGTGCCGTCGACGTCACCAAGTTTGACGTCGTGCGAACCGATGCGGAAATCATCGACAGGGTAGCACATCGGGCTGGACCCGTCGCAGCAGCCGCCCGACTGATGGAACAGGACGTCGCCATGATCCGCCCGGATCTCGCTGAGCAGTTTCCGCGCGGCTTCGGTCGCCGTGACGCGCGTTCCGGCCTCTGTGCCCGGCACGAGATCCGCGTCGGTCGCACAGGATATTGTCGTCTGCTCTGTCATGGTCACCTCCCGTTTGACTGCATCAGTCAAAGCCACGAAAAGCTGCATGGCAAGCACGACTTTTCGCCCATGGCAATGACATCGTCGTGACCCAGGGACGCCCCGGACGCCGGCGGATCCTCATATCCGAGAACTCGGACCTGGCACGAGATTATTCGAAGCGCGAGCGCAGTCTGAGAGCGCATTCTTACCCCCCCGACGAGCCCTTCCGGCGCGCTTGCGGCCCCCGCCCGCAGCCTGCCGCGACTCGGTCGGAGTTCCCTGGAAGCGGGACGAAAACGGTGTTGGCGGCTATGTCCGCCATTTGTTCCGACGCCGGCCCGACCAAAGCGAGTGACCGATTGACGCAGATGCAGCGAATCTTGGGCTCAACCCCTGCGAGCATGCCCTGTGGTCAACTGTCAACTCTGGTAGACAGTTCAATCAATCTACATACTCGACCGTTGTACGAGTGATGAAAGCACCACCGCACAGGTGCTGTCGAACCGAATGCCGTCATGGGAGGAAAGCATGCCGGAATCGACGTCACAACGCTCGAGTTTCAGTCAAGAGCATTACGAGAAAACAGCCGAGGGGATGGCGTCCCTTTTCTCGAGACTGCCTGAGACGGACGTCAAAACCGTCGCCGAAGAAGCACTGAAACGGATCGCCGAACGCGGCGAAGACGTGCCGGCCCCCGCGACGTTCACGCCCTCGGCACAAGAGGTCGAGCGGCTCTGTCTTGCTCTGATGTCTGACGATCCCACCGCCGGCGCAAGCTTGATCGAGGAGATCACTGACGGGGGCGCGACGCTGGAGGAAGTGTATCTGAAGTACCTCGCGCCCGCCGCGCGACAATTCGGCGAAAGATGGGAGGTCGATCAGGCCTCGTTTTTCCAGGTTACCGTTGGGATCGGTCGCATTTTCGCGATCCTTCGTGCCTTGAACAGCACCAGCCAGTTTGCGCTGCTTCCGAACAGTCGCTCCGCGCTTTTCGCCGCCGTTCCCGGAGAAACCCATCTGCTCGGCATCCGCATGGCGGCCGACCTGTTCCGCCAGAAAGGGTGGGATATCGAGCTTGCGCTGGACCTGTCTCATGACGCGCTCCTGGAATATGTCACGCGGTCGGGGCATCGCGTGATCGGCCTGTCAGCGGCTGGCCCTCACAGCGCACCTGCCCTCGCCCGGCTCATCATTGCGCTCAGGCTTCAGGATCCGGGCTGCTTCATCCTGGTCAGCGGTCAGATTCTGCTCGAGGCCAACGATCTTGTCGCCGCGACCATGCCCGATGGCGTGGCCAATGACATCGAAACCGCCGAGGCGCTGCTGGAAAGCGCTTGTGCCCCCTAGCGTTCGGACACGTCACAAGCGCCCCGACGGGACCGGCTAGCTCGCCGGAAGGTTCAGATGCTGGCGAAAAGCATGGACAAGGTCCTCTGCGGGCGTGACGCCTTCGATCACATGAACTCGTTCCCCATCGCCGTCAAAGAGAGCCAGCGTGACCGTTGGCAACGCTTCGCGACGCTGACGCGCGGCACCATCGGCGGTCTGGATATTGGCGACGCGGTAGGTGATTTCCCCACCGTCGAAGGATTTGAGCGCCCGCCTTGTCTGGCGCTGCAGCGCCGCGCAGGACGAACATTGCGGGTCGTGGATTTGGAGGACAACGGGCACACCCTGACCGATCACGCTCAGATCCTGCTCCTGCAGCTTCTTGCGAAAATCCATGGCGAAGACACCGCCGCCGCCCACCAGCACAGCCCCGCCGATCCCGACCGTAACGATCTGTCTCAGCGTGGTACGACGCGACTGCGCTCCACTCTGCGCCGGCGTAGTACCGGTTTTCTTACGCTTCTGGGTCTTTCTGGCCATGGGACGCTCCAGTCGATCGCGTGGACCTGACCTAGCGCGAGCCGCGCCGCCACGCGATTCACGTTCCCGCGCGCAGGGCGATAGACAGTCAGCGGGGGGCGTCTTTCTCTGGCGCTGCGGCGCTCGGCGCCACTGGACCGGGAGTCAGCAGCCAGGCGACCTCGCTGCCGCTGCACCGGGCGGCCAGAGCACCGGAGATGGGGCGCGCCTCCAGCAGCGTGACAGAGAACCGGCCTCCATAGAGCGTCCTGATCTCGGCTTCGGGCACCGAAAAGGGCGGCCCTGCCATCGTGGACTGATCATACTCGAGAGAGATTACGACTTGCGGCGCATCCGCCGTCATCGCCGCCACATGTTCGACATAGCGCGCACACATGTCCGGCGGCAGAGCCACCAGCGCGGCTCGGTCATAGACGGCCGCGACGGGACCGAGCACCTCGCGATCCAGTGCGAAGACATCGCCGACGAACACCGAAACGGGCCCCGCACTATAGAGCCGCAAGGAGTCAAAGGGCTGGATCTCCGGCACGAGGTCAAGATCGCTGAAAAGCTGCGTCACCGCCGCTTCGCTCAGTTCCGCCCCCACAACCCGAAAGCCCAGTCCGCAGAGATGCCCGATATCCCGAGTCTTGCCGCAGAGCGGCAGAAAGACTCGGGCGCCGGGTTCGAGACCGAGCCGGTCCAGATGCTCGCGCAGCAGGCCATTCGCCTGCGGTTCATGGAAGGCGATCTGATTGTCGCGCCATTTGCGATGCCAGTATTCGGCGTCCATCGACGATGTCCTTCTACCGATGCCTGGCGCAATGCTGAGCGCACCGGGAGCGCCTCATTGGCGCGCCGGTCGCAAAAAAGGGGCCCGCCTCAGGCGAGCCCCTTCTATCCTATTCCCCGTGGGTCTTAGAAGAAACCCAGCTTGTTGGGATTGTAGCTGACCAGCATGTTCTTGGTCTGCTGGTAGTGGTTCAGCATCATCTTGTGGTTCTCGCGGCCGATACCGGACTGCTTGTAGCCCCCGAACGCCGCATGTGCGGGATAGAGGTGGTAACAGTTCGTCCAGACCCGACCCGCCTTGATGGCGCGTCCGAAGCGATAGCAGGTGTTGGCATCGCGCGACCACACGCCGGCGCCCAGGCCGTAGAGCGTGTCGTTGGCGATCTCGAGCGCTTCGTTTTCGTCCTTGAAGGTCGTGACCGAGACGACCGGGCCAAAGATCTCTTCCTGGAAGACCCGCATCTTGTTGTGGCCCTTCAGGATGGTCTGCTTGATGTAGTAGCCGCCCGACAAATCGCCGCCAAGGCTGGCTGCTTCGCCGCCGGTCAGAACTTCCGCACCTTCCTGGCGGCCGATGTCGAAGTAGCTCAGGATCTTCTCCTGCTGCTCGCTCGACGCTTGTGCGCCCATCATGGTGTTGGCATCGCGCGGGTCGGCCTGGATGATGGCCTGCGTCCGGGCAAGAGCCCGCTCCATGAACTCGTCATAGATGTCTTCATGGATCAGCGCGCGGCTGGGGCAGGTGCAGACCTCGCCCTGGTTCAGCGCGAAGAGCACGAAGCCCTCGATGGCCTTGTCGAAGAACGCATCGTCCGCGGCGACCACATCCTTGTGGAAGATGTTCGGCGACTTGCCGCCCAGCTCCAGCGTCACAGGAATGATGTTCTCGGTGGCGTACTGCATGATCAGGCGGCCGGTCGAGGTCTCGCCGGTGAAGGCGATCTTCGCGATGCGGTCAGAGCTTGCCAGCGGCTTGCCCGCCTCCAGGCCGAACCCGTTGACGATGTTCACGACGCCCGGGGGCAGCAGATCCGCGATCAGCTCGCAGAACACCATGATGGTCGCCGGGGTTTGTTCGGCCGGCTTCAGCACGACGCAGTTGCCGGCCGCCAGCGCAGGCGCAAGCTTCCAGACCGCCATCAGAAGCGGGAAGTTCCACGGGATGATCTGACCGACCACGCCGAGCGGCTCGTGGAAGTGATAGGCAACGGTGTCGTCGTCGATCTCGCTCATCGTGCCTTCCTGGGCGCGGATGGCGGAGGCGAAGTAACGGAAATGGTCGACCGCGAGCGGCAGGTCCGCTGCCATGGTTTCGCGGATCGCCTTGCCGTTGTCCCAGGTCTCGCAGGTGGCGAGCAGCTCCAGATTGTCTTCCATCACCTGCGCGATTTTCATCAGCGCGTTGGACCGGTCGGTGGTGGATGTACGGCCCCAGGCGTCCGCGGCCGCGTGGGCCGCGTCAAGGGCGGCTTCGACATCGTCGGCGTCGGAGCGCGCGACTTCGCAGATCGGGCGGCCGGTGACGGGCGAGACGTTTTCGAAATAGCGGCCGGCCTTGGGGGCGCGGAATTCACCGCCGATGAAGTTGTCGTAGCGTTTCTTGAACGGCGACTGATACTGCGCAGCGCCGCCTTCGGCAGCGGCTGCGCCGGCGTCCTGTGCGGTGTCCAGACCTTCGGTGGGCATGGGGTTCTCTCCCTTTCGGCAAAGCGGCGCCGCCCTTGAATCGAGGCGACGTGTGAAACTGGCTTGTCCCCGTCCGGGACCAGCTAGCGGAAGGTTACGGGAACCGCGGCAGAAGTCACCATCGTTCAATGGTCGTAACACTTTAGTCGTAGACCGGCAGACCGTCGCAAATCGGCCACAACACTCGTCAGAATCAGCCGATTCCGGCCAGCGCCTCCAATAGCGCGTCCACGTCCGACGGGCCGACATCGAGATGAGTGACCATTCGCAAGCGTTTATGCCCCACCACGGTGACGGTCACGCCCTTCTCGGCAAGCAGTGCGCGCACGGTTCGACCATCGGGGGCATCCTCGCTCAGGTCGGCGATCACGATATTGGTATCCGCCGGAAGGACGTTTTTGATCGCGGGCAGATCAGCGATTCGCCGCGCGATGTCGCGTGCCAGGGCATGATCGTCGGCCAACCGCGCCACGTGGTGATCGAGCGCGTGTAGGCACATCGCTGCCAGTACGCCGGTCTGGCGCATCGCGCCGCCCCACCGCCGCTTGATCAGCCAGGCATCGTCAATAAACGCGCGGCTGCCCGCCAGCACCGCACCGACCGGACAGCCAAGCCCCTTGGTGAAGGCGATCCAGGCGCTGTCGAACCCCCGCGCAAACTCTGCCGCCGGTGTCCCCGTTGCAACCTGCGCATTGAGCAGCCGCGCGCCGTCCAGATGGGTCGCAAGCCCCGCCGCACGCGCCGTTTCGGCGACCGCGTTCAGTTGTGCCGCCGGCCAGACCGCACCGCCGGCCAGGTTGGCGGTCTGTTCACAGACCAGCAGGCGCGAGCGCGGCGCATGGGCCGATGCCGGGCGCACCGCAAAGGCGACCTCCTCAGGCGTCAGCATTCCCCGTGCCCCGTCGATCGGATGCATCATCACGCCCGAAAGCGCCGCGGGTCCGCCGCTTTCGGCAAAGATGATATGGCTCTCGCGGGTGCAGATGACCTCGTCCCCGGGCCGTGTGTGCACCGCGATGGCAATCTCGTTGCACATCGTGCCCGAGGGCAGAAAGAACGCCGCCTCCATCCCCAGCATCTCCGCAACCCGGGCATTCAATGCGTTCGTGGTCGGGCACGCCCCATGGCGCTCATCGCCTACCGGCGCCTCCAGAACCGCCTCGCGCATCGCCCGCGTTGGCCGGGTCTGGGTGTCAGAGTAGAAGTCGTGCAAGGGCTCCATCTCAGTCGGCGGCGCGCAGCACCTGCGCCGGGCGCGCGGCAAGCGGGCGCCAGACAAAGGCCAGCCCAGCCAAAAGCGTGGCCAGCACCCCGCCCAGTACGGTGGCGAGCGCTGATCCCCAGGCGACGGCAAAGCCCGAATCCATCACATAGGTCATCACGCCCCACCCCCCGGCCGCGCCGGCGACAAGCGCAACTGTGCCGGCGGCTGCGCCCATCAGAGCTGAGCGCAGGGCAAAGCTTTTCAGGATGCGTCCCCGCGTCGCCCCGACGGTCTTGAGTATCGCCGCCTCATAGACCCGCGCGCGCTCACCCGCCGCCGCCGCCCCGATCAGCACGACGAAACCGGTCAGCAAAGTGGCCGCTGCGCCATAGGACGTCGCTGCGGCGAGCCCCGAGAGGATATTCGCCACATTATCGATGGCATCGCGCACCCGTACGGCGGTGATGTTGGGATACTGGCTAGCCAGATCGCGCAGGATCGCGGCCTCGGCCTGCTCCTCGGCATAGACCGTCGCGATATGGGTGTGCGGCGCCCCGGCCAGCGCGGCGGGGTTCATCGACAGGATGAAGCCGATCCCGGCATTGGAGAAATCGACCTCACGCAGGCTGGTGATCTCGGCCTCGATATCCCGGCCGAGGATGTTGATCGTGATCCGGTCGCCGAGGCTGATCCCGAGCTCCTGCGCTTCCTCGGCGGCAAAGCTCACCTGCGGGGTGGTCTCGTCCGGTGCCCACCATTCGCCCGCGGTCACAGTTGTGTTGTCCGGCGGTGTCGCAGAGTACGTTACGCCACGGTCGCCCTGGAGGACCCAGTGATCGCCCGCGACCTCGGTGGCCGGTGTGCCGTTGATCCGGGTGATGATGCCGCGAAGCATCGGGGCGGTCTCGACCCGGCTCACGGCGGGATCATTGTCCAGGCGCTCTCGAAAACCGGGGAGCTGATCGGACTGGATATCGACGAAGAAGTAGGATGGCGCGACATCGGGCAGGTCGCGCTCGATTGCGCCACGCAGATTCGTGTCGATCTGACCCACCGCGGCCAGCACCGTCAGGCCGAGGCCCAGCGACAGCACGACCGAGGCCGCCTCCTCGCGCGGCCCTCCGATGGCGGCCAGCGCCAGCCGCAGGGCCGGACGGCCGCGAACCCAGCTGGACGACGCGCTGCGGCGGGCAAGCCATCGCAGAGCCATCGCCGCCAGCACAAGGACCGCAAGGGCCCCGATGATGCCGCCTGCCGACCAGAGAGCCAGCGTCGGAATCCCCGACAGCAGCGCCGCCGAACCCACCAGCAGCAGCAAAAGCGCGCCGATCACCAGAAGATAACCGGGGCGCGGCAACCCGGCATGGCGCGTGCCGTCGCGAAAGAGCGCCGCGGCGCGCACCTGCTCGGCCTGAGCCAGCGGCCAGAGCACGAAAACGAGCGCGGTCAACACACCATAGAGCGCCGCTTCCGCGAGCGGCGCCACATGCAGATCGAATGACACCGGCACCGGCAGGCGTGCTTCGATGAGTGGCGCGAACAACAGTGGAAGCAGCGCGCCCAGAGTGACGCCTGCAACAACCCCGATCACGGTCAGCAACCCGACCTGGATCAGATAGGTGGCAAAGATCGTGCCGCGGTCGGCGCCGAGCGTTTTCAGCGTGGCGATGGTAGCGGTCTTCCCGGCCAGATAGGCGCGCACAGAGGCCGAGATTCCGACCCCGCCCACGGCGAGACCTGCCAGGCCCACCAGCACGAGAAAGGCCCCGATGCGTTCGACGAATTCGGCCACGCCGGGGGCACCATTGCGACTGTCGCGCCAACGCAGACCGGTGTCGCGGAAAAGCCCGTTCGCCTCGTCGCGCAGCGCGGCAAGATTGGCCCCCACGGGCAGATCCAACCGGTACTTCGTCTCGAAAAGCGTGCCGGGCTGGAGCAGACCGGCTTCAGCAAGGTCCTCCCCCAAGACGATGGTACGCGGCCCCAGCCCGAATCCCGCCGACGACGCGTCGGGCTCGTAGCTCAGCGCGGCCATCAGGCGAAACTCGGTTAGGCCGAGCCGGAATGTGTCACCCGGTGCGAGCCCCAGACGGTCGATCAGCACCCGCTGCATCACCGCGCCGGGAAGCCCGCCTTCGCCTGCAAGCGCTGTGTCGAGCGGCATCGGCGGGTCGAGCTCTACCGCGCCGAGCAGAGGGTAGAGGCCGTCGACGGCTTTGACCTGGGTGAGCCCGCGCTCGGTCTCTTCTCCGCGCCCGACCACGGCCATGGAGCGGAAGTCGACCACCTCGGACACGCCCTCGGCTTGTGCGTCCATCCAGGCGCGCTCGGCCTCGGAGGCATAGCGATAGGTGAACTCCATTTCGGCATCGCCGCCGAGGATGAATGCGCCCTCGTCGCGCAGCCCCTGTTCGATCGCGGCGCGCACCGTGCCGACCGCGGCGATGGCCGTGACTCCGAGCGCGAGGCAGAGCAGGAAGATACGAAAGCCGCGCAGACCGCCGCGCAGTTCACGCCGGGCGATGCGCCATGCGACGGGCGCGTTCATTCCGCGGCCCTCAGCGCGCTGTCATCGGCAAGCTGGCCGTCGATCAGCCGCACGGTGCGGTCACAGCGCGCGGCCAGGTCCGGCGCATGGGTCACCAGCACCAGCGTCGCGCCGTGGCGGTCGCGAAGCCCGAAAAGCAGATCCATGATCGCCTGCCCGTTGGCACCGTCGAGGTTGCCGGTGGGCTCATCGGCCAGCATCAGATGCGGGCGTGGCGCGGCGGCCCGGGCCAGCGCCACGCGCTGCTGTTCGCCCCCCGACATCTGCGCCGGGTAGTGATCGGCCCGATGGGCAAGGCCCACGGCCTCCAGCTCGGCCGCCGCCCGGTCGAACGCATCCGTCGCGCCCGCCAGTTCCAGCGGGGTTGCGACATTTTCCAGCGCCGTCATTGTCGGGATCAGGTGGAAGGACTGGAACACGACGCCCATATGATCGCGACGAAAGCGGGCCAGCTGGTCCTCGTCCATCGCGGTCAGATCCCGGCCCAGTGCCGTGACGCTGCCGCCGGTGGCCTGTTCCAGCCCGCCCATGAGCATGAGGAGTGAGGATTTGCCCGACCCGCTTGGACCGACCAGCCCCAGTGTCTCGCCCGACGCGACATCGAGCGTGATCCCGCGCAGGATCTCCACCGGTCCGGCATTGCCGTCCAGCGTCAGTTCTGCGTCCTTGAGGGACAGGATCGGGTCGGCCATCGGGACACTCCTTACACGGCACCTGCGCCTGACATATGGGGCTGGACGGGCGCTGCGCCAGTTTGGTCTGGTACTATGTTTGACTGGCGCAGCGCTTCCGGCGCTGGCGGAGGAGATCCGCATCGCCGCCCTGGGCGACAGCCTGACCCAGGGCTACGGTCTCGTGCCCGAAGACGGGCTCGTCCCGCAGTTGCAGCGCTGGTTGAACGAGAACGGACAGGAGGATGTCGTGATCGTCAATGCGGGCGTCTCCGGCGACACCACCGCGGGCGGCCTGGCGCGGATCGCCTGGACGCTGGAGCCGACCACCGATGGGCTGATCGTGGCGCTTGGCGCAAACGACATGCTGCGTGGGATCGACCCGGCGGTCAGCCGTGCCAACTTGGCCGGCATTCTCGACGCCGCCCGCGGGTCCGGGCTGCCGGTGCTGCTGGTCGGCATGGAAAGCGCGGGCAATTACGGACCGGATTACAAGGCCGCGTTCGACGGGATGTATCCGGAACTGGCGGAGAGCTACGGTACACGCCTCTTCCCTAGCCTGCTGCGCCCCGTCGCGGCAGAGGGCGACGGGGTCGGGCCGCTCGACCCGGCACTGATGCAATCCGATGGTACCCATCCAAACCGGGACGGCGTGGCACGGATCGTCGAGGCTCTGGGCCCCAGTGTCGCGGGTTTGGCCCAGGACATCCGAAACGGTTCCTGACGGTGCGGGCGGTGACAGTGGACGCACCGCGCCGCAAGCCGACGGAAACGGGATTGCGCTTCACCACGCGCACCGTCTACCTGCGCGCTTGCGACCGGTCGCACCGGACCCCTTTCCGGGTGCGGTGCGAGGCCTAGGTCGCGCCGCGAAAGGATCGCAATGCTGCTGGCTGTGGAACATGTCGAGAAGAGCTGGCCAGGCGCGAGCGGTCCGGTGCAGGTCCTGCGCGGCGTGTCTCTGTGCCTCGACGCCGGCCAGACCGCCGCGCTCACTGGCGAATCCGGCAGCGGAAAGAGCACGCTGCTCACGCTGATCGCCACGCTCGATCGTCCCGATGCGGGCCAAATTCTGTTCGACGGCACTGAGGTCACGGGCCTGACAGACGCAGACGCCGCCGCACTGCGCCGCACCCGGATCGGGCTGGTGTTCCAGCAGTTCAACCTGATCCCGTCCCTGAGCGTGACGCAGAACCTGAGCTTTCACGCGCGACTGGCCGACCATTACGACCCGGCCTGGTGCGAGACCCTCGCGGATCGCCTGGGGCTCACCCCGCATCTCAACAAGTACCCCGAGCAGCTCTCCGGCGGGCAGCAGCAGCGCGTCGCCATCGGACGCACGCTGGCGCTCCGCCCCGATCTGGTGCTGGCCGACGAGCCGACCGGAAATCTCGACGAGGCGACGGGCGACGCGGTGCTTGATCTGATGCTGGCGCTGACGGCTGAAACCGGGGCGGCGCTCTTGATGGTCACCCATTCCATCCGGCTGGCCGCACGGCTGGGGGAGCGCCACCACCTCCATAACGGGCGGCTGGAGCAATGATCTGGCGCATGGGCCTTCTCGCGCTGCTCTCCTACTGGCGGCGCCATCCCGGTCAGGCGGTCACGCTGGTCCTGGGGCTCGCGCTGGCAACCGCGCTCTGGACCGGCGTGCAGGCGATCAATGCCGAAGCCCGCGCAAGCTATGACCGGGCGGCGGATGCGCTGGAACAAACGACACGTCCGAGCCTTGTGCCACGCGCGGGCGACAGCGTGGCGCTTGGCGACTACGTCACGCTCCGCCGCGCGGGCTGGCAGGTCGCACCGGTGATCGAGGGGAGCGTGACGGCGGGCGGCAGCTCCTACGCGCTGATCGGGCTCGACCCGCTGACCGCACCGGCGGTGCCGCGCGGCGCAGGCACCGGAGTCGAGGGTCTCACTGCGTTTTTCGGCCCCCCTGGGCAGCTCCTCGCGCATCCGGAGACGGTCGCCGCGCTCTCGGGCAATACCGACCTGCCGCCCCGGCAGGAGTCCCCCGATCTCGCGCCCGGCACGCTGGTTGGCGATATCGGCGTGGTCGCTGAAATCCTCGGCATGAGCGACGCGCTGACCGCTCTCACCGTGCTGACGGGGCAGGCACGGGACGATGCGACCCTCGCCACGCTTACCCCAGACCTGCGCTGGCAGCCCCCGCGTGAGGGCACGGATATCGCCGGGCTGACGCGCAGCTTTCACCTCAACCTCACCGCTTTCGGGCTCCTCTCCTTTGCCGTCGGGCTCTTCATCGTCCATGGCGCGGTGGGTCTGGCCTTCGAGCAGCGCCGGGGGCTCTTTCGCACCTTGCGCGCCCTCGGCCTGACAGCGCGGGTGCTGGCGCTGCTCCTGGCCGCCGAGATGCTGCTGGTCGCCCTGGTTGCTTCAACCATCGGCATCGCGCTTGGGTATCTCATCGCTGCGGCGCTGCTGCCCGATGTGGCCGCGACCCTCCGCGGGCTCTACGGC
>JBCDBB010000089.1:0-15956 GCA_039184415.1 Pseudomonadota bacterium
GCCGCCGAGGTTGAGCACGGCTCCGTTGGTCATGTACTCGCAGCAGAAGTCGCCGACACCCTCGACAACGGCCGTGGTGCCGGAGTTGCGAACGGCGAAGCGGTCGCCGGCCTGGCCTTCGACGAACAGTCGGCCGCCGGTCGCGCCGAAGAGGGCGAAGTTACCGATCAGCACGTTCTCGCCGTCACCGGGCGTTGTTCCGGGGGCGCTGCCGGGGGCGCGGACGATGATCTCGCCGCCGCAGGCGCCCTTGCCGACGCCGTCGTTGCAGGTGCCGGTGTGGTCCATGACCATCCCGTCGTTGCAGAACGCGGCGTAGGACTGCCCAGCCGAGCCGTGGGTCACGACGCGGACGGTGCGTGGCGGGAGGAAGCGGCGGCCGTGCGGCTCTTGCATCGCCGCGGCGGGTAATGCTTCGAGCTCGTGGTTGAGCGTCCGCTCGATGTCGATGGCGAGTTGGCCGCCGACGGACTTATTGCAGTTCCATAGCGGCTTGTCGGGGCGGAGCTCGATCTGCTTTTCGCCCTTGTCGATCAGCCGTTCTTTGAGTTCGACCAAGAGACGATCATCGACGGCGAAGTCGCGTTCGAGGTAGGTCGGGTCGGCGATGTGGTTCTCATCGACTCGGGTAAGCATCCGGCGGAGGTTGAGGTGGCCGACGGACGAGGGGTGGTCGAGTAGGTGCAACAGGTCGGCCCGCCCGCGGGCTTCGTCGAGGCTGGGCAGGCCGAGGGTGGCGAGGATCTCGCGGACCTCGTGGGCGACGTTGACCAGGTACTGGGCGAGCGCCCGCGGGTCACCGTCGAACGCCTCGGCGTTGGTGGTGAGGCCGGCGGGGCATTTGATGTTGCAGTTCTTGGCCATGACGCACTTGAGCATCATGAGCGCGGTCGTGCCGAACTCGAAGCTGTCGCCGCCGAGGAGGCAGGCCTTGACCACGTCGCTGCCGGTCTGCATCGCGCCGGAACAGCGGAGCAGGACTTTCTGGCGGATGCCGTTGGCGCACAACGCCTGGTGGACCTCGGCGATGCCGATCTCGGCGGCGCGGCCGGTGTACTTGAGGCTGGTGACCGACGCGGCACCGGTGCCGCCGGTGCTGCCGGCGATGTTGATGATGTCGGCCCCGGCCTTGGCGACGCCGACGGCGATCGTGCCGATGCCTTCGCTGCTGACCAGCTTGACGATGACGCGGACGCGGGCGGCCTTGGCGTCGTGGATGAGTTGGCCCAGGTCCTCGATCGAGTAGGTGTCGTGGTGCGGCGGCGGGGAGATGAGCTCGACGCCGGGCGTGCCGCCGCGGGCCGCGGCGATCTCGACGGTGACTTTGGGTGCGGGTAGCTGGCCGCCCTCGCCGGGCTTGGCACCCTGGCCGATCTTGATCTCGATCTCTTCGAGATTGGGATCGGCGAGATAACCGGCCCAGACCCCGAAACGTCCGCTGGCGAACTGCTTGATCCGGCTGGCACGGATCGTGCCGTAGCGGGTCAGATGCTCGCCGCCCTCGCCGGAGTTGGACATGCCGCCGGCCATGTTGGTGCCGTGGGCCACCGCCTCATGGGCCGAGGCCACCAGCGCGCCGTGGGACATCGCGCCCGAGGCAAGCCGCGCGGTAATCTGATGCGCCGGCTGGATCTCTGCCAGCGGCAGCCGGTCCGGCGCCGGGCGGATACGCGACAGGTAATCCAGCGCCGATCCCCTAACCGCGACCTTTAGCGCCCCGCGCGTCAGATAGTGGCCCTCGATCTCGGGACCGAACCGTTCGATCAGCGACTGCGCCAACACATCGAGCCGGCCGATATCCTTGGCCTTGGGACCGGTCAGACGCAGCAGATACTCCCCACCGCCCAGATCCTCGGCCAAGAGACCTCGGATCACGAAATCCAGGTTGCCCGCCCGGTTGAAGAGCATCATCTCGCGCTTGATGTCGCTGACGCTGTCCAGAAAGGTGATGTCGGCGGGAAAGGCCAGCACATCGCGCAGGGCGGCGGGGCGGCGCGCGCGCTCTTCGGCCATCATCCGGCTGAAGGCCCGGTAGCCCGGCGTGATCTCGAACCGGTCGATCTGGGCCTGCGTCAGCTTCTCGAAGCTGGAATTGACATAGCCCGCATCGTCGATCCCAAACGCGTCTTCCATCTGGCGCAGGGTCAGCAGGCGGAACGGGTCGGTTTCACCGTCGAGCGTGGCGGCATCGGCGCGATCAAAGGCGATCGGCTCTTCGGTCAGATCGACGAAGCCGCGCACCGCGGCGGTGCCATAGCTGTGCCCCGCGCCCTCGGAGCGTTCCTTGAACAGACCCAGCATCGGCACATCGCCGGTTTCCTGCACGCTCAGCGCACGGCTGTGCCAGTCGGCCACCGATTGCGCGATGGTCGCAAAGCCCACCCCGCCCACGGGCGAGCGCATATTGGGAAAATAGCGCGCAATCACCGGATCGGAGGTGTCGAGGAAGTTCGGCTCAAAGAACTCGCCGCCGGAATAGCTTTCCACCGTGCAGAGCCCGACCTTGCCCATGGTCTTCATCAGGGCCTTTTCGGCGGCTTTCTGGAAGCGGAAGAAAGCCTCGGCGGCCTTTTCCTCGCCAAAAAGCTCTTCGGCCCGCATCCGCACGCCCAGCGGATAGACCGCGGAGGCGCCGAAGCCGAGCGCGCAGGCGATATGGTGGGACGAGGCGATCTGGCCGCTCTCCACCACCAGCGAGACCTTGAAGCGCAGCCCTTCCTCGATCAGTCGCTGATTGATCGCCGAGACCGCGATGGTCATCGGCAGCGCGGCGCGGGCGCGGGCGATATGGCGGTCGGTGAGAAGGGCGATCCCGCCCTTGTCGCGGGCAAACTCCGCCACCGCGTCGGAGACCTGATCAGTGGCCGTCTGGATCGCAGCCTCATTGGCCGCGGCATCGCCAAAGATCGGCGCATAGAGGATGTCGAACCGCTCCCAGGGCGTGTCCTGCTGCGCCTTGATCTTGAGCATGTCGGCCATGCGCAGGACCGGGCTCTGCACCACGATCTGGGGCGACCGCGACCGCCCGGTCTGGGGCTTTTCCCCCAGCGCCACGCGCAGGGTCATGCCGTCGGCCTCGCGGATACTGTCGAGCGGCGGGTTGGTAACTTGGGCGAAACGCTGGCTGAAGTATTTCGCCACGCCGCCCTCGGCATCGGAAAACACGTTGATCGCGTTGCCATAGCCCATGGCGGACACCCGTTCGACGCCGGTCTGCAGCATCGGGTCCATCAGGAATTTGAAGCTTTCCTGATTGTGGGTGTAGGCCACGTAGCGCGCGGCATTGGCCAGATCGCCCTCGTAGCGGCGCGCGGCGTCCGCAGCGCTGACCGCGGGGGTCGGCAGATCCTCGATGTCGGTCGCCGCCTCGCGCAGCAGGACGGGGTAATCATGGTGCGCCGCCAGCGCCTCGAGCGCGTCATCCGTCGACCAGATCCGCTTGGCCGCGTGATCATAGTAGATCATCCCGCCCGCTTCGACCCGGCCGCGCCGCAGGACGGCTTCGGGCGGAAAGCTGACCTGCCCGGCCTCGGACATCACCGCGAGATACTCTGCGGTCTCTACCGTGCGCAGCGGGCGCAGACCGAGCCGGTCGAGACGCGCCCCGATCACCGTGCCGTTGCCGAAGACGAGCGCCGCGGGCCCGTCGTTCTTTTCCTCATAGAGCGAGAAATACTCCAGCATCGCCCGCACCTGGGGGCTGTAGCGCGGATCGTTTTCCCAGGCCGGCGGCATCATCGCCACCACCGCCGACACCAGATCCAGCCCGTCCGCAAAAACCCGCGCGTTCAGCGTCTGATCCAGCCGGCAGCTGTCGGATTGCCCGGGCGGGCGCACGATCGCGGTGTTGCGGGCGCGGGCCACGGCGGCCTCGCTCAGGCGGTTTTTCTTGTCGGTGTTCAACTCGCCATTATGGGCCATCAGCCGAAAGGGCTGCGCCATAGACGGGTGCGGG
Source organism: Pseudomonadota bacterium (assembly GCA_039184415.1). Taxonomy (GTDB): domain Bacteria; phylum Pseudomonadota; class Alphaproteobacteria; order Rhodobacterales; family Rhodobacteraceae; genus JANSYP01. The sequence goes on from JBCDBB010000089.1 coordinate 3,956, forward strand.
TCGGTATTGGTCGAAAAGCGGGTGTGGAAATACATCGTGTGGATGGCATGGTCCGGGTCCGACAGATCCCGGAAATAGGGCATGATCTCCCACGAATTCAGCCGACCCTTGAAGACCTGTAGCCGGGCCGAGAGCGACAGCGGGTAAAGCCCGCTGAGCGCCGGATCTGTATAGGCCTGCGCCTCGATCCGCAGCAGCACCTCGTGCAGCCGCGCGTCCAGATCCACACCACGCAGCCCGTCGGGGGCGCCGAACACCCATTGCCGGATCGGCAATTGCCATTTCTTCGACCGCGCGGAAATCGCCCCTTCATCGACCGGTAGATCCCGCGACAGCAGGATCGTAAAGCCCGCCTCCTCCAGCGCGCGAGAGACGATAGTTTCGGCCGCAGCATGCTGGGCGTCATCGGCGGGCAGAAAGAAGTTCCCGACCCCGAAGCTGTCTGCCTCCAGCAGCTGACCCGTCAGCTTGCGAAAGAAGTCGAGCGAGATATCCACGGACACCCCGGCCCCGTCTCCGGTCCCCTCCGACGACATGCCCCCCCGGTGCGGCACCGCGCAGAGCGCCTCGTGCCCCATGCGGAGCACGTCATTCGTCTGGACGCTATCCTTGCGTGTCAGAAAGCCAACGCCGCAGGCGCTATGCTCGCGGCTTGGATCATACAGACCGGTGACAGGAGGGTTCGCCAAGACATACTCCTGTCGCGGTTCGAGCGTCTGGGCCGCGCGCTCAAGTTGAAGGTTTGTGGAGATGGCTTGGGCTCGGTCACCGCGCTGCCGACGGTTACTAGAGTAAATTACTCAGGAATACAACTCGCGACGCGTCATCGACCGCGTTCTGTCGCCGCAGGGCGCCGACCCGCATGTCTACGGCGCTGCACACGGGCGAGCGCTCAGGGTCACATAGGCGAGAGTGACTCACCTCAACCGTAATAGGCCTCCTATCAAAGCAACACTGGCAAGGTTCTCGACGACCGACCGTGAGCCTGCGTCGGAAACTCTCAGTTTGACCGTCAAGTCTCGCGATCATGGAGTGTGGTGACGTGTCGGTGGCGCTTCCTAGAGTGTTGGGCAAATAGCGTCAGGCAGCATAATCGCATGCAATTCTAATCGCTTAGAGCGACCTGGAGGAAGCGCTAAGCACTCACCAGTGACGCCATGAAAGCAACAGATCCAATCAGTGCGTCCTGTACCCTGAAGAACCGGCGCGCTTCACACAGCGCGGGGCGTATCCGAAATGGCTGGAGAACGCCGAAGAGAAGCTGCTGGCATTGGTGTAACCCGCCTCATATCCGGCCACCGAAACCGGCTTGCCGCGCTCAATCATCCGGTGGGCCCGTTCGAGCCTGAACCGACGCATGGCCTTGGCCGCGCTCATGCCGTAGCGATGGCTGAAGGTTCTGGACAGCGCTCTGCCGGACAGACCGAAGTCCGCCGCCAAAGCATCAACCGTTTCATATCGTTCGGGGCTGGCTTGCAGGACGCTGTAGACATCCGAAAGCACGTCTCGTTCCGACAGGTCTTCGGGGGTGTCGTCCTGATGGGTCAGCGCCTTCGCCAGTTCATAGAGCATTTCATAGGCGACCGAACGGCGACGCAGATCGCTCAGGACGGTTTTATCTCCGTCGGCTGCGTCAAGAACCTCGGTTGCCAGTCCGCGCATGACCTCGGACTGTTTCAGAATGCGGAAATAGCGCGCGGACTCCAGGGATTGGCACAGACGCTTGATCTCTGACGCGGCACCGATACTGGACGCGCCGGCCGCCAACCGGGAGGGGTCAAGCATCAGATCGACCGAGCGCAACACTTGGCAGGGCGGTATCGTCGCCTCGATCTCAAAGTCAACGGAACTGGCGCTCAGCAAAACACTGTCTGCAATGGCAGCACCGGCGACTGGCGCCCGGAAATTTATGGCGCCGTCCACGACAATCGTGAACACAGCGCAGGCAGCTTGCCGCCGCTTGATGACGATCTCGCGAGAGACTTCGGTCTCAAACTGGATGAGGGACAGCCCGGGTTCGATTTCGGAAACAATGTGCCTGGCGACCATGGGACTCATCCCGTACCTTGAAACGAGACTGGCGCGCCTATTAGAAAGCTGGCTGTTCGGATGAACGCTGGTAGCATGACCACAAGGACCGATAAAGCGCGTCGGTCTTAAGAAGGTCATTATGCCGCCCCGCGGCGCGCACACGGCCGTCCTGCAAAACCAGGATCTGATCGGCATGGACCACGGTGGACAAACGGTGGGCGATGACGAAAACCATGCGGTCGCGGGCCAGTTCGTCGAATGCGAGCTGAACGTCGCGCTCGTTTTCCGGATCCAGCGCCGACGTCGCCTCATCCAGAAGCACGATATCCGTACTCTTCAGCAAGGCCCTGGCAATGGTCAGGCGTTGCCGTTCTCCTCCCGACAGGAAGCCGCCATGGGTGCCGATCCGCGTCTGGTACCCCTGGGGCAAGGCCATGATACGCTCATGGATACGCGCGGCCCGTGCAGCGGCGATCACATCGGCCTCCGTGGCGTCCGGGCTCCCGATACGGATGTTTTGGATCACGGTGTCATCGAAAACGGTCGACTCCTGAAAAACGACCGCAATTCGGTTCAGGTAGTCGGCCACGGGCATCTCGCTGATGTCCTGACCATTGAGTGTGATCCTGCCGGACGCGAGTGGCAGAAACCGCAGGATCAGGTTGAAGACTGTGCTTTTGCCCGCGCCGCTTGGCCCGACCAGGGCCGTCATGGTGCCTTTGCGGGCAGTGAAGCTGACCTGCTGCGCCGCGACCGTCTTGCCATAGCCGGCCGTGACCGCATCAAACGCGATCTCGTCGACCGTCCGCGGAACCTGCGCGCGGCCCTCAGCGAGCCTTGGCATCGCAAGGATGTCGCGCAGCGATGTGATCGCCAAGCAAGACAGAACAAGGGGCCCCTTGGCCAGCAGAACTGCGCGCAATGGCACCATCATCGTCAGTGTCAGCAGAAGGCCTGCCACCAGATCAGCGGTCTCACCGTGACCTGTCAGGGTAAGATGAACGCCCACGGCGGCGGCCACGGCCAGTGACGCCAGACTCAGGGCTTCCATCATGGCGACCAGAGGAGAAAGCTTGCGCACCGAGATGTCGAAAGAGCGACGGAGCCGCTCCACAGACTGATGAAACCCCCGCATCGCGGCCGAGCGGTCGCCGCAGGACCGGATCACCTCGATACCTTCGGTGAACTCCAGAATTTCCCGATTGGCTTCGGCAATCGCCTCATTGTGCCCGTGCAGGGTGCCCTGAACGCGAGTGCCGACCCACATCAAGATACCAAGCCCGATCGCAAGGATCAGAATGACGGAAAGACCCATAGGCGGAAACAGGATACAGGTGGCCGCAAGCAGGCAGACAACCGTAAAGAGGTCCGCCAGCATGGCGGGATGGGTGTGGGCGGCAGCGCTTTCGGCCCAGGTCAGGTCCTGCGACAGCAGTTGCGATGTCTTCCCGGTGGACAGCTGTCTGAACTGTTGCAGCGGCATGGCAACAAAGTGGCGCAGCACCCTTTCGCGCAGGGCGCGGCCCGCGCGGATCGCGAGATGATGCAATCGCATCGATGAAAGGTTCAACATCCAGAGGCGACCAGCCAACGCGAGGCAAAGCAGTGGCGCGGCCCAGGCCAGAATTGCGCCAGGCGGATGTCCCATGATCACCGCGCGGACCGCCAGGGCAGCGATCAAAGGGTTGAGCACCGCCAGTCCGCCTTCGGCGATGCGGAGCGTGAGCGCCCACCGCAACTCGGATGTTCTGTCCGGCGGTTGCACGGTCCACAGAAGCGACGGAACCCTCATGGAGATGCGCTCTTTGTCTTTGCGCGCAACTGGAAATCCTGAACCTGCATGTATTGGCGGTACTGGCGGGCATAGGCGCCGTTCATCGCCAGCAGGTCCTCGTGTGTCCCCTGTTCCGTGATCTGGCCGTGTTCCACAAAGATGATCTGATCGGCTTCGCGGATCGTGTGCAGCCGGTGGGCGATGATGATTTTGGTCCGTCCCAGGCCAAGCGCCTCGAGTGCCTGTTGGACCCGCCATTCATTCGAGGGATCGACAAAGGCCATGGCCTCGTCGAGCACCAGAACGGGCGCATCGTGAAGCAGCGCCCGGGCGATGCAGAGCCGTTGTTTCTGCCCCACCGAGAGGCGCATGCCCGGTGACAGAACGGTGTCATAGCCGCCCGGCAGCTCCTCGATGAACCTATGGGCCTGTGCGGCCCTGGCGGCGGCAATGATCCGGTCCCGGCTGGCTTTGGGGCGGGCCACGCGCAGGTTGTCGATGACACTGCGCGAAAACAGAAAATTGTCCTGAAACACAAAAGCCAGATTGCGCGCCAACTGCGGCGCGCTCATCTGGCGAATATCGGCGTCTCCAATCGTGATCCGGCCGCCATCCACATCCCAGAACCGGGCAAGCAGGCGGGCGATGGTGGTCTTGCCCGCGCCGCTGGGACCGACAATGGCAAGGGTCTGTCCTTCGCGAACCGAAAAGCTGAGGTTGGACAGGATGCGCTGCCCGTCGAGCGAGAAGCTGACATTTTCGAAACCGACGGCCGTCCCCCGCTGGCGTGTGTCGGCCTTTGGAAACGCCAGTACCGGACAGGCCATGAATTCGCCGCGGCGCGCGATCACCCGGCTCTGATGGCGCATGCGCGCGGCGAGACCGAACATGGTTGCCAGAACCAGGGAGAGCGACACGGCACCGGCATGGAAGAAAACCACATCCCCGAGGCTGACCCCACCACGGTGCAGAAGCCAGATCGACACCGGGCTGAGGACCGTCAGCGTCGAGCCGATCATCACGAAAAACAAGTTGGATGGCGGCAGCGACGCCCGTTCCCAATCGTGGACAACCCGGTCGAACTGGTCCATCGCGCGATAGGCCCGGGTGAGCGCGACATCGGCATTGTTGTAAGTCTTCACGACCGGCAGGGCCTTCAGGATGTCGGACATGCTGACCAGCATTTCGGTCTGGGCTGCGTGCAGCTGCGTCGTTGCCTCGCCGCTTTGGGCCAGAACCCGCGCCATCACCACCGCTCCGATGGCTACCGGCAGAATGACCGCCAGTGTCAGCCGCCAGTCCAGGACCATCATTGTCAGCAGCATGACCAGCGGCCCGGCATAGGCCGCGGCCAGTTGCGGCGGCAGATGCGCGATGCCGTCTTCCAGGGTTTCAACATCCTCGATCACCAGCGCTCTGAGATATTCAGGCGAGAAGCGATGGAACGCCCCCAGCGCGACCACCTGCAACCGCTCCGACGTCTCTCGCCGCAGATCGCTTTGCACCTGTCCGGCCACGGCATGGGCAAGCACATTGCTCAGGGCATCCAGAAGGACAACACCTGCGGCGGCGGCCAGGATGATCGCGGCCCAGAACATCGCAACGTCGGTATCCCCGGCCAGGGCTGCGTCGGCGAGGTTGCCCGTCGCCAGCGCCACCGGGACAAAGAGGCTCGCCCCCACGGCCGCACAGATCATCGCCACGCCGATGCGGCCGGAATAGGGGGTGACCATCGTCCAGATGGCGCGCATGACGTCGGCTTCGGTGGCAAAGACCGGCGATCGAAGATCGGCAGAGCGTGTCATGACCGGTGCCCGGAGCCTCAGAACGTCGCGGAGACCCGAACACCGAAGGTGCGTTCCTCGCCAGGATAGGCCAGAATCCCGCCTTGCGCGGGAATGTTGGTGGCGCTGACAAAGTACTCTTCGTCCAGGGCGTTGTTGATGAAGATCGTCGCGCTCCACCGGTCAAAGCGGTACTCGGCCGAGAGATCAAGCAGCCCATAGGCCGACTGGCGCAGGGTGTTGGCCGCGTCAAAGTAGAATTCGGACCGCCAGTTGTAGAACCCGCGCAGGATTAGATCGGCCATGTTGAGCGGCACGCGATGCTCCACCCCAAGACCGACCGAGTATTTCGGCGCCAGTGGCTGGCTGTTGCCGCTGGCATCGCCGGTCGGGGCATTGCTGAAGTCGACAAAGGTCGCGTCGTTGTAGCCCAGGCTGACCTGCAGCGACGTCCGGTCCGACAGCAGCATGTCAGCCTGTGCCTCAACCCCGACACTGCGGGATTTTTTGGCGTTGTTGATCGCGATCGAGTTGGTCGCGCTGTCGAAGGTCAGAACCTGCTGGTCGCGCCAGTCCATGTAGAATGCGGCAAGCGCATAGTTCAGTCGGCCGTCCAGCAAAGCTCCCTTGGCGCCGATCTCGTAGTTGATCGCGGATTCCTCCTCGTACTGCAGATCGGGCGTACTGGCGAAGGCAATGTTGAACCCGGCCGGTTTATAGGCGGACGAGATCATCGCATAAAGGTTGGACTCCGGCGTCACGGCATAGGTCAGGCCGAGCCTTGGCGAGGCCGATTGGGTCGTGACGCTGTCTTCGACGAATTGCTGCAGCGCGAAAAGCGAGAATGGCAGACCCTGATTGCCGTCATGCCGGTAGTCAATCTCATTGCGGTCGTAGCTCAGGCGGATCCCGCCCACCAGATCAAGCCGATCAGTCAGGGCAAAGGTCCCGTCGGCAAAGACCGCCGCGCTGCGCGTTTTCGTGTTGCTGTCAGAGACCTCCGCATAGCCCTGGGCCAGGGCCGGCTGCCCGGGAAACAGGAAATCAGGCGGAAGAGGAACAGCTATTTCGAGATCTTCTTGCCGGTCATCCTCTGATGCCAGGAAGAATGCCCCCAGAACCCAATCCAGACGCTCGGTGGCACCGTTGATCCGGAGTTCCTGAGTGAACTGATCATAGTCCCGATCCCCACTCCGCAGATCAAAGACGACCGGCGCGACGCTTCCCGGTCCGAGGGAGCTCTCGCTGAACCGCCACGCCGTGATCGACGTTACTTCGCCAAATCCGGTTGCCCAGACGTTCTTTAGGGAAACGCCGCCGTTCTCGACCTCTTCATCATAGGGCTGCGCGGCATTCACACCATCATCGAGCACTGTATCAATCAGGCCGAATGCTCCGGTGCGTCCCCGGTCGCGCGCGTAGTCGACAGAGAGCAATGCGCTCCATGCATCGGTCGGGTCGTAGAGCAGCTTGAGCCGTGCGGCGACGTTGTCCTCGGAATCCAGATCTGGGCCACCTTGCTGGTTCTCGACCCAGCCCTCGTCCACAGCACGGCGAAAGGAAAACCGCAGAGCGGAGCGATCGTTGATGTCGACATTCTGCGTCAGTTCGGCGTTGAAGTGCCTGTGGGTGCCGAACCCCAGTTCCACATCCGTTTGGGTCACACCAAGCAGCGGGTCGCCGGTGTCCAGATTGATGCTTCCGGCCAGCGCGTTGCGTCCGGCCAGGGTCCCTTGCGGGCCGCGCAGGATGGTTACCCGCTCCAGATCCGGAATGCTGAGATTGAACCCACTGTCGGCGCCGACATAGACATCATCGACATAGACAGCGACGGACGGGCCTGCGCCAAAGGCCGTGGTGCCGACGCCGCGAATGGAAATCGAGGTCGCGTCATTGCCGCCACGTTGCGGTGTCGCGACGGCATTCGGTGTGTGATTGACCACATCCGAAGCGCGCTTGGATTGCCGCGCTTCCAGCATGTCCCGTTCCACCACATTCACGCTGATTGGCACGTCTACGGCCGGTTGTTCGCGAAGCTGAGCGTCGATGATGATCGGCGCCAGTCTGATCGAGTCCTGTTGCTCTTGCGCCAGAACCGGCGTCGCACTCGACACAAGACTGCCAACCGCGGCAGCCGAGAAAAAACACTTCTTCACCGGACATTCCTTTATGACACCCGGCGAGTCTTAGGCAAAGTCAGCAACGGCGAGAACGTCAAAGACTTTGCCGAATTGTCTATTGCTTTGGAGTTTTGTCCTTAATGAGCTTTAGCTGCTGAGTCCGTTGCACTAACCATATTGCGTTGCGAGGTTTTGCCCTTTGGGGTTGAGCATGCCGCACAAGTCTCCCTTCAAACGCCATCGGTCTCCGCGCGACAACAAACTCTGTCCGGCGCGCTGGTATCTGCGCTACCCGCTGTCCTATCAGGATGTGGTCGATCTGCCTGCCGAATGCGGCGTCTTGGTTGATCGGTCGCCTGTGTTTTGCTGGGTGCGAAAGCTTGGTCCGGAACTGACCAAGCGAGCCGAAAACTTCTGCGCCGAAAGAAACTTCGACTGGCGCGTGGACGGAACCTACATGCGCGTCGGTAGAAAGTGGCGCTACCTGTGGCACGCGATCGATGCCAATGGACAGATGGTCGACTTGCGGCTCGCAGCCCGGCGGGCTTCAATAGCCGCAAGGGCCATCCTGCGCAAAGCAATCGAACGAGTTCGCCTGCTCCGGCCGATCGCGATCTGTACCGACAAGGACGAGCGCTATCGGCACATCATCCGGGAAATCAGTCACCGATACGACCCGCATTGTGACAGAATCCAGCGCATCGACCGAAAATGACGGAGTTCGAGTGTCAAGCAAACGATCCGGGGGGATCGTTTGTATCGACGCACCGGACCGAACGCGACCACGCCGCGATGAAACGGATCCTCGGGTGCTGTCAAAGCCTTCGATCCTCGCGAAAGGCTAAGGCGACCCCGAGCAGGGTAGAAACCATCCGAACCATCAAAGAGGGCTACGTCCATCACGAGCATCCAGGCGTCCAAGGCAAGATCGCCTGCATCAGTCAAAGGTTCATGTCCGCCGCGTGACCCTCACCATGGGCAAAGACCAGCTATGGCTGAAGACTATTAACGCAACAGTCCCCATCCAGGATGGTTTGAGCCTACTCCGTTGAAGAACTCTCGTTTGATCGGGCGACAAGTCGCTGATTCAGTTTCCGTGTCGATCGGGTGGATTGGCGATGATGGAACGAAGACAGGAAGCTCAGGCGGCGCTGTTCTATGAGTTCTCGCTGGAGGACCATGTTCTGCAAGACCTCCTGCTTCGATCCATTGACCGGTTTGTCGAATGACCGGCATCCGCGCTCGTCTTTCGGATTTTTACACTCACACGGGTCGTCCTTCGATTGCCCCAGAGTTGCTGATCCGAAGGTTGTTGGTCGGGTATTGCTTCGGCATTCGGTCCGAGCCGCGGCCATGCGACGAGGTTCACCTGAACCTGGCAAATCGCTGGTTCTGCCGTCTCAATCTGGCGGACAGAGTTCCGGGACACTCTACCGTTTCGAAGAACCGCCATGGTCGGTTTCATGAGAGCGAACTGCTATGTCCTCTGGTCCAGAGTAAGCCAATGGAACCTCAATGGCCCGAGAGACATTGGGCAATGCGTTCTTCAGTTGTTCAGGTGATGACCTGATCGACACGGGACATGGTGTGATCGTCGATGTGGAAGCCACCTGCTCCATCCGACTGGCCGAGGTCGGATCGACCAAGACGATGCTGAACAGCGTGAAGGAGAAGTTCGATCTGCATCCCGAACGCTTGATTGCAGACACGGCTTGCAGTTCCTGTGCAATGCTCAGCTGGCTGGTGGATAGCAAGATCGCACCACGTATCCCGGTCATCGACGAGACCGGGCGCACCGATGGAATCTGGTCATGCACCGCCTTCGAATGGGACGCTGAATACCACCAATACATCTGTCCGGCGGGTGAAGCGCTGAGCTATTCGGACGCAACTCCTCCGATCCCAATCGTGGCCGGACAGGAAAGGGCGCGACCAAGTGCCAAGCGCTCATACACACTTGCCAGGCATGCGCGTCGAAAGCCAAGTGTCGCCCGAACGCCGATGCGCGCAGGATCACCCGAAAAGAACACAGAGGAGCTCCCGACGTCGCCCGCGCTATCGCTAAGCCCCCCAATACAAGGTCTCGGTACAGCTCAGGAAGAAGGTCGAGATTCTCATCACCCATCTCAAACGCATCCTCGGCCTGGGACGGCTGCGATCACATGGGACATGCGGCGCAAGCGACGAACTCCTACTCGCAGCAGCCGCCCGGAATGTCCGCAAGCTGGCGAAGATCTTTCCCGCACCGCAGCAATCCCGCAAAGCCTGATCAGAAAGACACTCGCGCCGCTATCAGATCGCAACTCTCTGCGCTCGCAACACATTGTTTTTCAGTGTAACCGGCTCTCTGTCGGTGTTTGCCGCACGCGCCTGTATCGGGCGGCATCCAACTTGGCGGCCATCCCCACATCTGGACAAAAGAGTCGTTCGGAGGAAGAAGCTGCCTTCAAACCGCGAACTTCTTAGGTCCGCTCTCCGGCCGAACCAGCAAAACGATCCCGGCTTGAAGCTCCGCGGTACATTGAACGCTCGCAGACTCATAGCTACCTAAGACAAACATTGTAGAAACGGGACAAAGATCATGGATTGCGCACTCGCCAGTTAACCCAAAACGGTTTCCTTCAGTGAGCTTCATCCATGACTTCCATCGTAGTCGCCGGCCTGAGCTGGCAGACGCCAAGCAACGCCCCCCTGTTCACCAATCTGAACCTGACCTTCAGGCCGGTTCGAACCGGACTTGTCGGCAGGAATGGCACAGGCAAGACGACGCTCTTGCGTCTGATCGCAGGCGAAATCAAAGCGGCGTCCGGAACAATCAGCAGACCGCCTTCGGTCGGGTATCTGCATCAGAACCCAGAGCATCAAGTGGACGCCACGCTGGCCGATCTCTTCCATGCTCAGGACAATCTCGCCTTGCTGGCACGCGCGGAAAGAGGGCAAGCGACGGCGAATGATCTCGCGGATGTCGATTGGACGCTAGAAGCGCGGTTGGGCACGGCGCTGTCGCGTATGGATCTTGACGCGCCGCTGGATACCCGACTCAGCTCACTCTCCGGCGGTCAGCGCACGCGGGCGAGCCTCGCGGCGCTAATGTTCGCTGAACCCGATGCGCTCCTGCTGGATGAGCCAACCAATCACCTCGACAGCGACGGACGCTGCCGTGTGATCGATGCTCTTCGAGCGTGGCAAGGATGTGTGATCGTTGCCAGCCATGACCGCGAACTGCTTCGCGAAATGGACGCTATCGTGGAACTGACCACGCTTGGAGCGCGGAGCTACGGCGGCAACTTCGACAAATATCGCGAGCTGAAAGCTGCCGAATTGGTATCTGCGGAGACTGAGCTAGCACGGGCTGAACGCGTTGTGAGAGACACGTGGGCTCGCGCGCAGCTTGCCGCTGAACGCAAGTCCCGCACCGATCGACAGGGCAAGCAGCTTCGTATTTCAGGCAGCCAATCGAAGCTCATTCTCAGTACCGCAAAGGAACGCAGCCAGGTATCAGGAGGTGCTGCTGCGCGGCTGCGAAGCCGCAAGGCGGAGGCGGTCGAAGAAGCAATGGAAACCGCGCGGCAGGCTGTGGAGACTCTACAACCTCTCAATATCGAGATTCCCCCCTCGGGCCTTGTCGCGGGACGCGATGTGCTGCACGTCGATGACCTCTGTTTCAGGTATGGCGGCACAACGCCGGTTCTTGACGGGGTTTCCCTTGCAATCCGCGGACCGGAACGGATTGCTATCAAGGGCAGGAACGGGTCTGGCAAGTCGACGCTCCTCGCTTGCATTCAGGGTGATCTTCAGCCCCTAAGTGGTTCCGTTACGCGTCATGTTCCCATGGCGCGCCTTGATCAGGACCTGAGCCTTTTCGGTCCAAACGAAACCGTGCGCGATGCTTTTGCGCGAGTCGATCCGGAGGCCGGCGAGAACGACAGGCGCGCAGTTCTGGCCCGCTTTCTCTTCCGGGGGGACGACGCGCACCAGCGGATCGGTGCGCTTAGCGGAGGGCAACGTCTGCGCGCGGGGTTGGCCTGCACTCTCGGACACAGCCAGTCGCGTCAGCTTCTTCTCCTGGACGAACCCAGCAACCACCTCGACATCGAAGCTATCGAGACGTTGGAGACGGCACTCATTGACTACGACGGTGCAATCCTCGTTGTCAGCCATGATGAGGCGTTTTTGGAGCGCATCGGCGTCGAGCGAAGGATCGCATTACCATGTTGAAAGAATGCGCCCGCCGTGCTTAGCGGACATCCGTGTAGATTGCGGTATCGGTCAAAACGGTCTCGTTGCTGACC
>JBCDBB010000090.1:0-15639 GCA_039184415.1 Pseudomonadota bacterium
CTGTGGACTGCGCTCATAGGACGGTGCCGCGAGATGCAGAAAGCCCTCGGGGGCGCCGCCGCCGACGGGACCGGCATGCCAGTCCGGCTCCGCCCCATGGCGTACCTTGACCGGCGGTACGTGCTCCGTTCGGACCCAGCCGCCCTGCTTCCAACGCCAAAACCGAGCCTCGGGCGCGCCCGGTCTGGCCACGACGTCTCCCATGCCCGGCGCGGCGAGAAGTGCCTGGGCATGCTGTGGTCCAAAGCCCGCCGTCAGAGCCTCGGGCAAGGGCGTGCCCTGTCGCAGCTGTCGCAGAGCCGCGACCAACCTATCCAGCACGGCCTGGCGACCGATCTGCGACTCTAGGCCAAGAATTGCGGGCGGCGCGTAGGCCTCCAGCCAAGGCGCGGCGGCGGTGCTGGCGACTGTTGCGACAGGCCTGTCGGTCTGGCCGATGGCTTCCGTGGCGTCCTCCGCCTGCCGCGCGACCAGTGTCAGCCATGGATCCGTTCCGGCGGTATGACGTAGACAGTCAAGGGCGAGCTAATCCGAGAACCCGTCGCGGATCATCTGACTGCCCGGCCGCCGGGGCAGATCGCCAAGCTCGCTCAGGCGTTGTCTGGCCATTGCATGGGCAAGGCGGTGACGCCGCGCAGCCCGGCCCGGATCGGTCCCGGCGCTGTCCCAGCCTTCGTTCTCCGGCATCCAGAGCACCGTGCCGTGCAGGGCCGTTGGGCCCAGATTGCGCGGTGCCTGGACGATTTTGCGGACGGGGAAAGCGCCACACAAACGCGGCTGGAGGCACGCGCTCGTCTCGTCCACATCATCGGAGATCTCTGTGGCCTGGAAAGCGCGCGCGGGTCCATGGATGACAGACGCGCCGGGATCCTGCCCGGGAGACCAGACCGCCGCGAAATCGAGGGGGCCCTTCGTGGCCCCGGCAAAGCGGTGCACCTCCCCAGCGCTATGGAGGGACATGGTCCAGGTCCAATCGCCCTTTGGGGCCACAGCCCCGGCCGCCCGAAAGGCTTGCGGCGGCAGTCCGGGCGGTGAGGGCGGCAGCGCGAACGCCGCCCGGTCCACGGGCGAATAGAGCAGGCGTTCGGGGTCGAGCCCGAGCACAGGCACCACATCCTCGACCCGCAGCCAGAGCCCCGAGCCATCTATCCAGGATTGCCGGAGATCGTCTGGCCAGACCCTTCGGTCGATCCGGAGGTCTAGTACGGCGGAACAGCCTTGGGCCGGGCAGGGCGTGTGCGCCACGGCGGCATTCCCGTAGGCTGTCTCGAAACCGATCGGTTCTCCCTGCACCTGCGCTGCGACCAGGCTCACCCCATGCGGCAGGTCCAGATCGAGCCGCCCATTGTCCGAGTGCACCTGACGAAGCGACATTTCCGCGATCCCGACGCGCTTGTCCGCATCGAGCGTGATCGACACGTCCCCACCGGCGACACGCACCGCCCCCGCCGTGCGCCACCACCGGGCCTCATAGCCCGCAGCCTCCGCCTTGGCTTCAACCGTGCTCTGATGGGCTCCCATCCGGATTTGCCGCTCTTCAAGCTTTCCGCCGGCAGCAATGAGGATCGGCAAAGCCAAAAAAGGGCGAGGACGGGTCCGGGGCGCGCCTGCCGGAAGACTTGCCCGAAGCGCGCCCGCATGCCGAGATCCGTGCCCCATGGCAAGATCGCCCAGACCAAAGCGAGCAACATCGCACAAAGGGCGAGTTTGCAGGCGGTCGTCGTCGCGATCGCCGGTGCCCAAGGGGACCATCCCGAAAGCTCGGACAAGAGCACGTGGGGCGGCAGCCCGAAGCTGATCAGCGGGTGGTGGATAAGCTGTGCTTCATGGCTGGCGACAACGAAGAAGACGAGGAAGAGAGACAGCGCGCAGGCAAGACCGGCCGATCGGATCAGGGCGTGGAGCAGAAGTGCAGGGCAGGCCATCTCGATGATCGCGGGTAGCATCACGGAGAGCGAGAACACAAACGCATCCAATCCTTTGGCGGGAACATCGGGTGTCACGAGCTGCAGTGTGATCAGCGACAGACCGGGCCCGAGCGAGAGCCCGGCCAACAGGATCACCAGTGCGGCGATCTGGCCGGAGAGGCGGACGGCCAATGGCGCCTCGGCACTGTCGATCATCTCCGAGCAACCGCCCTGACGTTCCCGGCGGAAAATGAAACCGGCAAAGATCGCCGCCGCGGCCATGAGGGTCATGAAGCCACCTTCGAACACGACCCAGAGCAGTTGTTCGGTGATGGGCAGAAGCGGCCCGTCGCGGTGCGATTCGCTATGGATCGCGGGGTAGGCGGCGCAGATGAGATGGGTTAACCTGGCCAGAATCCAGAGGCCCGCCCCACGCACCGTGCGCTGGAGGTGCCATCCCATCTCCAGCCGAGCCGCAACCAGCCAGTCGGTCGGGGCCGCTGGCCGGACCCGCCCGGATCGCGTGACGGGGATTGTCGCGGCGGCGGTCCTGGATTGTTCCTTCCCCGGTCCCGGCTCCTGCCGCAGCGCATCGCGGGAGGTACGCATCAGCTGAAAAGCGAAAAGCCCCATGCCCAGCAGGAGCCATGCCAAGCGGTTGATTTAAAGCCCGCCGCGGAATTCCAACGGGGCCGCGATTTTTTCCGCCGGGGTCCAGAGGTTGGCCTGGTTGTCCACGGACACATAGCCCGACGGGTCGAGCAATACTGCCGCGAAGGGCGCCGCTCCGCCTTCGGACAGGCTGACAATCGCACTGACCCAGAGCAGGACCAGAACGGCGGCCACGCCGAACGGCCCCGCGAGGCTGCGCGTCCAAATTGTTGCGGCGGCACAGAGCCCCCTCGACCGCTGCGCTGCTGACAAGCCCGAACAGAATGGCGCTGGAGAGCAACGCCCGCCATGGTGCCGGGCCGACGGCGCTGTCCGGAACGAAGCCTGCCGCGCTGAGAAGTGGAAGACAAAGAAAGGCCAGCGGGATCGGACAGGCGACGAGGGTTCCAAGTATGAGCGCACCGACGAAGCGCCCCAACAGGAGTGTGCGGAGCGGCACCGGACTTGCCAGAACCAGTTGTTGCATGCCAGCGCTCTTGTCGCGCAGCACGATCTGGGTAAAGAGCCAGGCCCAGACCAACATCAGCCACAGCGGCTGACCCGAACACCAGATATAGACGATGAATCCGCTGTTGCGCGGGATGCCCGCTCCGCCCATCTGCGCGAAGGTCTCTGCGCTCGTCAGGTTGGCGAGCATGTAGAGAAACATGCCAAAGAAGGAGAGCAGCGGCACGAGCGCGCGGGCGCTGTCGCGAAACTCGATCAGCGCGGCGCGGGCGAGAACTGGCGCGTCGGTCATGCGGCGCGCGCCGCCGTTTCGCGCTGCATCAGGTGATAGACGTCTTCCAGGAAGGGCGTCCTCGGTGCGTATTCTGGCGGGGCGCTCGGCGCCTCGCTAACTGCGCGGGTCCCCGTGGGCGTGGCGGACAGGCTGAGTGCACCCGGAGGTTCCGGTTCGCCCCGCGGGATCACCCGGTCCCAAAGCCGTCCCCTGAGGGGGGCGATCAGATCCTTAGGCGTGCCTTCGGCGACGACGCGGCCGCTATCCATGATCACCAGGCTCGGGCAGAGGTTCTCGATATCCTCCACGATATGGGTCGAAAGCAGAACCACGGCATCGGCTGCGAGATTCGCAAGCACGCGGTGAAAGCGATTACGCTCCGCCGGGTTCAGCCCAGCGGTGGGCTCATCGACAATCAAAAACCGCGGCGACCCGATGAGCGCGATGGCGATCCCGAAGCGTCGGAGCATCCCGCCGGAAAAGGAGACCACGCGGCGATCGGCATCCTCTAACAGTTTGATCCGTTCGAGGAGTTCCGCGGCGAGTCGATGGCGGGTTGCCCCGTCTGTCATGCCCTTGAGCCAGGCAAACCGCTCCAGCAGTTCCCGAGCCGAAAAACCGGGAAACGCGCCGAAGTGCTGCGGCAGATAGCCCAGAAGGCGCCGCATCCTGTCGGGATCCGCCAGGGCGTCAATTCCGTTGAAGGAAATGGTCCCGCTGTCGGGGCGTTGCAGCGTCGCGAGGGTGCGCATCAAGGTGCTCTTGTCTGCGCCATTGCGCCCGAGCAGGCCGTATAGCCCGCGCGCGACGGTCAAGCTCACCCGGTCCAAGGCGCGAACGCCGCCCGGGTAGCTCTTTGTCAGGTTCTCAACCTTCAGCCCGTCCATCCGCGGCTCCCGTTCAAAAGACGAATTGCGCGCCGAGACCGACTGTGCGGCCCCGGGACGTCAGGACGCTTTGCACGGAGGGTGTGATGGCGGCGCCCTGCTGTTCGATGGTTTCGTCCAGAAGGTTCTCGACGAAGGCGTAGACCCTCCAGGACTCGGTGGAGAGGCCGAGCTGGGCGTCGATCAGATGCGTAGCGTTCAGATCGAAGGAATTGGCGACGTCGACGGGGCGCTCCGACTGATAGCGGTAGCCGATGAAGCCTGCGATCTCTTCGCCCAGGCCCAAGCCAAGGATGCCGGGATTGTTGCGGTAATCGAGCGACAGGCTGACCGTCAGTTTCGGAACGTTCGGGACGTCATTGCCTTTTTCCGCGCCCGAGGAGTTGCCCGCCGGCACGCCGGTTATCTCGGCATCGGTGTACCCCAGGGCTGCGGACAGCGAGAAGCCCCGCCCCAAGCAATGCCGAGCCTTCCAGCTCAACGCCGCGCGTCCGAAGATCCAGACTTTCGACCACGAAGGTGAAGGTGTTGGGGTCCAGTGTGATGAGCGACTCATTTTCGATTTCGTTCCAGAAGGCCGCGGCCGCCCAGGTTGCCGATCCCCCATCAGCTCGCCCTTGGCGCCGATCTCGAACGCGTCGACCGTGGTCTGCGGATAGGGCTCTTCCGGCACGCCGAGGGCGGCATTGTTCCATGAGCGGCTGAACCCGCCCGCCTTGGCCCCGCGGTTATAGCTGGCATAGACTAGGCTTTCCTCGGTGGGTTTGTAGCCGATCGAGGCCCGCCCACTGAACAGCCCGTAGGTTTCCCGGTCGTCCTGGACGAAGACCGGCACCGTGTCCGGCAATCCGGTGCCGATATAGGTGCCGTCGAACTCGCGGATCTCGTAGGAATAGCGCGCGCCGAGGCCGCACTCCCAGGCGCCGACGGGCACGTAGACATCGCCGAAGACCGCATAGCTCTGGTTCTTCAGGTCGATTTCCCGGTCGCCACTGCTGGTGACAAAGAAGTTGGACCGGACGGAATGACTGCCGCTGAAATCGTTCAGAGACGCGACCACGCCCGTGGCCCGGCCTATGGCGCTGGCTTCGGGCGAGATCAGGTGAAGCCCTTGATAAAGCTGCATTTCCGTCTCTATATCGTCGCTGAACTCGTCCCTAATCTCGATGAAGAACTCCGGCGGAAACCCGGTGACGCCCTCGAAGACATATCCATCGGTGATGTCCGAGGAAAACTCCGCGTCATAGTATTGGTAGCCCGTGACGGAATGAAAGGTGAACCGCTCCGCTTCATGGGTTACGTTCGCCGTTGTCCCGGCGAGCGTGCGTTGGAAGGGGGGCGTATCCTGGAAGGTGTTCCTGTCGCGAAGTTGGACGACAGAGCTGGTGTCGCGGTCGTCATTTTCGTAATTGGCGCCGAGCGTCACTTCGGTCGCCCCGTTGGGGGCGAAGCGCAGCGTGCCCCGGGCTGCGCCCACCTGACTTTCTCCAATGTCGTCGGCAAACTGCTGTTCGTTGTCGACATAGGCCCCATGCTGGCGATAGCTGAAGGCGAAGCGGCCGAACACGTCCTCGGCGATCTGACCGCTGAGCACGCCCCGGGCCGCCCAATATCCATCGTCGCCCGCTGCGAATGTCACGCTCCGCTCGGGCACTGCGTCGGGCTTGGCCGTGGTGATGATGATTGCCCCCGCGGTGGAGTGGCGGCCGAAGGCGGTGCCCTGGGGCCCGCGCAGGACCTCGACCTTTTCGAGGATGAACAGCTCGATGGCAGAGCCAAATCCGGTCAGCGGCACGCCGTCAATGATGGTCGGCACGGTCGCGTTGTCCGGGGAAAGCACCGATTGCAAGACGCCGACGCCGCGCACGATCGGCTGCGCCGAACTGCCACTATCACCGAATGTCGGCAGCACGACGTTCGGTGTGCGGCGGGCGAGGTCTTCGCTGCTTTCGATCCGCTCACCCTAGAGCGTTTGACCGTCGAGAACCGTTGCGGAGACCGGCACGTCCAGGAGTTCCTCGTCCCGGCGCCTTGCGCCCACGATGATCGGTTCCAGCTCGGTGGCTTCCAGAACCGTGTCGTCCGCAGACTGAACGAAGGCGGGACCGCCCAGAGACAGGGCCGCTATCGAGGCTAATCCGGCGGACAGGGCCGCGCCGCGGCGCCCATCTTGGACTCTGGAGTGACGCACCATCGGAACCCTCGATGAGACAGATCGCAAAGCGCCTGAGGGTCTGGCATGGCGGCTGGACGGCGCCTCGACTGACTAGGCACGCGGCGTGCCCGCGGAAAGAGGGGCGCCTTATGCGAAAGACCGGAAACCCGATGCGCGCGGACATTTCTGGGTTCTCGAGGCAGAAACGCGCTAGCCTGGTAGGAGTTGGCGTAAGCGCATGGCCGCTATCTGAAAGAGCGCCGCGGCACCCTCAAAGACAAGGCCGGGACCCGCGAAGGTCACCTCTCCCCTTGGTGTCCAAAGCACCAGCGAGAGCCTGTCGGTGCCGTTTTCCACGGTGAGATCGACGCCGAGCGCCTGGAACGCTTTGTTGATTTCTGCGGCCTTTGGGCTGGTAAGTTTGAAAGCCTTGATGCTGCAAACGGGGTCGGCCTCCAAGCCCGGGCGTTTGGGGCGGGCGGTCCATTCGATGACGCAGGGGCGCACGGTGCGAAACCCCGGACCCAATATGCCGCGCGTATAGGTGCGCCGGCCATGGGGCGTGTTGCTGTTGAGATGCTCAATGCGTTCAACCGGCGCACCGGCGGCCTTGGCCACGGCGCAAAACGCATCGAAATCCGCTGTGCCGAGATGCCAGAAAACCGGCTCGGGCCTGTCGTATCGCGCGAGGATCGACTTAAAAAAACGAAAGCCCTGGTGGTCGGTGTTGGGGCCAAGGATTTCCAGCATCGCACCACCGCCGAGCGGCAGGGCCGCGCTGTGATACCATTGGCCGGGCTCCGGTTCTGTCATGATCGGTTCGGTTCCGCAAAGCTCTGCCACCTGCGCCGCGCCGTCTGCCGTATCGCGGGTTCCCAGAACGACATGGTCGAAAACGATCGGACCTGTACTGGCGATGAGGTGTCCCAAGCTCCGCCCCTTTGCGACTGGCCCTGGCGTCAGCTCGGGAGATCTAACCAAGACTAAGACCAGAGCGTTCGGAGGTCCATGCATCGGGTGGAACCTGCCGCTTTGGGCCTCACGACGGCTTCGACCCGGGTGACGCGTTGCTCCCGCCCCGAGTGACGACCAGGGAGTTACAAGCGGTCGACTGTTTGTTCGAGCCGCCGATCAACGCCGATGCTCTCCCGTTCGGTCCGAATACTCCCGACAATGCGGCGGGTTGTGTCGGCCCAAACTGCCCGCAGAGGAACTTGCGTCACGCTTGATTGAGATGCGCGGGCCGTAACGGTGATCGAATTCGAAGGTCACGCGGACTGGCGATGCTGCGATGTCGGAGCCGCGGTATCGCTGACGCCAAGGAGGCAGACGGCTGTGCCCAAATTGGAATTGATTCGCCTGCCATCAAAGCGGGGCACGATCCGTCCGTCCTGAAAGCCAAGAACATTGGGCTCATGCGCGATGGCACGTGGCCCGCCTTCGACCGTTAGACCGGGCACATCGCCTTCGCGCACCATTGGGTGCGTGGGGCGCCGGGGCTCAGTTCTGAAACTGGATGGGCAGGGTGAAGCTGTGCTGCCCGCTGCCAAGGGCTCGTGGAGCTTTGGCAAAGCGGCCTGCGCGGCGCACGGCATTGAGCGCGGCTTCGTCGAAGGCGGCAACGCCGGAGGAGCCGACGAGCGAAAGCGACGCCAATCGGCCATCGGTGGTCACGATAAGCCGTACCGTCACGGTTGCGTTGCCGCGGACGCCGCGCGGTGGGGATTTGCGCCGCTCCACCCGGCTGCGGATCTTGCTGCCCCAATTCGCCAACAGGTTCTCGCGACGCGCCGTGGACAGGCTCGCGACCTGACTTTGGCCGGAATTTCCCGCTGCCTGACCTCCACCCGATCCGGCCGCGCGCTGTTCGGCGCGGCCCTCCTGATTTCGGTTGCTTGGGGCAGCGTCCTGCGCCGGAGGCGGGGCGGGGGATGCCTGACGCTGAGGTTCCGGCGGCTCGGGCGGTACTAGGGTGGCGGGGCGCACGGGCGGGCGCGGCGAAGTCGCCTCGGCGGTATCGGATTCCGGTGGGGCTTCCGGCGGTGGCGGCGGCGGTTCGAACGCGGGTGGGGGGGGCACTGCCGGGCTTGGCGGTGGCGTTAACAACGCGATCTCCGGCGGCTCGGGACGCGGCGGGTCTTGTGGCGCCGGTTCGGGTGGTACCGGCAATGCTTCGGGAGGGGCTATTACTGTGTTCAGATCGGCCGGTGGCTCAAGTTCGACTTCCGGTGGTTCCGGAACCGGTGGCGGCGCCTGCACAAGGGGAAGATCGACCCCTGGAATGTCCAACTGCGGCATGTCCAGCGCGGTCGGCCGCGCAGGCGCATCTGCGGGCGGCGGGGGAGGGGGCGGAACGTCCCGGACCGGCGTGACCGGCTCCAGCAGGTCCGTGGTGGAGGCCGCCTCGACTGGCTCCGGCGGCGTCTCGAACGCCTCGATCATTTCGACCATCTGCGGCGTGACCGCAGCCATGCTGATCACTGCATCCCCGCCATCGCCCGATGCCGCCAACGTGCCGGACGGCATCCGCCACAAGACCGCGAGATGAAGGACGAGCGCGAGCGCGACAAAGACCGTGGCTTCGATCACCCCACGGCTCATGGCGGCGCCGTCAGCAACGTGATCTGCTGGGCTCCCGCTTCGGAGAGGCTGCGCAGCAGACGCGCGATCTCGACCGCCTCAACGCCTGCATCGGCGCGGATCTGCACCGGCAGGAACTGATCGCCCCCTGTAATCGCCGCCTCGGACAGGGCTGCGATGGCCGCCTCGCCTTGTGCGTCCTGATACGCAAGCCCGCCCTCGGCTGAGACATAGAGTGTCAGCGTGCCCTCGGCCTGGGTCTCGCGCTCCGCTGCAGGCAGCACGACCTCGAACGGATCGGGCGGCGCGATCTGCGCGGTCATCAGAAAGAAGATCAGCAGCAGAAACACCACATTGATCATCGGCACGATGGCCTCTTTCCGGGTTGACCGCGGCGGTTTTGCCAGGCGCATGGACCGTTACTCCACGAGCACGAGTGTGGTGAAACCATGGCTCTCGAATGCGGCCATCACATCGATCACGCGCTGAAGGACGGCGCCCTCGCCCGGCCGCAGGATGATCGCATCGTCCGGCGTCTCCATGAGGGTGGCGAGTTCTGCCAGAAGCGTGTCGCCCGTCATCGGTACGCCATTGAGCCTCTCGCCTTCGGGCAGCACATCGACGATCCTTGGCGGCCCGCTATAGCCGTCTCCGCCGCTGGCGAGGTTCATCGGCACGGCGAAATCCGTACCGAACCGCGCTGCCAGCATGAAGAACACCAAGAGCAGGAAAACTACGTCGATCATCGGCGTGAGGCTGGCCCGGCGCGACCGGCGACGGGGGGCGAGGTCCAACATCACGCCGCCGCGGCCGCCAGCGCGGCCCTATCGGGTTTGGACACCGTGAAGATCCGGGTCGCGGCATCCTCCAGATCGTGCTGAACGTTGTCGGCCACGCTTTCGAACCAGGTCAGAGCCGCCGAGGCCGGGATCGCGACGGTCATCCCCGCCGCAGTGGTCAGCAGCGCCTCCCAGATCCCGCCGGCGAGCACTGCAGGATCGGCGCGCGCCCCGGCCTCCTGCAGTGCCTGAAAGGCCGCGATCATCCCCAGCACCGTCCCCAGAAGCCCGATGAGGGGCGCGATCGTCGCGATCAGCTCCAGAGCGCGGAGACCACTGCGCGCCCGCGCCAGTTCCTGCTGCGCCACACGCGCGGTCTCCTCGCGGGCATGAGCCTCGGGCAGCGCGGAATTCATTTGCGTCCGGAGTGCGGCGAGCACGACACGGGACCGCATACCCCGCCCCTCGGATGCACGGCGGAGCGCCGCCTCCTGATCCCCATGGCACCAGAGCTCGACCGATGCGCGCGCCGTCCGCCCTGCCCAGGCGCCCAGCACCATCAGCCGCCAGACCTTCCACAGGATCAGCGCCAGAGTCGCCACCGACAGCGCCGCAATGACCCAGATGGCCGGGCCGCCCTGGGCGAGAAAGGACTGCAGTTCGGTCAGAGTCGGATTGAGCGTCTCCAGCATGGCGCGCCTCTTGTAACGGTCTTGATGAGACGTCGCGTGGCGGAAAGCTGCGGACGGGTGATTGATGCAGTTTCTATTAAAGATTCTGTCAAGGCGATGCGCCGAAGAGGCGCAGGCTCGGCGGCTGCCGCTTCTAAGCGCAGCACAGATAACCAGTGCAACTTTAAGCTGCGGCCTCTAGCGAGACACCCTTTTTGCCTTGTTGCATTTCGGTCTCGTCACGCTATTCGACGCCCGCGCTGGACAACTTGGCGACGGGTATCGACCTCAAACAGGGATGCCAGGTAAATCATTGATATTATGTTTTTTAATGGAAAACTTCGGGCAGATCGTGGACATGTCCTTTCCGGATCTTGCGAACGGCTTTCGTGAGTTTCAGAGTCGCCCTTGCAGTGCGTTTTCACAGGAAGCCCCGCCAGGGATGGGTCAGGCATTTAACCGCTGTACGGGCTCTTTTCGACGCTGTTGTTTCTCTATTTCCGATCCATGCGGACGATATCCCGCCCTGGAAAGTGGCAGGTGGTGATCTCGCCGATGGTACGGGCAAAGGAAGAGGGTAGGTAGGTCCTGATAGATACCAGTGCGTGTGTCGAAACCGTGTCTTGAGCGCGGCGAAAGGTGGCGCGGTCCTTTGGTCTCTCGCCGCGCCGACAGTCGTCACTCTTTCACTTGTACTCCGTCGTTTCCAACAAACCGTCGTTTGCGAGCCCGATCAAATCGCATGAACAATCGTTGAAAGGAAAAGCCGCTGTGGAGATAAACTGCCTGTTGGGATGGTGACCCTGGCTTGCTTGTGACTGGTATCCTAAGGCGCGGCGAAGTCGCTTTAAGCCTCGAAAGCCGCTCCTGCACAAATCAACGGCCGATGACCAAGCCATAGACGAAGCCTTGCGGCAAAACGGTACAAAGTGCTTCGCGTCGGTCTGTATTCCGCAATCTGACGGGAGCTTCTAATCAGGCCTCTGCTTCTGCCGGGACGATCCCGTGCAATGCGACTGCGGCGCCTGGATGGCGCGGAGTGGATCGACCGGCTAGCCCGATTGCTGGTTGTACGAAGCCCGGAGCAGAATGCCCAGGGCAACAACGGCCAGCAGGGCCGCGGCCACCAGAAACGCGTACGCGCCGTAGCGCGCGTAGAGATATCCGCCTACGAGCGGCCCCAGCATATAGCCCGAGGTCGCCGCGGCCGATAGCAGGCCTGCCGCATGCGACTGCACTCCCGCAGACGAAGCCAGCGACAGCATGGCTTGGGTTGAGGGTGTGAACAGGCCCAGGCCGAAGCCGATGCTGAGATGTCCCAGCAGAAGGACCGCGATGGATCCGGCAAGAAACATCCCAGCAATGCCGATCCCGGCAAGCAGTAGTCCCAGGGCGGCGGTGACGGCGATGCTGATGCCATCGCGGGCGGCGACGCGGATGCCGGCGAGGGTTGCCAGCGTCAGCAGCAGGCTCAACGCGGTCGCCGCTGAAATCGTCGTGTCGGTCGAAAACCTGAAATGATCCTGAAGATAGAAAGGCACAGTAACCTGCACCATGCTGAGCGCCGTGAAGGCCAGGGTGTTGATCGCAAGGATATGGCCGATCCGGTCAAACCGTGCCGAGGCCGACCCCTCCGGCGGGGTCATCTCAGCGGTTCCTGCGCGTCGTACGGTTGGGAGCAGCGCGCATCCCGCAATCATCGCGGCGATCGCCATGACCAGAAGAAGTGGGCCGAGCACTCCCATCAGCGCGCTTGCGGGCCAGATTAGGAGCAGACCGGCAATCCCGCCGATGCTGAAGGCGCGCGAGGGGAGGGTCATCGTGCGCCGCCGTGCCGCTGCGTCGGAGATGTCGGCCAGATAGCCTGCGGCCGCCGGCAGGGCGCCGCTGGCCAGCACGCCATAGGCAAGCCGCGCAGCGAGAAGCAGCGCGAAACTCTGCGGCGCATCGATCAGGGCAGCCCGCGCCGCGCCGAGCCCAAATACAAGCAAGAATGTGGAGGCTGCGAGCCCCAGTAGGCTTAGGGCAAAAACCGTCCGCCGGCCGTACCGGTCCGCCTGCCGGCCCCACCAGGGCGCGGCGGCGATCGCCCCGAGGGCGGCGGCGGCATGCATGGCACCGATCTGGCCGTCGCTCAGACCGACAGCGCGTCCCAGCGGCCCCAGCAGCGGGAAAACCATGCTGTTGGCCATCGCGATGCTCGCCAGTCCCGCAAATAGCAGCGCGATCATCGCGTCGCCCCCCGGCAGTCCCCGAATGCCGCCGCCGCTCATATCGGCAGCACCATCGGTCCTCGGCCCGCAGCGCGCGTATGTACTGTAAGGGCGACGCCGAAGAGCGTCTCCAGGACATCCGCGCGGATCACTTCTGACGGGGCGCCGCTTGTGACGATCTGTCCGTCTCGCATGGCGATCACCATATCGCTGTAGCTGGCCGCCAGGTTGATGTCGTGCAGCACCATCACGACCGTGATCCGCTGCGTCTCGTTGAGGCGCCGGACAAGGCGCATCACCTCGATCTGGTGCGGTAGGTCGAGGAAGCTTGTCGGCTCGTCGAGCAGCAGAACCGGTGTGGACTGTGCCAGCGCCATGGCGATCCAGACGCGCTGCCGCTGCCCGCCGGAAAGCCTGTCGACCCGCCGCCCGTCGAGCCCGTCGAGGCCGCAGGCCGCGAGCGCATCGTCGACGGCCGCCCGGTCGTCCGGTCCGAACGGCCGGAAGGCGCCGAGATAGGGGGTCCTGCCGCGCTCGACGAGGCCGCGCACATGCAGGCCCTCGGGCACGCTTGGGCTCTGACTCATGAACGCCACCTTGCGGGCGAAGCCGCGGGGATCGACCGACCAGGCGTCCTCTCCGTCCAGCATCACGCGGCCCGCGTCGGGGCGGACGATCCGGGCCAGGCAGCGCAGCAGCGTCGACTTCCCGCACCCGTTCGGCCCGATGATGGTCGTGACGCCACCGGGCTGGACCCTGGCGCTCAACCCTTTCAGGATGCGGCGCCCGGACAGGGTGACGTCAAGGTGTTCCACAGCGAGTTCCATCATCGGCTCCGCCCGGTTTGCCTGATCAGAATGACAATCATCGACAGACCGCCCAGGGCGGCCGTGAACAGCCCCGCGGGCAGGGTCATCCCCTGCGGTCCGGCACGGGCCAGCATGTCGGCGCCAAGCGCCAGAACCGCCCCGGTCAGGGCCGAGACCGCCAACACCGTGCCGCCCTGACGGGTCAGCACCCGCGCGATGGGCCCCGCGAGAAAGGACAGAAAGGGCAGCGGCCCGGTGATCGAGACCGACGCTGAGACCAGACCCGCCGTCGCCAGCAGGGTCACCAGCCGCGTCCGGCGCACATTCAAACCCTGCGACAGGGCGATATCGTCGCCCAGATCCATCCGGTCGATCGAAAACCGCTGCCATCCCAGAACCAGCGCGCCCGCGGCGGCGGCAACGGTCAGCCAGGCGACCCCAGGCCAGTCAGCCGCCGCAAATCCGCCGGTCAGGAAGCGCGCGGTCTCTGCCGCCTGAATACCGGGGCTGAAGGACAGCATCACATCGGTCGCCGCGGTCAGCATGAGCCCGACGGTCACCCCGATCAGGATCAGGCTGTTGCCGGGCAGCCCGCCGCGCCAGGCCAGCGCGAGCACCAGCGCGGCGCCCAGGGCCCCCCCGGTCAGCGCGCCGAGCCAGACCAGGCTGAGCGAGCCCGCCAGGATGATCGCCGCGGCCGCCCCTGCCGAAGCACCGGCGCTGAAACCGATCACGTCGGGGGCGGCGAGCGGGTTGCGCAGGAGCGTTTGCAGCGCCGATCCCGCCAGCCCGAGGATCGCGCCGGTCAGGGCGGCCGTCAGCACCCGCGGCAGGCGCAGATGCAGCAGGATATCGCGTTCTAGCGTGCTGCCCGCTATCAGCGCAGGCCAGTCCACGGGCGCGCTTCCGACCGCGACGCTCGCGGCCGCCAGCCCGGTCAGGGCGAGCGACATCGCCCAGAGCGCGCCTGTTGACCGGATCATGACCGGTCCCGCGCGTCGCGGCGCACCAGCAGGATCAGCATCGGGCCCCCGACGATCACGATGCCGAGCCCGGCCTCCACCACCAGGCCGCGAAACAGGCTGCGCCCGATCATATCGGCCAGCAGCACGAGCCCCGCACCGCAGAGCATCGCATGGACCGCCAGCGCGCCGGTGGAGGCCGCCCCGGCGACCCGGCGGGCGATATGCGGCGCGATCAGCCCGACGAAGAGGAGCGGACCCGCGACCAGCACCGCCGCTGCCGACAGCAGTGCGGTGGTGGCGAGCGCCAGCGTCTTCGTCGCGGCCATCGACACGCCCAGTGCGCGCGCCGTGTCGTCGCCCAGGGCCAGCGCGTCGAGGCGCCGGACCGACAGGGCGGTCAGGCCGCCCGCAAGAGCCGCGAGCAGCGCCGCAATCCACAGCGCGCCGGGCTCCGGCTGGGCCACGGAGCCCACGGTCCAGCGGCGAAACCCGTCCAGCGCCGTCTGGTCGATCAGGATCAGGGTGCGGACACCGGCCCCGAGCAGGGCCGACAGCGCGACTCCGGCCAAAATCAGCGTCATCGGCGCGGGCGCGCGCCCGGCCAGAAGCCAGATCAGCGCTGCCGCGGCAGAGGCTCCCGCGATCGCCGGGACAACCCGGTCCTGCGGCGCGAGCGGTCCGAAAACCACTATCGCGGCGACGATGGCAAAGGCGGCGCCGCTATTGACCCCCAGCAGCCCGGGATCGGCGAGCGGGTTGCGGCTGAGCGTCTGGATCACCACGCCCGCCGCGCCGAGCGCACCACCGGCCAAAAGCGCCGCCAGGCCGCGCGGCAGCCGCAGATCCCGCACCACGATGCCGCCTGCGTCCGTCGGGGGCTCCGCCAGAAAGAGCGCGGCAAGATCGGCCCAACCCGCCATCCCGCGCGGCCCGATCATAAGAGACGCCGCGAAGAGCGCGGCGAGGCCAAGCGCCAGGATCACGCTTCGGTTCACGGCGCCATGCCGGTCGGCATGGCGGCAGCGGGCGCAACCGAAGCATTTCTCCCGAGCGCCGCGTCCAGCAACGGTGGCAGACGGGTCAGCGCGTAGGGCAGGCTGAGGACGCTGGCATAGCTCAGCGCGGCCGACAAGGCCGGATCCGCAACGACGTCACGCCCCTCAACGACCGAAGGCAGCTTTGCGATCAGCGGATTGCGGCGGACCGGTTCCAGCCCGCCGCCGAAATCGAGCCAGAGCAGCAGATCGGCGTCCAGCGGTTCGGTGATCTCCGGATCGAGC
>JBCDBB010000091.1:0-15569 GCA_039184415.1 Pseudomonadota bacterium
AACCGGATTGAGATCATGTTCGGCAGGCTCAAGGATTGGCGTAGGGTCGCAACGCGATACCACAGATACCCAAAGGTTCTCCTGTCACCCATCGCTCTAACAGCTTTCGTCATCTATTGGCTATGAGCTTAGAGCTATGACGCGTAGACCCGAATCTCGAGCGTAAAACCTTTTATACAATGCTTGCCTGAGCGGCCATTCGTGTAGCGTGCAGCATAGGTCGCTTTGGGCTCTCATTGAGCATTCGCAGCACTGTCCTCGAGTTGCCGCTTGCGCCCATTCAAGGCGCTCGAGACGATGGGCCGGTTTGCAGGAATGTGTCACCATTGGACTCTTAAATGAGTCATCTGCGGCGCTACTTGCGGCGCACGTGTGGCGCGGGCAGATGTCCGTACATTTGCACGTTTTCCAGCGCTATCGGGGCAGCAATAAATGAAACGGTGTGTCCAAAAAACGAAACATGTATTGGAAAACGTCATCTTGGCGAAAGTGACCAAGACAGTTCGGGGAATTGAGATCGCTTCGCTGTGCGCATTTCGTCAGTGCGAAAGTGCAAACGCCGCGGACCAGAACCGGCTGCCATACCAATTCCTAGAACGCCAGCTGCACCTTGATCGCGGCGGTGCGGTCCGAGGCCAGTTCGAACGCGCTCGCGGCATCTTCCATCGGGGCGGTATGGGTCAGGATGGGGCCGACGTCGATCCGTCCGGCCTGCATCATTTCGACCGCCGTCGCGAACTCTGCATGGAAGCGGAAGGAGCCCTTGAGCACGAGTTCCTTTGCCGTCATCGCCTGAACGGGGAGGGTCATGTCCCCGCCGAGGCCGAGCTGGACGATCGTGCCGCCGGGCCGCAGCGCGGGGACGGCGGCGTTCAATGCCGCGGCGACACCGCTGCACTCGAAATGGACGTCGAAATGGCCCTTGTCCCTCGTATAGGGTTCCAGCCCGTCCGGGGTTTCCGCCACATTGACCGCGGCGTCGGCGCCGAGCGCGTGCGCTTTGTCCAGGGTGAAGGCGGTCACGTCGGTGGCGGCGATCTCGACCGCGCCGGCATTGCGCGCGACCAGCACCGCCAGAAGCCCGATCGGCCCGCAGCCCGTGACGAGGACACGCTTGCCCATCAGATCGCCCGCCTGTCTGGCAGCGTGCAGCACAACGGAGAGCGGCTCGGCCGTGGCCGCCTCCGCCGCGGTCAGACCGTCGGCGGGCACGCATTGCGAGGCGTCCGCGACCAGAACTTCGCGGAAGGCGCCCTGGATGTGCGGAAAGGGCATCGCCGAGCCGTAGAATCGCATTTTGAGGCAGTGATTTTGGGAGCCTTCGAGGCAGAACCTGCAGCGCCCGCAAGGCCGTGACGGAGAGACGGCGACGAGCTGCCCCGCCTGCAATCCGCTAACGCCTTCGCCGAGTGCGGCCACTCGGCCGGCGACCTCGTGGCCGAGTATCATCGGTTCTTTCAGGCGGATCGTGCCGAAGCCGCCATGGTTGTAGTAATGCAGGTCAGAGCCGCAGATGCCGCCGGCTTCCATCCGGATCAGAACCTCTCCGGGACCCGGGGAGGGGTCGGGCTGCTCCTCTACCCGCAGGTCTTTCGCGGCATGGGCGACAATCGCTTTCATCGGCGGGACCTCAGGGCACTTGGGTGAGCAGGGGCTGGCCCGCGAAATGGGCCGTCAGATTGTCCCGGACGAGCTTGCCCATGGCCTTGCGGGTCTCGATCGTGCCGGAGGCGTGATGGGGTTGTAGCAGCACGTTCTCGAGGTCCAGAAATCGCGGGTCGAGCGCGGGCTCGCCCTCGAAGACGTCCAGCGCGGCGGAGCCGAGCGCGCCCGACCGCAGGGCGGTGATCAGAGCCTCTTCATCGATGTTTGACGCCCGCGAGATGTTGATGATCATGCCCTCCGGTCCCACCGCTTCGATCAGTGCGCGGTTCACACTGTGCCGGGTTTCAGCAGATGCGGCCAGCGTGACGAAGAGAAAATCGGCATGCCGGGCCAGATCGACCGGGTCGGGGCAGTAAGTCCAGTCTGGCGCGTAGTCCTTGGCGGCGATGTCCGTGTAGGCGATGTCCATATCGAACCCCGCGAGGCGTTTGCCGACCTCGAACCCGATCCTTCCGAGGCCGAGGATACCGGCCTTGCGCCCGAAGACGCGCCGCTGAAGAGGGTGGAGCCCCTGACGCGCCCAGGAGCCGTCGCGCACCCATCGCTCCGCGCTGATCATACCGCGGGAAAGGCAAAGCATCATCGCGACGCCCAGATCCGCGACATCGCCCGTCAGCACGTCGGGCGTGTTCGTGACCGGGATGCCGCGGGCCCTGCAGGCCGCGATGTCGACCGCGTCGTAGCCCACGCCATAGACCGAGATCAGTTCGAGTTGCGGACAGGCCGCGATCATCGCCGCATCGGCGCCGAGTTCCCCGCGAGTCGCGATCGCGCGCACGTCAGGCCCATGTTCGGCCAGAAACCCGGCCGGGTCGTCGGCCTCGAAATAGCGTTTCATGTCGAAGGCGGAGTCCAGCGGATCCTGATCCCAGTCCGGATAGGGGCCGACTTGCAGAATGACGGGTTTGGACACGGGGCAATTCCTAGCTTGACTCGGCCTGTTAACGGTAACATGTTATCCGTAACAATGACTCTCGGTCAAGAGCCTCCTTCTACAAAAGGGACACCCAATGACTTCGCTATTCTCGCTTGCGGGCCGACGTGCCCTGATCACCGGGTCGTCCCAGGGGATCGGGTTCGCCCTGGCGCGCGGGCTATCGGCCGCCGGAGCCGAACTGGTACTGAACGGACGTGACGCGGCTAAACTGGCGGCCGCCGCAGAGACGCTGCGGGCCGAGGGCGCCACGGTGCGTGAGCTGTCCTTTGATGCGACCGACCATGAGGCCGCCCGCGCCGCGGTGGACGGCTTTGAGGCGGCAACGGGTCCGATCGACATTCTGGTGAACAATGCCGGTATGCAGCACAGGACGGAGTTGCAGGATTTCCCGGCCGACGCGTTCGAACGCCTGCTGCAGACCAACATCGCCACGGTGTTCCACGTGGGTCAGGCCGTTGCACGGCACATGATCGGGCGCGGCGCCGGCAAGATCATCAATATCGCCTCCGTGCAGACCGCGCTCGCCCGTCCGAGCATCGCGCCCTACACGGCCACGAAGGGCGCGGTCGGCAACCTGACAAAGGGGATGGCAACAGACTGGGCCAAATACGGACTGCAGTGCAACGCCATCGCGCCGGGCTATTTCGACACGCCGCTGAACGCGGCGCTGGTCGCCGATCCCGAGTTCACCGCCTGGCTGGAGAAGCGGACACCCGCGGGACGCTGGGGGCATGTCGAAGAGCTCGTCGGGGCCTGCGTGTTCCTGTCTTCAGAGGCTTCAAGTTTCGTCAACGGCCATACGCTTTATGTCGATGGCGGCATCACGGCGTCGCTCTGATGCGGTGCTATGTGCTCATGGGGGTTTCGGGCTGCGGCAAATCCTCGGTCGGAACGGCGCTCTCGGCGCTTTGTGCAATGGATTTTCTGGACGGGGACGATCTGCACCCGAAGGCCAATATCGACAAGATGGCCTCCGGCCAGCCGCTGGATGACGAAGACCGCGCACCCTGGCTGAGAGACGTCGGACGCGTGCTTGCCGACACGCCCGGCCCGGTCGTGGTCGGCTGTTCGGCCCTCAAGCGGAAGTATCGCGACTGGATCCGGGACGAGGTCCCCGAACCGGTCCATTTCCTGCATCTCGACGCGCGCAAGGAGGTGCTGGCCAAACGGGTGGCCGCGCGTCGCGACCATTTCATGCCGACCGCGCTTCTCGACAGCCAGTTCGCCGCGCTGGAGCGGCTGAGTGCGGGCGAGTGGGGCGGTGCCATTGATATCGAAAAGCCCTATGCCGAGGTGATCGCGCAATCTGAAACCTATGTCAGGGAGACGCTGATATGAGCGAGAAAGTCGGACTTGTCGGGGCCGGGGCCATGGGCGGCGCCATCGGGACGCGTCTGCTGGAGACCGGCAACAGCCTGAAGGTCTTTGACCTCGACACGGAGAAGGTCGCGGACTTGGTGGACAAGGGCGCGGTTGCCGCGGGATCGGCGGCAGAGGCGGGCACGGATGTGGATTTCGTGATCACCAGCCTGAATTCCTCGCGTATCGTCGGGCTCGCGGCTTTTGGAAAGGACGGGATTGCAGACGGGGCGGCGGAAGGGACGACCATCATCGACATGTCCTCGATCGAACCCGATGCCACGCGGAAATTCTCCAAGATGGCGGTCGAGCGCAACCTGGCCTGGGTCGACAGTCCGCTTTCGGGCGGAGCGCCCAAGGCGCTGATCGGGGAGCTGACGCTGATGGCCGGCGGCGAGGCCGCGGATGTGAAGCGCGCGCACCAGGTGCTCAAGCACGTGGCCAGCAACTACACGCATATGGGGCCCTCCGGCGCCGGGCAGACAACGAAACTGATCAACCAGGTGCTTTGCGGGCTTGGCTTTCTGGCGGTTGCGGAGGCCACGCAGCTGGCGCTCGATGCCGGGGTCGATGCGGACATGATCCCAAGCGCGCTCAAGGGCGGACGGGCGGACAGCGCGCTGTTGCAGGAGTATCTGCCGCGCTTTGCCACCAAGGACTACCGACGCACAGGCCGGATCGACAACATGGTCAAGGACCTCAACATGGTGAACGATCTCGCCCGCCAGACGGGGACCTCGATGCCGATGACCGCGCTCTGCACCGAGATCCACCGGATGCTGACGGCCGCGGGGCTCGGCGGGGAGGACGAAGCGGCGGTGATGGAGTTCTTCAAGGGGGCGAAGGAGGAGATTGCCCCATGATCACGCGGTTCGCACTGTTCGAAGGCTCGGTGAGCACGGGCCAGACAGATGCCTTTCGCGCGGCGGTCCGGGACCGGCTGGTGCCCCTGTGGACGCAGTTTCCGGGACAGACGGACGTGCGTGTGATGTTTGCCGAGGATCGCGACGAGGGCGCGCCCGAAATTCCGCTCATCCTCGCAATCAGTTATCCCGATAGCGCCACGATGGCGGCGGCGCTTGACAGTCCGGCGCGGCAACTGTCGAAAACGGTGACGGGCGAGATCCTTGACGCCTGTTTCGACGGACGGGTGCACCACCATGTTACCGAGCGCCATGATGTCAGCGTCTGACGATACGGGGTGCCGGTGATCGCGCGGGTCACCATGCGCGACGTGGCCCAGGCGGTCGGCGTGTCGCCGATGACGGTCTCGCGCGCGCTGCGCGATGACAAGACCGTCAGCGAGAGAACCCGTAGCCGCGTGCGCGCCGTGGCGGCCGAACTGGGCTATGTCTATGACACGACCGCCCAGGCCTTTCGGACCCAGAAGAGCGGCTTTGTCGCCGTCACCCTGCCATCGGTGAACAATGCCAATTTCGCGGACACGTTCCGCGGTCTGTCCGAGGCGATGGCCGGCAGCGGGATGCAGATCCTGCTCGGGGCCACGAACTACCGGCTGGAAAAGGAAGAGGAACTCATCCGCCAGCTGCTCACCCGCAATCCCGAAGCGCTGGTGCTGACGGGTGGAAACCACACCGACGCGACACGGTCCCTGATCAGGGCACGGGGCCTACCGGTGATCGAGATGTGGGACCTGCCGCCCGACCCCCTGGGCCATGTGGTTGGCTTTTCGAATGCAGATGCGATGGCCGCGCTCGTGGCGCATCTGGCCGCATCGGGACGGCGCAGGCTGGCCTTTGTCGGCGCGTCCGAGGGCGCGGATCTGCGGGGTGCCGAGCGGCGTGCGAGTGTCGTCGCCACGGCCCGAAAGCTCGGCCTGGACGAGGTCGCCGTGATCGATGCCGGGCCGGCTCCGGTCTCCATGCGCCACGGGGCCGCGGCGGTGGAGCGGTTGGGTGCGCGCCTGTCCGCATTCGATGCCCTGGTCTGCGTCTCCGATACTGTGGCGTTCGGCGCGCTCAGCGAATGCCGGCGTATGAGGATCGATGTGCCCGGGCAGCTTGCCATCACCGGGTTTGGCCATTTCGACGTCGCCGCTGTCTCCGATCCGAGGATCACCACCGTCGACGTGAGCGCGCGCCTGATCGGCACGGAAGTGGCCCGGGTGCTGGAGACTGTGTTTGCGGGCGCGAGTGCCCCGCTGGAGATCGAGGTCGCTGCCCGGCTCGTGCCAGGCGAAACCAGCTAGCTCTGTTCGGACCGGCGCACCGTCGTGCCGGGGATCAGCCGAAAGCCGATGTCCCGGCAGGCGGACACCGGTTCGTTGGACAGCCGCGCCAGCATCATCTCCGCGGCAGCCTGACCGAGTTTCAGATGCGGGACGTGCATCGAGGTCAGCCGCTTGGTCATCACGGATGCGATTGGCAGATCACCCCATCCCGCAATGCCGATATCGTGCGGGACCTGCATGCCTCTGGCGGCGGCATATTGAAGGCCGCCGAAGGCCATCGCGTCATTCTGGTAAAAGATGCATTGGATCGGCGCACCGCCGGCGAGCAACTGCTCAGTCCCGTAGAACCCCGGATAGTAGGTTGCCGTGTCATGGAGGCAGAGCTGCTTGACGACTCGTCCGCCGCCGCCTTCCACCGCTTTGCAGAACCCGTCGAGTCGTGTGGTCGCTGCATTCGCGGTGTCGTGGGACGTGCCGACATATCCGATGTCGCGATAGCCGCAGCCGATCAGATAGCGGCCCATGTCAAAGCCGCTGTCGAAATGGTTGATGCCGACGCTCATGTCGAGGGGAGAGGAGTTCAGATCCCAGATCTCGACGACGGGAATGCCGGCGTTGCGGAGCATGTCGGTCGCGCGCGGCGAATGATAGCGCCCGGTCAGGATCAGCCCGGCGGGCTGCCAGGACAGCACGGTGCGAATCCAGCTCTCTTCTTCTTCGAGCGTGTGCTGCGTCAGACCCAGGACCGACTGGTGTCCGAAGGAGCCGAGTTTACGGTCGATCCCCTCCAGCACCTGGGCGAAGACCTCGTTGCCCAGATCGGGGATCGAGACCCCGATGAAGGTCGAGCTCTTGTCGCCGGCGAACACCGTCGCGAGGCGATTCGGCAGGTAGCCGAGCGCGTCGACCTTCTCCATCACCTTCAGCCGGGTGTTTTCGGAGTAACCGCCCTCTCCGCGCAGAACCCGGCTGGCCGTCATCTTGGAAACGCCGGCGGCGCGGGCGACCTCGGAAAGGCTTACCTTATTGGTTTTGATTGTTTTTTCGCCCAATTATCGACTATTCGTTATCGTTTGCGTTACCGGTAACTTAAAGCTTGACAGATGCGACCGTTCCGACAAGCATTAGCGTAACGTTACGGGTAACTCAAGCCAAGCGAGGCCCCCGGGCGGAGGGAGGAACACGCGATGCAGAACCTGCAAGCAGGTCTGTTTTTCGACGGCATCGACAAGCATTTCGGCGGCACCTACGCGCTGAAGGATGTGTCGCTGTCGGTCGGACGCGGCGAGATCGTGGCGCTGCTGGGCGAGAACGGCGCCGGCAAATCGACCCTCATCAAGGTTCTCGGCGGCATCCACCAGCCTGACGCGGGCCGCGTCTTGATCGATGGCGCGCCCTACCAGCATCGCCCGGCCGGGTTCGGCGAGCGGCAGAAGGTCGCCTTCATCCACCAGGATCTGGGTCTTATCGAGTGGATGACCGTGGCGGAAAACATCGCGCTCGCCCTTGGGTTTTCGCGCAGGAACGGGCTGATCCGCTGGGACGATGTCAGCCGGTTCGCAACTGAGGCGCTGAAGAAGGTCGATTGCGATTTCGACCCCACAACGCGGGTCGAAGACCTCACGCGGACGGAGAAATCGCTCGTGGCAATTGCCCGCGCCCTGGCCGTCGACAGCGAGTTTCTGGTGCTGGACGAGCCGACCGCCTCGCTGCCCGCCGACGAGGTCGAGCGGCTTTTTGCGGCGATCCGGCCGCTGCGCGATCGCGGCGTGGGCATGATCTATGTCAGCCACCGTCTGGATGAGATCTTTCAGATCGCCGACCGTGTCGCGGTGCTGCGCGACGGGGAAATGGTGGGGGTGCGCAGCATCGAGCACACGACGCCTGAGGAACTGGTCCAGAAGATCGTCGGGCGCAAGACACGCGAGACCGTCAAGACCGCAGAGGCACCCGGTGCCGACATCCTGACGCTGGAGGGCTTTGGCGTCTCAGAGGTCGGGCCGCTCGACATCACGCTGAAGCGCAACGAGATCGTGGGCCTCGTCGGATTGCGCGGGGCGGGACACGAGGCGATCTCTCGCGCGCTCTTCGGATTGGAGCCGTTTGAGGGGCGTGTGCGGCTCGCGGGGCGGGAGCCCGACCTCACGACGCCGCAGCGGGCGCTCGCATCGGGCATCGGTCTGGTTGCGAAGGACCGGACCGAGGAATCCGTCGCGATGAGCCTCTCGATCCGCGAGAATACGTTCCTGAATCCGGAGGCGATTGGGCGCAGTCTGTTCGACCTGCTGACGCCGAGGACAGAAGCCGACCAGGCCGCGGTGATCGGGGCGGAGCTGGGCCTCTCGCCCAACGATCCGAGCCTGGCGATTGAGGCGCTGTCCGGCGGCAACCAGCAGAAGGTCGTCATCGGGCGCTGGTTGGCGACCAAGCGCACGCTCTTGCTGTGCGAAGACCCCACGGCCGGGGTCGATGTCGGCGCGAAGTCGGAGATCTATGCGCTGCTGAACCGCGCGCTGGCCGAAGGCGTCGGCATTCTCATCATTTCCACCGATTTCGAAGAGATCGCCACGATCTGCCACCGGGCGATCGTCTTCAGCCAGGGCGCCATCGTGGACGAGTTGAGAGGCACGCGACTGACCACCGAGAACCTGATCCAGTCGGCTTCGGCCGGAAACATCCCCGCCGCAAAGGACGCCCCCAATGCAGTCGCTTGAAAGCAGCGCGCTGGAGCCAACCAAGGCCGACCTGAAGGGGTTGCCTCTCGGAAAGCGGGCCATGCGCTTTCTGCCGGTCTATGGCTTGGTGATCCTCACGATCTTCCTGATCGGCCTCTTTTCGGTTCTGCTGCCGAACACCTTTCCGACGATGCTGAACCTGCGCGCGATCGTCAGCGACAAGGCGATCATCGCGCTGCTGTCGCTGGGCGCGATGATCCCCATGGCCGCCGGGCGGATCGATCTGACCGTCGGATATGGCATTGTGCTCTGGCACATTCTGGCGATCAGCCTGCAGACGATGCTCGGGCTGCCCTGGCCGATTGCGGTGGCGCTGGTTCTTGTGCTGGGCGCTTTCACCGGCTTTCTGAACGGACTCCTGGTAGAAATCGCCAAGATCGACAGCTTCATTGCGACGCTTGGAACCGGCACGGTGCTCTATGCGCTGGCGCTCTGGCATACCGGCGGGCGGCAGATGGTGGGGGTGCTGCCCGACGGCTTCTACGCGCTCAACAACACCTTCATCTTCGGGCTGCCGATCACCGGCTATTACCTGCTGGCCATCACGATCGTCATGTGGATCGTGCTCGAGTATACGCCGATCGGGCGATACCTCTATGCCATCGGCGCCAACCAGCGTGCGGCGCAGCTGAACGGTATCCCGACCCGCAAATATGTGATCGGCGCCTTTGTCGCGTCAGGAACGATGACGGCGCTTGCGGGCGTTCTGCTCGCAGCGAAGCTGCGGATCGGGCAGGCCTCGGTCGGGCTCGAGTTTCTGCTGCCGGCCCTTGTGGGGGCCTTCCTCGGCTCCACCACGATCAAGCCGGGCCGGGTGAATGTCTGGGGCACCATCGTCGGAGTGGCGATCCTCGCGGTCGGGATCTCCGGCATCCAGCAATTCGGCGGCTCCTTCTGGGTCGAGCCGCTTTTCAACGGGGTCACGCTGCTCATCGCCATCGGCATCGCGGGCTATGCGCAACGCCGCAAGGCGGCCGAGAAGCGCTGATCACACCACATCACAGGGAGGACGGGATGCAAAAGAGAACAGTTCTGAAGAGCCTGCTGGCGGGCACGATACTTGCGGGTCTGGCGGTTCCTGCGCTGGCCGAGACGGCCTGGGACGGACCGACCACGGGCCCGGCGGGCGCCGAGGGCAAGTCCATCGTCGTCGTCGCGGGCGATCTGAAAAACGGCGGGATTCTCGGGGTGACGAACGGGGTCGAAGAGGCGGCCGCGAAAATGGGATGGGAGGTTCGCGTGCTGGACGGCGCGGGCTCGATCCAGG
Source organism: Pseudomonadota bacterium (assembly GCA_039184415.1). Classification (GTDB taxonomy): domain Bacteria; phylum Pseudomonadota; class Alphaproteobacteria; order Rhodobacterales; family Rhodobacteraceae; genus JANSYP01. Next base: position 10,155 of record JBCDBB010000091.1, read on the forward strand.
GCCGGACGGCGGCCATCGGTCAGGCGCTCGCGCTCCAGGCAGACGGAATCGTGATCAACGGCTTCGACGCGGTGGAGCAGCAGGCCGCGCTGGAAGGCGTGGTCGAGGCCGGCATTCCCATGGTTGCCTGGCATTCCGGACCCAAGATCGGATGCGACGCGCCGGGCGGGATCTTCGCCAACGTGTCGACCGATGCGATGACCGTGTCCGAGGTGGCCGCGCAATGGGCCATCGACGATGGCGGCGAGGATATCGGCGTCGTGATTTTCACCGACTCCACGTATCAGATCGCCATCGACAAGGCGGATCGGCTGAAGGAAACGGTGGAGGCTGCGGGCGGCAAGGTGCTGGAGTATGTCGACACGCCGATCGCCGACACGTCGACCCGGATGGGCCCGCTGACCACGAGCCTCTTGCAGAAATACGGCGACAGCTGGACCCACGCGCTGGCGATCAACGATCTCTATTTCGACTTCATGGGGCCGTCCCTGGCGGCAGCGGGACTCGACCCCGAGAAGGGTCCGCAAGCGGGCTCGGCGGGCGACGGGTCCGAGGCCGCGTTCCAGCGGATCAGGTCGGGTGGATACCAGGCGATCACCGTGGCCGAACCACTGAACCTTCAGGGCTGGCAGCTGGTGGACGAACTCAACCGCGCCATCCAGGGCGAGGCCTGTTCGGGATACATCACCTCGCCCGCGCTGGTGACCGAGGAAGGGCTGGCCAAGCTCGGCGACAGCAACTCCTTCGATCCCGATACACCCTATCGCGAGGCCTACTCGGCGATCTGGGCGCAATAGACGCGAGGCGTCGCGGAGTACGAAACCACGGACGGGACCATGCACCCGGATTGTGGTCGGTGCGCTGAAGCGCTTCCGCGAAACCAAAACTATTGGCGCGCCACCCGACGGTGCCGCGCCCACCAGTGAAAGGGCGTGAGACTTGACCGAACCTTTGGTGAAAATGCGCGGGATCACGAAGCGCTTCGGCGGCGTGACGGCGCTGTCAAATGTCGATCTCGACGCCTATGCCGGCGAGGTACTCGCCATCGTCGGGGACAATGGCGCCGGGAAATCGACCCTGATCAAGGTCCTTACCGGCGTCTATCAGCCGACCGAGGGCGAGATCTTCCTCGACGGCGCCCCCGTGTCCTTCGCGAGCCATGCAGAGGCTATCGAGATGGGGATCGACGCGGTCTATCAGACGCTCGCGCTCGCCGACCATCTTGATCCGGCGGCCAACATGTTCCTCGGCAATGAGCTGACGAAAAACGTGCTGGGAATGACATTTCTCGACAACAGGCGGATGCGGAACGAAACCGAACGTGTCCTGATGGAGCGTTTGGGCGTGAAGCTCAAATCGCTCGATGCACCGACCGAAAGCCTGTCCGGCGGACAGCGCCAGGCGGTCGCGATCGCGCGCGCGGTCTATCATGAGGGGCTCCGCGTTTTGGTCATGGACGAACCGACCGCCGCCCTCGGTCCCCAAGAGACCGCGCGGACGCTGAAGCTGATCCGGACCGTCAAGGAGCAGGGCTTGGCCGTCATCCTGATCAGTCACTCACTCGATGACGTGTTCGAAGTGTCCGACCGGGTTCATGTTCAGCGCCGCGGACAATGCGTCGGGGTCGTCAAGACCGCCGAGAGCAGCACCCAGGATGTTCTGGGTCTCATCGTCGGCGCAGAGGAGGCAGCCTGATGACCACCGCAATTGCACAGCGACCGCTTAGCGAGCGGCTGGAGCCCTACATTGCGATCATTGGCCCACTGGTGATGATCCTGGCGATCCTGCTTTTCATGGGCGTCGCGGAGCCCGCGCGCTATTTTCGGGCGTCGAACCTCAACCTGATCCTGCTGGATGCGGCGCTCTACATGCCGATGGCGATGGCAATGACCTTTGTCATCACGCAGCGCGGGATCGATCTGTCGATCGGTTCCATCGCGGCGCTGTCGGGCATCATCATGGCCTTCCTGATCAAGCAATACGGGTTCTCAGTCTATATCGCGGTGCCCATCGCGATCATGCTCGGGGCTGTGATGGGGCTGATCAACGGGTTGATCATCACGCGCCTGAAGGTGCCGGACCTCATCGGCACGTTGGCCATGGATCTGGTCTATCGCGGCTTTGCCCTGGTGCTGGCCAAGGGGCTCGTGCTCGCGCGCTTCCCGGATTTCCTCACCGAGATCGGCCGCGGGCAGATCCCCGGGTTCGTGCCGATCCCCGTGCTGATCGGGATCGCGACGATGATCGCAGGCTATCTGCTGCTGACCCGCACCTATTTCGGGCGCTACACGATCGCCATCGGCTCCAACCCCGAAGCCGCGGAGCTGACCGGAATCGCGGTCGGCCGCTACAAGGTCTATGCCTATGTGCTGTGTGGGGCCTGTGCAGCGCTTGCCGGCGTGATGCTGACGGGCAAGCTGAATGCGATCCAGGCGACCTCGGCGCCCTACTTCAACCTGCATGTGATCGCGGCGGTCGTGGTTGGAGGCACGTCGCTCTTTGGCGGGCGTGCCTCGATGCTCGGCTCCTTCGCCGGCGTCCTGCTGCTCAGCATGATGATCAACGCGCTGGTGACGCTCCGGATCGAGTTCTTCTGGCAGTCGGTCGCCTCGGGCGTTGTGATCGTCAGCTCCGTCGCGCTCTACGCCTGGATGCAGAAAAAGGATCGCGATGGCGCGGGCGGCTGGCTTGCCGCCCTTCAGACACCGGACGCGCAGAAGATGCTCCGCTTCAGCGCGGCATTGCTCGGTGTGCTGATCGCATTGCTCGCCGTCGGCCTTTTGTTTGCCGGAGATCCCAACCCGAGCGGGTGACCGGCCAAGAAACGACGCCGGGGGCGTGGCCCGCTGCCCGGCGAGTCAGAGACGAAAACAGGGAGGACCCAATATGAAACTGATGATGACGACCGGATTGGTGGCAAGTCTTGCACTCACCGGCGCAGCCTTTGCAGACGGGCATTTGCCGCTGAAAGAGCTGCCCGATATCGCCGAGCGCGACTATTGGATGCCGGATGAAGTGAATGAGGAGGGCAAGCTCGAAGCGCTGCAGGAGATCGTTGGCGCGGAGGCCGCACCTTTTTCCGGCACGCTCGAGAACCCGGTGCAGATCGCGCTGATCTATCCCTCGGCCGATACGTCGGATTTCTGGGCGCGCAACTATCTGGCCCTGACCAAGCGCCTCGATGAGTTGGGCATCGCCTATGAGACCACGGAGTTCGCCAGCCGCCAGATCGAGCATTCGCTGCAATCGACCTATGCCAACCAGGTCGAGCAGGACGCAGATCTCTATGACTACGTGATCTTCGGTCCGTCGGAACTGGCGATCCAGGCGGACAATATCGACAAGCTTTCGGGCAATGACGGGTTCACGACATATGTCTGGGCCTTTCACACGCCGCTGAAGGATCTCGGCAACCAGCCGGACGCATGGTTCGACTTCTCCTCAGGTGCCGGCGCGCTGGTGATGTGCGATTACATGCTGGGACGCCTCGGTGAAGGCGTGACCATGGCGATGAACCGCGGCATTCCGGGGATCACCGACAACCAGCGCTCGGGCGATTTCAAGGCCTGCGTCGAGGAAAAGGGCGGCTGGACAACGGCCTATGAACACTATGGGGAGTACCAGCGCGAGGGTGGTTTCGAAGGGACCACGCTGATCATGCAGGCCTACCCGGAGGCCACGCTGATCCATAACGCCAACACGGCGATGGCCATGGGGTCGGTCGAAGCGCAGGTCGCCATGGGCAAGGAGAAAGAGATCTTTTCCACCGGCTGGGGCGGCACCGGCCTCGAACTCGAAGCGATCCGCCGGGGCGAGCTGGATGCGACACCCATGCGGATGGGCGACGATGTCGGCGCGGCGACGGCCGAGGCGATCAAGGCGGATCTCGAAGGCCGCGCGGACGAGCTGCCGCTCGTGTTCCTGGGCCGGATCACCGTGGCCCATGACGAGATGAGCCTTGAGGAAATCGATGCGCTCGAACAGGAAGCGTTTCGCTTCTCAGGTGTCGGAGCTCTCTCCCGCTGACACCGGCTGGGGCGCTGCATTCCCGCGGCGCCCCTTGAACCGGCGAGGGCGCTGCCGCATGATGTGACCGATAACATGCCTTCGGATCGCACGTGGCCAATTCGCAGAAATCACCAGTGACCATGCGCGACGTTGCCCGCGCCGCCGGCGTGTCGCGGATGACTGTCTCACGTGCACTGAAGGAAAACAGCCCCGTTTCCAAGGAAACCCGCGACCGCATTCTCAAGGTCGTGCGCGAGATGAACTATGTGCCCGACCAGATGGCGGGGAGCCTGACGACCAAGCGGTCCGGCTTTGTCGCGGTTCTGGTGCCATCGCTCAATAACCTGCATTTTGCCGAGACCGTGCAGGCACTGAACGAAGAGCTCGAAGGGATCGGGCAGCAGATCCTGCTCGGCTATACCGACTACTCCGCCGAACGCGAGGAGCGGCTGGTGGAGACGATGCTTCGGCGGCGTCCCGAAGCGATCGTTCTGTCCTACGATGGGCATTCGAGCCGCACGGTGGACCTTCTGCAGGATGCGCAGGTCCCGGTGATCGAGTTGTGGGAACGGCCCGAGCACCCCATTGGCCACACCATCGGCTTTTCCAATAGTGACGCGGCGGCGGAGATGACCCGCGCCCTCATCGCGCAGGGGTACCGTAACATCGCCTTTCTGGGCGAAGACGATGATGCCTGGACGCGCGGTGCCGCGCGCAGGACGGGGTTCCTGAGCGCGATGGAGGCCGCTGGCCTGTCTGCGCGCCGCGTGCTGCGCCTGGGAAAACCGCCGCTTTCCATCGAAGACGGGGCCGAAGCAGCCCGCGTCCTGCTCGACCGGTATCCCGATACGGATTGCGTTTTCTGCGTCTCGGACGCGCCGGCCTTTGGCATGTTGTCCGCGCTTTCCGCGATGGGCGTAAAGGTGCCCAGAGATATCGGCGTCGCGGGGTTCGGAAACTTCGAAGTGTCCCGCTTCGCGACGCCCGCGATCACCACCGTCACCGTGGACCCAAAACGGATCGGGCGCGCCACCGGGCATCTGATCGCCGAGCTGCTCTCCAGTGACACCCCTGTGATTCCCCAACATATCGCCGTTGCCGCCGATCCCAGCTTCCGGGACAGCACCAGATCGCGTTTCGCGTGATTTCAAGGGCTTAGAGAAGCATAAAAGCTTTGTGTTACCGGTCACATATGTTAATGTGACCGGTAACAAACCGGTTAGCGGGGGTGCCATGCCGACGATCCACCTGGACCATCTGACCAAGCGATATGGCCATGTCGAAGTCCTTCATGGCATCGAACTGGAGATGGCCGACAATGAGTTCACGGTACTCGTCGGCCCGTCCGGGTGCGGGAAATCGACGACGCTGCGGATGGTTGCGGGTCTCGAAGATGTCTCGGACGGC
>JBCDBB010000092.1:0-15505 GCA_039184415.1 Pseudomonadota bacterium
CGAACAGCTCGCCTACGGGGCGGATGTGACGGCGGGCGACAGCGTGACGGTGGATGGCGCCGCCCTCCCCGTGCTCGGGGTCTACTCGGACTATGGCAATCCGCGCCCCCAGGCGATCATGGGGCTGGAGCCGTTTTTAGCCCGTCTACCGGACGCGCCGCGGCATCGCTTTGCTCTGCGTGTCCCGCCCGATGATGTGCCGGAGGCGATGGCCGCGCTTCAGGCCGGCGGGGTGCGCCCGGACCAGATGACCGATCAGGCATCGCTGAAACAGGTCTCGCTTCAGGTGTTCGAGCGGACCTTTGCCGTCACCGCCGCGCTCAACATCCTGACCCTCTCGGTCGCGGCGCTGGCGATCCTCACGAGCCTCCTGACGCTCGCTGCGCTCCGCCTGCCGCAGATCGCGCCGGTCTGGGCCATCGGGCTGACGCGGGCCCGGCTCGGCACGCTGGAGCTGGTCCGCGCCGGGCTGCTGGCGCTTTTCACCGTGATCCTCGCGCTGCCCGTCGGGCTGGTGCTGGCCTGGGTCCTGCTCGCGATCGTCAATGTCGAGGCGTTCGGCTGGCGGCTGCCCATGCATCTTTTCCCGCTCGACTGGCTTGTCATCGGGGCTCTGGCCGTTCTCGCCGCGCTCCTTGCCGCGGCCTGGCCCGCCCGCCGGATCGCCACCCGCCCGCCCGCGGAGTTGCTGAGACGGTTTGCCGATGAACGCTGAACGCCGCCGCCTCCTGCGCCTGCTCGCCGCCTCCTGCGCCCTGCCTGCCCCGGCGCTTGGCCAGGGCTTTGCCGGGCTCGGCACCGACGCCGAGGGTTTCGCCATCCCCCAGCCCGATCCGGCGTTCCGGTTTCCCGACGATCACGGCGCTCATCCTGAATTCCGTATCGAATGGTGGTATGTCACCGCGATCCTCGACGGCGCGGACGGACGCCCTTACGGCATTCAATGGACCCTATTCCGCTCGGCGCTGGCGCCGGAGGATCGCCCCGGCTGGGCATCGCCCCAGATCTGGTTCGCCCATGCCGGGCTGACGACGCCGGAGCGGCATTTCGTCGGCGAGACCCTCGCCCGCGGCGGCATCGGACAGGCCGGCGTGCGCACGGACCCTTTCGTAGCCTGGATCGATGACTGGTCCATGGTCAGCCGAACAGACCCGGGCAAAGACGCCTTCTCAGCGCTGGACATCACAGCCAATGGTCCTGATTTCTCCTATGCGCTCGCGCTCGACGCCGAGGGCCCGCTGGTCTTTCAGGGCGCGAACGGATTTTCGCTGAAATCGGCCACTGGTCAGGCCAGCTACTACTACGCGCAGCCCTTCTATCGCGTGACAGGGCGTCTGGACCTGCCCGGCGGACCCGTCGAGGTCACGGGCCGTGCCTGGCTCGACCGTGAATGGTCCTCCCAGCCGCTTGAGGCCAACCAGACCGGCTGGGACTGGTTCTCGCTCCATCTCGACGGCGGCCTCAATGACGGCGAGAAGCTCATGGCCTTCCGGCTGCGCGATGACGGGCCGGGCTACTCCCAGGCCAACTGGATCACGGCGGCGGGCGAAAACAGCCATATCGGCGACGGCGCGGTCACGTTCACGCCGCTCGGTTGGACCGATATCGACGGGCGGCGCGTGCCGACGGAATGGCGGCTCCAGATCCCAGACCGCGGGCTCGACATCACCACGGTGCCGCTCAATCCACGCTCCTGGATGGGCACACAACTGGCCTATTGGGAGGGGCCGATCTCCTTCTCCGGCAGCCATGCGGGCCGCGGCTATCTGGAGATGACGGGCTATGACTGACTGGTGGCTGCAGACTGAAACGCTGCTGGCGCGGACCTGGCTACTGCTGGGGCGCGGCGTGACCGACCGGCGCGCGGCCGCCCGCCATCCCGTGCTCGCAACGGTGAGCCCGGAAGGCTGGGCCGATGCGCGAACGGTCGTGCTGCGCGGCGTGGTGGCCGAGTCGGCTCTCCTGACCATCCATACCGACAGCGCCTCGGACAAGGTCGCGGCCCTCCGGACCGAGCCGCGCTGCACGCTGCTCGTCTGGGACGCCAGGGCCCACTTGCAGATCCGCATTCGCGCGCAGGCCGACATCACCCTCGGCGATGCCGCCGCCTGGGCGCGCGTGCCCGACGGCGCGCGGCAGGTCTATGGCGGCACGCCGCCTCCGGGGACCGCGCTCAAGGACCCCGCCGATCACGTGCCGGACCCGGACCAGGCGCGCTTTGCCGTGATCGACTGCCGCGCTGAGGCGATCGACCTGCTCCATCTCGGCCCGGACAGGCACCGGCGCGCGCGCTACACCCGCTCCGACGGTTGGCGCGGTCAGTGGATCGCGCCCTAGGCGGAAAAGAGCGGGAAACTCACCCCGATCGCCCAGGCCAGGCAGATCCCGAGCGCGAGCCCCGGGACCAGCGGCAGCCCCGTGCGCCGCCCCGCCCAACTGCCCATCTGCCCGAAGATCACCAAGAAGAGCACGATGACCGGCAGGATCATGATCAGGAAAAACAGCCTCTCGAAATCCAGCGCGACGGCCAGCCCCAGCGAGGCCAGGAATACGCCCCGCGCCAGAAGCCGCTGCCAATAGGGCGCGGCGCCCCCGCGCGTGACCACGGCGTCCGAGACCATGAAGGGCACCGCGCCGATGGCCACCGCCGCGATGATCCAGAGTCTTTCGGGCGTCGGCATGAAGGACGCCGCATACCGATCGAGCGCGAGCCCGAAAACCCCGATGCCATAGAGCAGCAGAGCCAGCGTCGGCCAGAGCGCGACCGCCCCGAGCCACACACCGCCCCGCCACATCAGGACAAGCGCGAGGAGCCCGTAGAAAAAAAGGTGCAGTGCCAGATAGTCGGCCACCAGCACAGGGAGCAGGCGCAGATCCACGAAGCTGAGCGCGACCGGCGTGACGAACGCCGGCACCAGCATGGCGATCCAATAAGTTCCGCGCGGGACCGGATCGGGCGACGGCGCGCGGACCGGCAACAGCGCGCTCAGGGGCCAGGCAAGCGCGACCAGGCCCGCCAGCAGCAGTGCGATCCAGCCGCCGGTGGCGGCCAGGGGCGCGGGCTGGCTCTCCAAACCATAGGCGTCGTCCAGCCAGTTGCGGGTCGCCGCCAGCCCCGTCGCACTATAGAGCACGCCGACATGCTCGACACGCGGTGCGACCACCGCCTGCCGGCGCGCGTCTCCGGCACGCGCAAGTTCACCCTCGGACGCCGCGGGATCGACCATCTGCACATAGCGTACCGCGGCCTCGCGCAGCCCGGGCTCCCATTCCCCGGTGATCAGGAGCATGTCGGCCGGCACCTCCGGCCCGATGGCACCAGAAAAGGCCGAAACCAGGACCAGCGGGCCTGCGCGCGGATCCTCGCCCGCCGTCCGCACAAGCACGTCGGACGCCATCGAATGCCCCAGAAGCGCCACCGGGCGGTCGCTCAAACCGGCGGCATGATCGATCATGGTGCGCGTCTGGTCGATCAGGCGCCGGGTCGTCCCGTCGATGGCGTCCACATCCCCGCCCATCGGAACGCTGTGGCGCCCATGGCCTTCGAAATCGAAACTCAGCACGCGGTAGCCCGCGCGCGCCAGGGTCAGCGCATAGGCCTCCATCAGCTGGCGCGAGCCGGCGAACCCGTGGGCCACCACGACCACCGGACCGTCACTGCCGGGCAACGCGTAGTCCGTGACCGGTGTCTGCCCAACGGAAATGCGCGCGATGTCGAGCCCGCTTCGCGCGCCTTCCAGCCGCAGCACCGACAGCGCGATCGCCGCCAGCGCAACCAGGGCGACCGCCCATCGGATTGGTGTCATCTGTACTCCCTCGCTGTCCGGCGACGACATGTTGCACCTGGGTCCCTGGTCAATCTCCGCGCCCCTGATGGACAGGCCCGCCGATCCGGACAATAACCGCGCCATGTTCTCGGCCCTTGTCGACCTCTCCCATGGCGAATTCGCAGCACTGGCCGTTCTGGTCTGCCTTGCGGGCGTCGTGCGCGGCTTCTCGGGCTTTGCGCTCTCGGCGATGGTGATGGCAACCGCGGTGCTGCTGCTGCCACCGGTGGCGTTGATCCCGGTCTGCTGGTGGCTGGAAGTGGCCGCGAGCCTCCTGATGGTGCGCGGCGGCTTTGCCGAGGCCGACCGCGTGACGGTGCTGGGGCTCTTCATCGGATCGGTTGTCGGCGTGCCGCTGGGCCTCTGGGCGACCACCTCCCTGCCGGAAGAAACCTCGCGGATCGTCGCGCTGGCCATGGTCATCGGGCTGGCAATCCTGCAGCTGGGCCGGCTACGCATCCCCGGTCTGGCAACCCGTCCGGGACTCTATGGCGCAGGCGTTGCGTCCGGTGTCGCGACCGGGCTCGCCGGGATCGGCGGCATGGTGGTCGCCCTCTACGTCCTGGCGCAGGACGCGCCGGCGCGGGTGATGCGCGCCTCTCTTGTCGTCTATCTCTTTCTCGGGTCGATCACGAGCCTGGTAATGCTGCTGCTGTTCGGTGTGATGGACGGCACCGCGGTCGCCCGCGGGCTGCTGCTGGCGGGGCCTGCGCTCGCCGGCGTGTGGATCGGGCAGCATCTTTTCCGCCCTTCGCTGGAGGGCTATTATCGGCCCTTCTGCCTCACCCTACTGATCGCGCTGGCGTCGGCCGGCCTCATCCGCCTCGGGATCTGACATGGACCAACCCACTGCGCCTGGATTTGCAGCTCACTGGGAGACGCCGGAGGAGTTCATCCTCGGCATCACCGAGGAAGTCTGGGAACAGCGCAAGGTTGACGCGCTGCTGGACTACTGTTCCGAAGATCTCGTCGTACGTGCGCCCGACGTGGTCCTGCAGGGCAACGGCATGAAGGTCGCGGCCACGCTGGCCACGCTGGCGGAGTTTCCCGACGCCGAACTGCTTGGCGAAGACGTCATCTGGTCCAACACGCGCGCCCAGCAGGCGGACGGGGTGCGCGGCGCACTGACTGCCCACCGCGTGCTCTGCCGCGCGCGCCATCTCGGCAGCGGGGTCTATGGGCCCGCGACGGGCGCGCCCGTGAGTTACCGCATCCTGACGGACTCCTGGTGCGTCGACGGACAGATCCGTGACGAATGGCAGATTCGCGACCAGTCGGCGATCCTGCGCCAACTCGGTCAGGAGCCGCGCGCATGGGTCCAGGCGCAACTCGACGGCGCCGAGGGGACCGTCCCGATGCCCGCGCCTCTCACCCCTGACAGCGATCCCGACGGCCCCTATCGCGGCACCGGTGCCCGCGGCGACAGCGCGGACAGGCTGGCCGGCCTGCTGAATGACGTCATGTCCGGAGATCTGGCCACCATCGCCCGCGACTGGGACCGGGCCTGCGCCCTGGCCTATCCCGGCGGGGTCACCGGCCATGGACACCGCGATGCCGATGCCTTTTGGCTCGGGTTACGCAGCGCCTTTCCCTCCGCCGCCTTCCGTATCGATCACCGCATGGGACGCGAGGAGCCTGCCCGCCCGCCGCGGGCGGCCGTGCGCTGGTCGCTCTATGGCCGCCATGACGGCTGGGGCACGTTCGGCGCACCGAGCGGCGCCTATGTCTATGTCATGGGCATGACCCATGCGGAGTTCGGTCCCCGCGGGTTGCTCCGGGAATGGACGCTGATCGACGAGACCGCGATCTGGCGGCAGATCGAGCTGGCCCGCGGCTAAGGCAGCTCCCCCTCAGGACGCCTGCGCCCGCAGAACCCGGGCGACCCGCTGCACGCCGAGCCACATCAGCAGCGTGGCGGCGACGAAATAGAACGCGATGCCCAAAAACTGCGTCTCCAGGCCGATGCCGAGGTCAATGAGCAGCCCGGTCACGCCCGGGCCGATCGCCGATCCCAGCACCATCACGGCGGCCACCAGCGCCTTGATCGAACCGATATGGGCGGTGCCGTAAACCTCTGCCCAAAAGGCGTTCGGCAGGGTCGCAAACGCGCCGGTGGTGAGCGCGAGGAAAAAAAGCCCCCCCAGCATCGCTGCGGGTCCGGCCGCCACGGCAAAGAGAACGAACGCCACGACCATGGGAAGCTGCGAATAGACCATCAGCCGCGTCGCGCCGAGCCGGTCCAGCACCCAGCCGGACAGCAGCATCGCCCCTACGGCAATGGCCGTGTAGAGCGGAAAGAAGGCCACCAGATCGACATGGCGCCAACCCTTGATTTCGGCGAAATACGCCTGGTGAAAGAAGAATGCGGTGTTGAAGCCCGGCGGGCCGAGGATCGCCGGCACCATCAGCCAGAGCAGCGGGTCGCGCAGAACCTCGCCGCGGGTCCAGTGCCGCCCGCCCATCCCGACGCTACTGTCGCTCTGCGCCAGCGCCTGGGGCGTCCGCTCCTGCGCCAGAAGCCGAGCGATGACCGGCACGCCCGCCAGGCAGATCAGCGCCGCGACGATCCAGAGCAGGTGCCAGTCGACCACCACCATCAGCGCCACGAAACTTATGGGCAGGATCGCCTCACCCACCGCGAAGCCCAGCGTCGCAATGGAAAGCGCCTTGCCCCTGGAGGCCGAGAACCAGCGCGCCATGGCCACCAGGGCCACATGGCTGCTCATCCCCTGACCGAAGAGACGCAGCGCAAAGATCACCACCGGCAGGAGCGCCGCGAACGGGTTCAGCGCCATGGCCAGACAGGCTGCCGCAAGCGCAACCAGGACTGAAGGACCGAGCAGGCGAACACGGTAGATGTCGGTCAGACTGCCGGCCCAGACCATCACGATCGCCGATACCGCCGTGCCGAGCGTATAGATGCCGCCCCAGACCCCGTGGCTGAGCCCGAAGGTGCCACGGATCTCGGCCCCGAAGACGGAAATGAAGAAGGTCTGCCCGAAGCTGGACATGAAGGTCATCAGCGCGCCGGCGGCGAGGTAAGGGGCGTTCTGGATCAGGAAACCGCGGCTGCGCATGGACCCCGCCTGCCGGAGCCTGCCGAGCTGCGCAAGCCTTTCCGCGACGACCGTCGGGATATCCGCTGCGCCAATGCGCTGCAGCCCGACTGGCGAAGTTTGCAAAGCCTCGACGCACCATAGCAAATCTGCAAAAAACGCCGCCATGGCGACACAGAAACTCTATGCCGGGGCCAAGCTGCGCGAGACCCGGCGCAAACTCGACCTCACCCAGAAGGCCTTTGCCGAAAAGCTCGGCGTATCGCTGCCCTATCTGAACCAGATGGAGAACAACAACCGCCCGGTTTCAACCGGTGTGGTTCTGGCGCTGGCGCAGGAGTTCGGCTTCGACGTCACGCAGCTCAGCACCGGCGATGCGGAACGGCTCGTCACCGATATGCGCGAGGCGCTGGCCGATCCGGTCTTCGGCCAGGATGCACCGCCCCTCGCCGACCTGCGGCTTGCCGCCAGCAACGCACCGGCGCTCGCGCGGTCCTTCCTGCAGCTTCACCGCGCCTACCGCCAGACCCATGAACGGCTGGCCTCGCTCGACGAGGCGCTCGGCCGCACCGGGGCGGAGGCCGGGCTGTCGCCCTGGGAAGAGGTGCGCGACTTCTTTCATTATTGCGACAATTACATCGACGCGGTCGACCGCGCGGCAGAGCATTTCGCGGACCGCTACGGCGGCGATCTGCGGGCCGGGGCTGCCGATGCGTTGGAGGCACGGGGCGTCCGGCTGCGGCTGGAAGACAGCGATGCGCTGCGCAGTTTCGACCGGGACAGTGGCACCCTCACGCTCAGCACCCGGGCCGGGACGGCGACCCAGACCTTTCAGCTGCTCCACCAGGTGGCGCTGGAGCTTCAGGACGATCTGCTGGAAGCGACGCTCGATCTTGCGCGTTTCCGGACCGACACCGCGCGCGACATCGCCAAGATCGGGCTCGCCAATTATTTCGCCGGCGCCGCGCTCCTGCCCTATACCCGCACGCTGGCCGCCGCGCAGGAGGCACGCCACGATCTGGAACGGCTCGCGGACCGTTTCGGCGCCTCGATCGAGCAGGTGGCGCACCGGCTCTCCACGCTCCAGCGCCCCGGAGCCAAGGGCGTGCCCTTCTTCTTCGTCCGGGTCGACCAGGCCGGCACGATCACCAAGCGGCACTCGGCCACGCGGCTCCAGTTCGCGCGCTTCGGCGGGGCCTGCCCGCTCTGGAACGTGCACCGCGCGTTCGAGACGCCGGGCCGCTTCCTGCGCCAGCTCGCCGAGACGCCGGACGGGGTGCGTTATCTCTGCCTGGCGCGCGATGTCTCCAAACCCGGCGGGGCGTTTCACGCACCCGTGCGACGCTATGCCATCGGGCTCGGCTGCGAGGTCCGCCATGCCCGCGATCTGGTCTATGCAGACGATCTGGATCTTGGAAATGCGCGGGCATTCGAACCCATCGGCATCTCCTGCCGGATCTGCGACCGCGGGGAATGCCACCAGCGCTCCGTTCCGCCGCTGGAGCGGCGCCTGCGGATTTCGCCGGACCGTCGCGGCACACTGCCCTACGAAGTGCAATCGTGACAAATCTCTGTCGCAAAAGCTTTACTTCGGCAGGGGAACCTCTCTGCTAGGCACGATTTGAACGATGAAGACGAAGGGGCCCGCTCATGGATGACCAGACCGACAAGACGGAAGGCAGCAAGGACTGGCTCGCCGCGGAGCTCGCAGACACGCTGGACGAGGATTTCGAGCTGGAGATCAGCGAACCGGCCCTGTCCATGGAGATTCGCGAGATCTATCGCAAGGCGCATCCGCCATCGCTGGAGCGCAAAGACTACTTCACCAAGCTGCTGCATCTGCAGTCCGAACTGATCAAGCTGCAGGACTGGGTCCAGCATACAGGCGAAAAGATCGTGGTGATCTTCGAAGGCCGCGACAGTGCTGGCAAGGGCGGCGTGATCAAGCGCATCACCCAGCGTCTGAACCCGCGTGTCGTCCGCGTGGTCGCCCTGCCCGCGCCCAGCGACCGCGAAAAAACCCAGTGGTACTTCCAGCGCTACGTCCCGCACCTGCCCGCCGGTGGCGAGATCGTGCTGTTCGATCGCTCCTGGTACAACCGGTCCGGCGTCGAACGGGTGATGGGGTTTGCCACCGAAGACCAGGTCGACCAGTTTTTCCACGACGTGCCGGAGTTCGAGCGCATGCTGGTACGCTCGGGCATACGGCTGTTCAAATACTGGTTTTCGATCACCGACGAGGAACAGCAGATGCGGTTTCTGATGCGCATCCACGACCCTCTGAAACAGTGGAAACTCTCACCGATGGATCTGCAATCCCGCGTCCGCTGGGAACAGTATACCAAGGCCAAAGAAGACACGTTCGCCCACACCAACATACCCGAGGCGCCCTGGTACATCGTCCCCGGCAATGACAAGAAACGCGCCCGGCTGAACTGCATCGACCATCTGCTGAGCCTGATCCCCTATGAGCCCGTGCCCAGCGATGAGGTCACCCTGCCCGAGCGGGTGCACAATTCCGAGTATGAGCGCGACGTACTGCCGCCGGAGCTCTACGTGCCGCAGAAATACTGATCCCCATCGCCCGGCTTTGCGGACAGAGGCGGGGTGTGAGTTCGGCGGTCTGGCGCACGGTTTGGAGCAGAAAGACCTTGCCCCCTCCGCCCCCAAAAAAACCGAACCATGGATCCAGGACAGAAAAGCCCGGTCACCGGACCGGGCTTCTCTTTAAAATCTCGACTTCGGACAGAGCGACGGAGCAACCCTCCAACCGATTGCGGGGGACGACCTACCGCGCCGCAGGCACGGAGCGGGTCGCCCGACGCAGCCCGGCAAACGCGCCCAAGCCCGCCAGGATCAGCAGACCGCTGGCTGGCAGCGGGATCGGCGTGGTGGTCGCCGGGCTGAAACTGATCGAACCGAGACCTGCATTCTGCCCGAAGGAGAAGGTCGGCGGCGTCCCTGCAATGATGTAGTCAAAACCGAGCAGCGGCACCGAGATCGGTGTGGTAATGACATCCGCGATGTCCGTGCCTGGGGCAAAGGCCGCAGAGATCTGGAAAAAGTCAGGCAGGCTTGGCCCTGCGAAAGGGTTCGTGTCTTGCGACAGAACCAGAACGCCGAAACCGCCAATGGCATTCGTTGCGAACCGAAGGTTGATCGGGCTCGAAAAGGTCTCGGACCCGACCGAGACCGAACCGGAGGTAAGCGGCAGGTCGACGAACTCGGTGGTCGTCTCCACCTCGATTGTGGTGTCAAATGCGACGTTGAAAGCCGCAACATTGGCATCGCCATCGAAGCTGTAGGATCCCGTGACATCCACCGGGACAGCATATGCCGCGATGGGAGCCGAAAAGAGTGCCGCGACGAGAGCAATTGCTCGCAAAGAGTGAGTCATGGTCATCCATCTCAAGTTACCTGACTATTTCACTAAAGATTTATAAAAGGCGTTTGAAGCGTTATTTAAGCTCCTAGGGAAAAAGGATAATCACCGACAATCGAGCCGTCTCAAATACACCATCCGAGAGACCGGCTTGCTGCGAAGTGACCGGTCTGACCATGTGCGCCAGGATCCTTGGCTTTTGTCGTCAAGTATGCTGTTCGCCGGTCGGGATTGCCGGTGCGGGCGGGCTCTTCTGGCAGCCCCGACAGGCCAGCGCACTCACCCGCAATGCGGCCGAATATCGAAACTGATGCGCGGCAAACCGATCAAAAAGCGATTGGATCAGCAAAAAGACACGGCACCCGCGACGGACAAACGAACAGCTATACCGGTCTCACTGAGGCCGCACACGCGCCCTCACTGGCGGATGCGCCAGCCAGTGCGGAAGATCCACCAGATCACCCAGAGACAGCCGCCAGTAAACGCCGTGATCGCGAGAAGGCTCCAGCCCACGGGCACATCTCCCGTGCCGAAGAAGGACCAGCGGAACCCCGACACCAGATAGACCACCGGGTTGAAGAGCGAGATCGACTGCCAGACTGGCGGCAGCATCGTGATCGAGTAGAAACTGCCCCCCAGAAACACCAGGGGTGTGATCACCAGCAACGGCACGAGCTGGAGCTGTTCGAAGTTTTCCGCCCAGATCCCGATGATGAAGCCCAGCAGGCTGAAGCTGAGACAGGTGAGCAGCAAAAACCCAACCATCGCAAGGGGATGGGCAATCGTTACATCGACAAAGAAGAACGAGGTCACAAGGATGATCGCGCCGATGATCAGCGATTTGGTCGCCGCCGCGCCGACATAGCCGATCACGATCTCGAGGAAGTTCACCGGCGCGGACAGATGCTCGTAGATCGTGCCCATGAATTTCGGGAAATAGATCCCGAAGGAGGCGTTGGAGACCGCCTGGGTCATGACGCTGAGCATGATCAGGCCGGGCACGATGAAAGCGCCGTAGGAGACGCCGTCGACATCCTCCATCCGGCTGCCGATCGCCGCGCCGAACACCACGAAATAGAGCGAGGTCGACAGCACGGGCGAAAACAGGCTCTGCGCCGTGGTCCGGTAGAACCGCGCCATCTCGTAGCTGTACATCGCCCAGACGGCGCGCCAGTTCATGCCGAGCCCTCCTGCGCGGCGTGCTCCGGCACGGGTGCGGCTCCGGCAGTGCCGGGCTCTTTCACGCCGTCGCGCAGCAGATCGACGAAGATGTCCTCCAGCGTGCTCTGGCGCGTGGAGAGGTCGCGCATCTGAAGCCCCGCAGCGCTCAGATCCGCCAAAAGCCCTGTAATTCCAGTGCCATGCCCTGTGGTGTCATAGGCATAGCGCAAGGCGTTGCCGCCCTCGGCGATCTGCAGATCATGCTGCGCCAGACTGTCGGGCAGCACGCTCACCGGATGTAGAAGCTCCACCTGCAGCTCCTTGCGGCCCATGCGCTGCATGAGCGCGGATTTCTCCTCGACCAGCAGGATACGGCCCTCGTTGATGACCGCGACGCGGTCGGCGATGGCTTCGGCTTCTTCAATATAGTGGGTGGTGAGGATGATCGTGACGCCCTCGGCGCGGAGCCGCTCGACCGTCTCCCACATGTCGCGGCGCAGTTCGACATCGACCCCGGCGGTGGGCTCGTCGAGAAACAGCACCCGCGGCTCATGGCTCAGCGCCTTGGCGATCAGGACCCGGCGCTTCATCCCGCCCGAGAGCGCCATGATCTGAGAATCCTTTTTATCCCAGAGGGATAGCTGGCGGAGAATATGTTCGATATAGGCGTCGTTGCGAGGCTTGCCGAACAGGCCACGGGTGAAGGAGACCGTGTTCCAGACTTTGTTGAAGGGCTCCAGCGCGATCTCCTGGGGCACGAGGCCGATCATCGCACGGGCCGCACGGAAATCGTCGATGATGTCATGGCCGCCCACGGTCACTGCCCCAGATGTCGGCGATGTGATGCCGCAAATCGTTGAGATCAGGGTTGTTTTTCCCGCGCCGTTGGGCCCCAGGAGCGCAATGATCTCGCCCTCCGCGATCTCCAGATCGACGCCCTTGAGCGCCTCGAAGCTCGAGCCGTAGGTCTTGGTCAGTTCCTTTATCGAGACGATGCTCTGCACATCCGCACTCCCCTGTTCGGCGGGACCCTAGTGCGCGGGCGCGCGGAGGAAAACTGCGAAATCTGCGCTGAACAGCGCCTGTGGAGTTTTGTACGAAACGTCCAAACGGACCTTTCGTACAGGTATGTTCCGGTTTTGGTCTTGGGGCTGCCACTGCGGCGCCGAGCGATCGAGGTCAGAGCATCGCTCGACGAGCGCGCCCGCATCGGGGCTGCCCATCGAGCTGTCGAACCGCCCGAGGCGTCTCACCTGGCATGGACCAGGGGCCGGCCTAACAGAAGCTGCTCAGAGAACCGGGCTCGAGTGAACCCGCGCGACACGGAGTCAATAGGCAAGCCCGCGTCGGGCGCGCACCAGCATCAGACACGCCAACGCCCCAAGCAACAGGAAGAAAGGCATCGGCAGACTGACCACCGGCACGGTAGAAGGCGGCCCGGGTATCGCGGGAGGTGCCGGGTTTGCCGGCGTGATCGAAGAGCCTGCGCCGGCGCCGCCCGGCTCGAAGAGGGAGTCACCGACCCGCAGAGTTTCCGGGGTCAGGGATGCGAACTCCGTCGGCTGCAGAAGAGCGGGGCCCGTCGCGCCCGAAGAGAACCCCGTGCCACGAGACGCACGTTCGAGCAGCGAGTCCGCATTTTCCACCATCTCCGGGGGCGCTTCGGGGGCCGTCTCGGGCGCGGGATCGGACGCGGACCCGCTCGACCCCTGCGCGGCGTCGACACTGTCGGCAGTCGCCTCGGCCTGAACCGCCTGGGCGTCGGCATTGGCGGCCGGCGCGCCCGCGCCCCCCGAGGACCCGTGCAGACCCCGCAGCTCACCGGCCAGCATGTCCGAGAAGCTCGCTCTTTCGACCTGTTGCACGATCATCTCGTCCTGCTCGGGCTTCGCGAAGGTCGTTTCGAGCGAGGTTCCGACCGTGATCGCGTTTCGTTTCGACACGTCCATGATGTCCGGCAGCATCGGCAGTCCGACCGCCGTTTCCAGAGCGGTCAGGGCGGTGATACTCACGGCGGGCAGGAAATTGCTGTATGACACCTAGTCCCTCCTCACTGTGAACAGGTCGGCGGAGCGAGAAAGGTTCCGCAGTTCCAGGTAAAGAAATAGGTCGCCGCAATCGCCGCCAGCGACGCCCAGAAGAGCGTGCTTTCGATCATGCTGACACGGGCCTCGCCCATGGTCGTCCGGATCGAGAGATGGAGCAGCGAGAAGAAGAACGCGACCAGTGGTATCGCCATGCAGACGATGAAAAACACCGTCACGCGCGACAGGCCCGAGTCCAGGTCGAACGAAATCAGATCGTAGAGCGTGAAGGTGAAGGCGATGGCGAGAAGCAGCGCGGTGGTCGACATGCCCTGACGGCTCGCCGTGTCGTCGGCCGGCAGACCGAAGGTCGTGATCGAAATCAGGGCCGCGCCGGCGATCGGCAGGAACACCAGCAGAAAGGGTTTCAGATAGGCCCGCTCGGCTTCGATGCTCAGCTGCAATGCCGAGCTCTGAACGCCGAACCCCTCGGTCTGGAACCCGAAGGGGATCGTGGCGCTGTTCAATGCGGCGATCCTCCAGTCCTCATGCCCGTCGTCGGGAGCGTCGCCGATCCCGCGAAAGTCATAGGCGACGGGATGGTCGGTGCCGGCATCGATCAGCACCGTCACCGGCAAGAGCTGCGTGTCAAACGGGTAGTGGCGCGCCTGAAGCGGGGCGGAAAACACGATGCGATGGCTGCTCCAGACACTGATCGCCCCGTCCTCCAGCCGCGACACGCCGAAGATCGTGTTTGACAGCTCGGTTTCGGCATTTGCGAAGACGATTTTCGGGGCGAAGGGTTCTGCGGCCGGCTCCTCACCGGCCGGCGGATCGCGCCAGGACATCAGCATCTCAAAGGAGGCTTCGAACGTGTCCGCGCCCAGATCGACATCCGCGATTTCGAGGTCCTTCAGGCGAAGATGCATGGTGACAGGCGTCCCGGAGGACCCGGCGGCTGCCTCTGTTTCAGAGTTGTCCGCCGGAGGGTCATCGGGCGGCCGTTCGAGCCCGGTGAAGGAGAATGGTCCATCGAGCGGCGAGGCGCTCTCCAGGTACTGCTGGATGTCCAGAGGCTCCGAATCGTCGGAGGCCTGGGGGGCGCCCATGGAGGTCGAAACGGTCAGAGCAGAGAGAAAAAGCGCCGACAGCGCGAAACAGAAGAGTCCGAGAGCGCGCGGGATACGCCGGACAAAGGCCTCTCCGGCGGGACCGGGATCCTTGCGCGGGGTCGCGTATTGCCCCGGACGCGCCTGTTGCGGCGTGGAACCGCGGCTCGCTGCGCTGTCGGCTGTGCCGGAGCCGTTACTCGCGCCGGCGCGGGGCGCTGTGTCTCGCGGGATTTGTGGAGCTCGCGTACCGGCGGGTCGGAGCGCGGGTTCAGACGGACCGGAAATCCCGAAAGCATCGCGACCCGCGCCTGAAGCACGCGAGGTCCAAGACACTCGCTCGTCCGGGAAGCCTGTTTCGCGGTCCGGAAAAGGCACCTGAAGTCCTTACATATTTGAAATGCTGCAGGCCTACTTCGATAAATTTTTGAAAACACACCAAGAGATAGCGTCTCAACCAAACCTTTCCGTATGGTTAACTTGAGTCTCTTTGTCGGGTATCCGCACGATGCGCCGACCGGGCAGAGACGCATTGAAACGGCCCGGCTTCGAACCCGGACAGCCGGAGTTTCAAAGGCACGATCTCCGGCCGCTCTCCATTGCGACCCTGTCGGGGGCAGAACGGGCGCCGAAGTGTACGAGTGCCGATCATCTCACGGCGGACCCGCATAACGCCGGCGATGCGTTGATCCCGCACCAGCACAAATGGCTGAGATCCACGACAGCCGGGTCGCGCGGCGCCAGGGGATGGGCCGGTGCTTCTGGCGCTGCCGGACCCGCCTTCCCCCGTCATCTTGGGAAGTTCGGCCTGTTTGTGTTGTAGTGGGCTTCGAGATAGTCGAGCACCTGGGTCCGGTCGGGCTCGTCGATTTCGGCCATGCCCTGCTCGTCCACCATCCAGACCAGAAGCTTGTCCCAGCCCTCGCGGGTCTGGCCCTGCTGGGCG